>CAMAXD010000303.1 GCA_945861975.1 Candidatus Kuenenia stuttgartensis | reverse complement strand
GCTTCCAACGGCACTCTGGCCGCGATAACGCCATGAACAACCGAAACAGGTTCATTGCCCGCAGCCACTCGAAACATGTTCGAAAAGGCATACACCGACGAACCAACCTCGGGATCCGTCGCCTGTGCCAGATCCACATAAGGAAATGTCTCATCGGGCTCTTTTTTCAGCTTGAGTAAAGCCGCGTCATGTTCTGCACTGGTGCCGATGGTGTCGACCGGGAACCTTCGACCGTCAGCCGTCACCGCGGTCAGAAAACCTGTGCTGACGAGATGATTCCAGACAGTCAAAACGTGGCCTTCTTTCGAAACCAGGATGCCCGTTCCATACGAATCCAAACTTCCCACACCGGCCCCAAACAGCTTGACAATGACTGGCTGCCACAACGTGACAACTTCCAGATGCGTCGGTGAGGGCGTCTGAGCCATCAACGTTGCTGTGGGACTTGCCAGAACCACAATGACTCCGACAAGAATCTGAAAGATCGCTATTTTTCTGCGAAGTACGGCTGTCATTGTTTCACCTTAACGTCACCCGTTGTCAGCCAGATAAGCTGCTCCTGAACACCAGTAACGATCCCAATACGACCCGGGAAGACAGCGTTTTCGGATTCCTGCCAGTTCTCAAAGATCAGCCGTGCCTCGTCAATACCCTGCCCATACTCCACATCAACACCAACGGGAAACGGCGACTCTGAGGTGAAGTACCACCGGGAAGTGCGAGCCCCTTCGCGAGTCACAAGAATATGAACTGACTTCTGCAAAGGCAGATGCAAAGTCTGTCCCATTGCGAGTTGCTCGTTGAAGGCCGTTTTCTCACCACTCAATAACTTGCGAAGCTGAAGTAGCGCCGTCAGCAACCCAGGAAGCTGAACCGGCTCCTCGGCTGCCACGGGATTTTCTGCGTTCTGAAGATACGGCACGCCATCAAGCTTCAGTCCAGCCGCCGTTGGACCAACCGTCAATTCGCCAGTTAGAGATATCGGAGGCGTCTTTGAATCTTTTGTCTCTGATCCGGACGAAGCTAATGAAATCTGCCAGACATTCTTCAGATCACCTTTAGTTCCCATTCGTGCTCGCAATGGGTCCAGCAGTTTACTCTGCTGGACTTCGTTGAAGTGGTAGTTACAGAAACCATCTCGCTCCACAAAAAGCCTGGTCAGTTCTTTCGGCAATTCCTCTGGAGCTTCAAGTTTTTGTTTCTCATCGCCCGGCGCTTCGGGATGCTTTTCGTCTTTCGGCTTTCGCTCCTCCGGAAGTTCCGGTGCCTTCTGGAAATCATGTAACGGACGCAGCCGAATGGTGGCGGAATGCACACCTTCTTTGTCACGCCATGTCAGAGGCAGACGAGTTCCTTCCGGATAAATCCCTAACACATTCTGAAAATCATTAGCCGAGCTTACCAAACGACCGGCAAATGAAACAATCTTCGCCCGCGAACGAAGACCGCGCCGCCACGCTTCAGACAGCTCAGAAACCTGGCTGACGACGACTTCACCCTCAACTGTCTCCACAGTAAATTCGGGAACGCCGTGGTCAACGATCAACCCACACTTCAGATGCTCAATAAATAACTGAACCTGATTCACGCTGATGGCATAAGCAGCCCCCGAGTTCACTCGGCCGCGTTTCTCGAAGGATGCTCGGCCATTGATCCCGATCCAACGCCCCTGAATATCAAATAATGGGCCACCCGAGTTACCGGGATTGATTGAAGCATCGATCTGAATGCAGTCGGTATATTCCAGAAACGTATTGGCTGGATATTGGTATCTGCGGACTCCGCTGACGATGCCGTATGTCACCGTCGGAGTAAAATCAGAGGCGAGCAGGAATGGGTTGCCCAAAGCCATGACTTCGTCACCAACTCGAACCTGGTCGCTGTCTCCGGGCTGAGCAGACACAAAGTCGGTTCTGCCCTGAAGTTGAATCAGTGCGACGTCACCCGTGGGGTCGATGCCTACGATCACCGCGTCGTAAAGCTTACCATTATCGAGGCCGCACTTCATGAACGAGCCGGAACCAGAAGTCACGTGGAAGTTGCTGATCGCGAATCCGTCCGCCGAAATCAGGACGCCCGATCCGCCACCTTCTCCATTTGGAGCCATGACGCAAACAACGCCTGGGGAAATTCGGCCAATCGTTTCTACCCGAGCAGACTCACGCTGCACCAGCGTTTGCTGCGCGTGAACATCGGACGAGGCAGTCAGCCAAAAAGAAAGAAACAGTAACAAAGAAGAATGCTGACTCCGGCGATTCATTTCTGTTTATCCTTAGCGATCAGCAGCTTTGCGTCGGCGAGATTCAGCCAATCGCAGGTACTCTCGTTGTCCCCAAAATCTACGAGGATCGTGAGTGTTGATACACCATTCAGCGGTAGCTGCAATGGCAATGGATCATCTGTCGTCGCAATATTCTTTTCGAACAGAACGCTTCCATCACCAGTGATCTTCAACGCCACGAGATGCTTACCACTGTAGGCAACTTCATCGTCGATTCCGACGAGGCAATCCAGTGATGTGTATTTTTCGTCCAGCGCCCACGAGATTTCTGTCCTTGAATGGATGCAGAGTCCCTTTAAGAATTCGCGACCTCTTAATCGGAGCCGGGACGTTCGCTCCATCGTTGTGTCGCGACGCGGACCAAAGAGAAGTGCTTCTTCCTCCTTGTCGATTAATCCGGCCAGCAGACTTCCTTCCGGATCAATCCCATCAAGTCGTTCTTCCAGAGGCTCAAGATCCGATAGATACTGCACTCGGCCACTGCTGAGATCGATACTACGAATCAATGTACTGGCAACCCGCAGAGACTGGCCCCAGGCCGTTTCAATCTCGAACGCTCCATTCGAAAATCTGATGGTACTGGCCGCAAACTGATCGCCGTTGTGGCTGGCCACTCTCGCAGCAGACGTCACATTAACGGGCTGAGCTGCTTCCGTTGAAGTCGTCGACGCGAACACTACT
Organism: Candidatus Kuenenia stuttgartensis; assembly: GCA_945861975.1. Classification (GTDB taxonomy): domain Bacteria; phylum Planctomycetota; class Planctomycetia; order Planctomycetales; family Planctomycetaceae; genus SXXK01. The sequence goes on along the minus strand of CAMAXD010000303.1, from coordinate 4,397 downwards.
CCGTAAACACGGGCAGCTGGAACAGGAACTGTTTCTCCATCCAGCAGAAACTCTGTTTTTTCCGATCCGATAGCACTGACGACTCCCGCCAGGAAATCCAGGCCGGAACCATCGCGTTTGGCGACGATCAATAGATCCTTGTCCGTTTCTCGCTTCAGGAATGTATTCCACTGACTTCTATAGGCAGGATTATCTGCCTGAAGTCGAATCGAGCGAACATTCTTGTTAGCGATTTTGAGTTCGCTGAAGGTGGCAGAGGAAACCGTTAGCTCCATGGCTGTTCGAGAAGCCGCAGAGCAATTGAGTTGGCTGCCGTCCACAAGACTGACGATCTGCGGTTCATCGGAAACGACAGACTTCGTTTCAGGAAAATCGACCAGCATGACATCCGCTATCGGCAGCTTGACACTTGATGCATCGACCTGCAATTCCACTTCTTCTGGCGAGATCAGGGTCAGCGTCCCCTGATGAACAGTGCCATCAAGCATTGAGACTTTTGTGTTCGTGTCGGTCTGGGCCATCGCTGCGACAGGCAAAGCCATGAGTATCAGAAGTGTCAGAAGTGTCAGAGCTTTCATGCGATCCCTCAATTCAATAATCGATCTATTCACTGTTCTGAACTGCCCTCAAAATTAAGGCTTTGCAACCACAAAGGTTTCGCTTCATGCGGTCGCACCACACAGAGTGTCTTAATCGCCTACTTCTTCTGCTCCGCAATCCGCTTTGTGTACCGGCTGATTGCATCCAGAAAATTAGCAGGAAACTGCTGACGAATCAGCTCTTTCGCCTGGGCTTCGGCTTGCTTATCCAGCATCCCCCAGTTGCCGTTCTCCGTCAGGTCTTTAGGGTCAGCTTTGCCTTCGGCGCTGGAACCTTTGATCGTACTTTGAGTAATCCCCTGTTGACCGGGCTGATTCTGTTGTTGACCACCGCCCTGCCCTGATTGCTGCTGCTGCTGCTGCTTTTGTTGATCTTCCATTTGCTTCAGAAGCTTGTCGAGGGCAGCAACGACTTCTTCTTCGCGTTTCTGAACCGGATCATTGGATTTCCCCAGGTCAAGCCGTCGCTGCACATCAGACATTAACTTCGCAACTTCCGGCAGTCCGGAAGAGTTATCTCCGGCTTCAGCCTGCATCAGTTCAGCAACTGTCCGAAAACGCGTTGGGACATCGAGCGTGTTGTTCAACAGCAGGGCCAGATCATCACTAGCCTCTGACGCCTTCAGTAATCGAAGTCGACAAATGGCACGATAGAAAAACAGGCTAGCCGGATCTGCCACGAACTCAGGAGCCAGCCCTTCCAGCATCGGGATCGCTTCATCATAAAACCGATGCTGAGTCAACCAGCGTGCATAGTAGAGTTGAACATGATCGCGATAGAATGAGTCCGATCGGACGCCTTCGAAGTTCGGCGGTACAAAAGGCGATCCGGATCGACAGGCCTCAACAACTTTCCGAGCAGATTCATCGGCAATTGCCAACGAGTCCACGATTCGGTCGAGCGTTTCTTCGGCTGTCAGATTCTGCAGCTCAGCCTTATCTTTCCAACGAGCACCGACTTCGCGAGCCGTCGGTTCATCCGTTTTTGCCAAAGCCATCCACTGCAGTAAGCGAGCCTGAACCTGATCGATCGGCATACGTCGGAATGCCACCTTCGATTCCGGCTGCTTTGCAGCCTTCCCAGCCTCTGCTTCCTTAACCCCGGGGGTTTCCGTCCCGGGCTTTTCGTCGAATATTGGTTGAAAGACTGCTCGGTCCAGATTTGCCGTTTGAAACTCCCCAGAAACGACTTCGAAACAGGCAGCCAGAATAAGCAGATATGCGAAATTCATTGGAATGGTCTCACAGAGCAGGCCTGAAAATCACGCCGGTACAGACATCGTACTCGCCCGACCGAGTTTTCGGAACAGACTAAACGGACATACTGCCTTCCGCAGCCTCTTTGCGAGACTCATTCGTTGACACTACAGATTGTCGATCTGTACAGTCTGCCAAACCTGTCTTTAAAGCCACTGTCTTCTTTGTCAGATTGCAGGCAATTCGCTAGAACCCGGCTCTACCTTCGTCGGTTTCGGGATAGTCGGTTTACCGTCATCGAGTTAATACAGGGTCACAGGGCGATTTCATGTCCGCTGCCAATTCCACATCTGAGCGAACTCGCAGGACAGTTGCACCGCACATCAAGCTGACCAAATATGACGTTGCGGTGTCGATCTTGATGACAACAGCAACCTGCGCCGGGCTGGCGTTTATGGTCATGTTGTTCATTTGGCTCTCGAATATGCTTCCCTCACCGGTTTCAAAGCAGGTCACGATGTTGCCTGCCGGAGACGGTGGATGGGAAGATGGAGATCCCAACGCAACCCCCAACGTTGATTCTCCTGAAGACGCCTCACTCGATCCTTCCATGGCGAATGAAGAAACTGACGTCACGCAATTGGAAGAAGTCACTGAGCAGGTGCTTGAAGTCGCCGATAATGCGGCCACGATGGTTGCCCCCAATGAAAACACAGACCAAAACACGTCGGGGATTCCCGGAAGTGCCGAGGGTACCGGCGGTCGGCCGTTGGGAAGCGGTGGTCCTGGTCGTGGCGGGGCAAAACGTGAACAGCGATGGTTCGTCGAATTCGGCGATAAGGGTGATCTGAAAAGCTACGCCACCCAACTGGACTTCTTCGGTATCGAATTAGGCGCAATGTTTCAGGATGAAAGTCGCCTCGTTTACTTGAGTAACTTGAGTCAGGACGCTCCGACAACTCGTGAAGTCAAGACCGGGGATTCTGAGAAGCGTTTGTTTATGAGCTGGCAGGACGGCAGTGAGCAACGCCGCGCCGCGGATCTGGAGCTTTTCCAGAAGGCTGGGATCGATGCTTCGCCGGCACTGGTCATGCATTTCTATCCCGCAGCAACTGAGGAGATGCTGGCGACGAAAGAATTCGAGTATGGCAACAAGGCAGCCACTGAAATTCGTCGGACTTACTTTCAAGTGAAGAAGGCCGGGACGAGCTATGAGTTTGTCGTCACACGGCAGCAATTGAGATAACTCGTTGGCAGATATTGCGTTTTCATTTTGTTGTTGACTTTCCGGGATGTCCAATGATCAGTCTTCCAGATTTTGTTCTCATGCCCTCGACGTTCGCAGCGGCGCAAGTTTCGATCTTTATGTGGCTCGTGGAGCAATCGATCTGGATCGGTATTGGTGCCTGTGCTGCGTTGGGAATGTATTGCGGAATTCTTTTGCTGCGACGTGTGAAGCAGAAGAAGTTTCCAGGCGCCGAAGCGGAGCAGGCATTTTTGGATGACCTGACAGAGCGACTTGAGAAACGTGACTTCGATGGAGCGGCTAAGGTTTGCGATGATCCGGCCGTCTGGAACAAAGCACTGCCTCAGTTGGCTCTGCTCGCGATTCAAAACCGTGGCGAACCGATGAAGAAGATTCGTCAGATTGTGGGAGAGCGTTTTGAGCGTGATGTTCTGTCAAGCCTTGAAGTGCTGAATTCCTGGGTTGGTACAAGCATCAAGACCGGTCCTCAGTTGGGTCTGCTTGGAACGGTTCTCGGGATGATCAATGCCTTCGCAAAAATCGCGGGGGCGGCGGCATCCGGAGTGGACCCCAAGGAGCTTTCTGCGGACATCAGCTTCGCATTGTGGACAACGGCAGCGGGGATGGCGATTTCTATTCCCTTGATTGTGCTTCAATCAGCGGCATCAAACAGTATTAAGAAATTGCAGGAGTCCGTCGACGAAGGGACTGGAGTGTTCCTTGATGAATTCGCAGCGGCCAGGACTCAAGAAGCGAAATAGTTTGCTGTGGCTGTTTTCTGAACCAGAATTCCTGACTCAAGATGCTGCTGGATAAGTTATGTCGGTTGAAGACGATGACGAACCGTATGTGCGAAAGAAACAACCGGAACCGGACTCGGAGATCGATATTACGCCGATGATCGACGTGACCTTTCAGTTGTTGATCTTCTTCATGGTCACTTCGACCATGCAGGGGAATCCACCAGCAGAGATACCGAAGTCGAGTTCGGGCGGTTCCATTGAAACCGCGAAGGTGATCCTGATTGTGATTAAGGCTCCAGTGAGTGCGACTGTTGATCCTGTTATTGAAATTGACAAGAAACCAACAACTCTGGAAGAGCTTCGTGCAAGAATCGGCGATGCCGCGGGTGCAAGCACCCTGGGAATCGACGTCATGATTATGGCTGACAGAACTGTCCCGAACCGATTTACGGGAGAAGTCGACTCCCTGATCGGCGAGATTGAAGGCGTGACTTACCACTTTGCGGTTCAGGACCGACGTTAGCAGACGTGATTACTCATGACAGACCTGACTGATAAACAACTGGGCGAGTTTCATCTGCTGCGCCGACTGGGCAGCGGCGGAATGGCTGA
>CAMAXD010000302.1 GCA_945861975.1 Candidatus Kuenenia stuttgartensis | reverse complement strand
TCGCCAATCGCCCTGGCCGCCTCGAACCTCGCGTCCTGAGACGACGAAGACACGGTTATCCACTCATGCAAAAACCAAGAAACATCCTCAGGGCCGATTTACGCAAGGAGTGCACCTGAAATAACTTACATCTCGACAGTGCCATTCGGGTCATGTCTCTTCTCTTCTATTTTTGCTCCTCGACCCGAAGAAAGAGATTCCTTTTTTCTCTTCGGATAAGAGAACCGGGCCAGAGAAGAGAAAGAAGAGAGAGGGGGGGATAAGACCGGCTGGAAGCCTATCCCACGGGTTGACCAGTTAATTCCGGAATGACACGAGCCTTGTAGACATCGGTCAGTCGTTCGTCGCGGCTGTTGTGATTGTAGGTCAGTTGTTCGTGATCAAGCCCCAGTTGGTGCAAAATCGTTGCGTGCAGATCGGCTGTTTGTGTGCGGTTGGTGATGGCTCGATAGCCGAAATCATCGGTCGCTCCGTAAGCCTGCCCGCCGCGAATTCCACCACCGGCAAGCCAGACGCTGAAACCGTAAGGATGATGATCACGTCCCTCAATGCCGGGGACCTTGTTGCCGTCGCGTTGTTCAGCGCCCGGCGTGCGACCAAACTCACCGCCCCACAGGATAAGTGTGGAATCAAGCAGGCCACGTTGTTTAAGGTCGGTCAACAGGCCCGCAATCGGGAGATCGGTTTGTTCGCAACAGCTGCGAGTTCCGGCCACGTTGTTCGCGTGAGTGTCCCATGGCTGCCCGGCCATGAAGATCTGAACAAAACGAACACCTCGCTCCACGAGGCGACGAGCCATCAGACAACGTTTGCCATACGAACGTGTCGTATCCTGATCCAGGCCGTAGAGTTTCTGAATCTCTGCCGTTTCCTGGTTGAGATCGAGCGCATCTGTGGCAGAAAGCTGCATGCGTGCGGCGAGTTCAAAGCTGGCGATGCGGGCATCCAGTTCCAGTTCGCCTGGTCGAGCCTGTTGGTGTCGTGCGTTCAGCCTTCGCAGCAGTTCCATTCGCCCGTGATCAACTTCAGAGGTTCGCGCTGTTTTCGGTTGAAGATGCAGCACCGGCATTCCTTCGGACCGAATCGCCGTCCCCTGATAAATCGGGGGCAGCCAGCCGCTGGACCAGTTCCGAGCACCATCGACGGGCATGCCGCCTGGATCGGGTAGTGAAACATAAGCAGGCAGATTCTGGCTCTCCGCTCCAAGTCCGAATGCGACCCACGACCCGATGTTGGGGCGACCGGACACGGTCAGCCCCGTGTTGGCCATCCAGATTGCCTGTTCGTGGTTGCGATGCTCGGTGAACATCGAGCGGACAACGGCAATGTCGTCAGCATGTTTGGCGATGCCCGGCAGAACTTCGGAAAACGCCAATCCACTCTCACCATGCCTGGTAAACTTAAAGGGGCTGCCGAGAAGATGCGTCGTGCGATTCTCGTCGTCCGCGACTTCTGCCGGCGGAGCCTGACCGCTCAATCGAGCCAGCTCCTTCTTCTCATCCAGCAGATCCACCTGACTCGGGCCACCGTGCATAAAGAGCTGAATCACCGCCCGCGCCTGCGGTTGATGATGAGACGGTCTGGGAAGCATGTGATTTGACGTCGTCTCGGCGGACGACGCTGTGTGGTCAAAGTTCCCCAGCAAAGCCCCCAGTGCAAGCCCGCCAAATCCGCAGCCCGCTTGCGAAATCGCCTGTCGCCGACCGACATGGCGTTCGTGGGATAGGCTTCCAGCCTGTCGTGTTTTCTTCATCTCATTCTCCGGTTCTGTCTGCTTACGGACGATGACAGGCTGGAAGCCTATTCCACGGTCAATCCACGTACACAAACTCATTCGAAGCCAGCAGCATGTGGCATAGATCGGCCAATGCTTTGCGACGCGAAGCGTCGGGCTGGTCCCCGCCAGCAGAATATCTCGCCTGCTGTTCAGTCACGAAATCATTCAACAAATTCAGTTCGTCCGGTGAAACTTCCCGCGACCATGCAGCCAGTGCAGCAAACGCGACTGGTGAATCAGGTGCCTCCTGCAAAGCCCGGTCAGCGAAGGCAACGGACCAGGCGACGGTCGCATCACTATTGAGCAGCGTAAGGGCCTGTGTCGAAACGGTCGAACGACTGCGGCGTGTGCAGTTGGTTTCCATCACGGGTTGATCATGTGCCTGCAGCATCGTCAGAGGATTTCCTCTTAGAATCTGCACATAAATCGAGCGTCGTCGATCGTTCTGGCCATCAGCAATACTGACCTCGCCATCCGGTCGTCGGGCAACGGGAATGGGATGTCCAAACATGTTGCGATCCAGCAAACCCGCCACGTGCAACATGGCGTCGCGGAGCGGTTCCGCATCAAGACGTCTGAGCCGCTGCCGCCACAGCAGACGATTATCCGGATCGACTTCGTTTTCACGGGCTTGTGCCGGTTCGCTGATTGACGAACGCTGACGATACGTACTTGACGTCATGATGAGCCTGTGAATGTGTTTGATGCTCCAGCCGTTCTCAACGAACTCGCGTGCCAGCCAGTCAAGCAATAGCGGGTGACTCGGCGGCGAACCGAGCGTGCCGAAGTCTTCGGGTGTCGCCACAATTCCATCGCCGAAGTGATGCTGCCAGATACGGTTCACCATCACTCGCGCGGTCAAAGGATGGTCGGGCTGAGTCAGCCAGCGAGCGAATGCCAGCCGACGGCCACTGGTCCGGGCTTCCGAGTCTGGCGGCGACCACTGAAAATCTACCGGCGTGATCAGCGACGTCAATACGCCGGGTTCGACTGGCGGTCCCGGAGTCAATGCGTCGCCACGTCGCAGCAATGGTGTCACAACTGGCCCCGGCTGGTCATAAAGCGCACGCAGTTCATCGAACGCGATTCGCTGTTTCTCCTGCTCCGCAATCGCCGAGTTACGCTGATCAGCCCCGGTTCGATAGTCGACGAACATCTCGGGCAGTTGTTTATCGAGCGTCTGGTCGTCCGGTTGCAGGAGCAGCTGAAACTTCTCGGCGAGGTACGTTTCGACGGGTGTGCGCTGGTCGACTGGCTTGCTCAGTGCCTGTTGCACATCGGCCCGAATCGGTTCCGGTACCATCGCCAGTCGGTCATTAAACAGCCTCTGTTTGAACTCCGCTCGCATATCGGTCAGTTCTTTCTTCAGCCGCGTGATTTCCGCATCCAGTTTTCCATTGAGTTCTTCCGCCGACTTTTTCTGTGACGCCGATGCAACAAGTAACTTCCGATCCATCTGCGGAATCCATTGCTTCGGCCGGAAAGCTGTCATAAAGATTGACTGCAGACGGTAGTAGTCGACCTGCGGAATCGGATCAAACTTGTGGCTGTGGCAGCGAGCACATTGCAGCGTCAGTCCCATTGTCGATGATGCCACGATCTGCAATGTGTCGTTAATCGTGGGATAGAAATACTGAGCGTCGGCGTTCTTGATCGTCGAAAAATCAGGTCGGCTCGAATCGGGGGCACATCGCAGGTAACCGGTCGCGGTGACGGCCTCAACGACCTCATCCGGCAAACGTTCCAATTGCTCGTACGCGGTCCAATAGTCGGTCAGTTCATCGCCTGCAATCTGCTCCTGCAGGAACCGATCATAGGGCTTGTCGCTGTTGAACGCGCGGATGACATAGTCACGATAGCGAAACGCGGTGGGAAGCGGCCGATCCTCCGAAAGCACTCCAGCCGAATCTGCATAACCCGCAACATCCAGCCAGTGTCGGCCCCAGCGCTCGCCGTAATGCGGACTGGCCAGCAGTCCATCGATCACTCGCTCATAGGCCAGCTCATCGTGATCGGTAGCAAACGCACGCACTTCATCCGGGGAAGGAGGCAGTCCGATCAGGTCAAACGACGCGCGGCGGAGCAATACTTCGCGACTCGCTTCTGCCGAGAGACTCAGTCCTTTCGCCTCCAATGCAGCAATCACGAATGCGTCGATCGGGTTTCGCACGCGTTCACTCGTGCTGACTGTCGGCACCGCTGGCCGAAGGGGCGGACGGAAAGCCCAATGATCGCTCTGCTGCTGCCCGACGGAACTCTCAGGCTCGTTCAAGTCGTCGTCTGTCGCATTGATCGATGTCGCGCCATCATTGATCCACGAACGAATCACTCCTTTTTCCTCTGCGGAGAGTGCCGGGCCATCCTTCGGCATTTCGTTCGACGCAAGTTTTTCCCACAAGAGACTCGATTCCGCTGCCGCGATTCGCATCGCCGGTCCTGACTGCCCACCGCGAAGGATGTCTCTTCGCGTCGTCAATCGCAGCCCTTGTGATGGCTCAGCACCCGCATGACACTTTACGCACCGCGCCTTGAAGATTGGCAGCACGTGTTCTTCAAACGTGATCTTCGCTTTGACATTCCCCGGTTCGTCCGCAGCACCCACGGTTGCCCATGAGCAAACCAGGATTCTCAGGATCAACCCCGAACACGCGGTGAAAAACCGTGAGATAGGCTTCCAGCCTGGCGTCTTCATAAGCTCGATCCTCCCGGTCTGTTGTTTCATTCAGGGAACCACAGGCTGGAAGCCTATGCCATGCAAATCTTAACAGCTTCTTTCCCAAAACCTCTCACCGTCACGAGAGAATCTCCTGAATCACCTTGCCATGATCGATCTCCAGCCGTTTGCGGCCGGGGATTTCCAGACGGCGATTATCAAGCCCCAGCAGGTGCAGCACGGTCGCGTGAAGATCCGTGACGTGGTGACCTTAGCCCATCGCGTGGTAGCCCAGTTCATCTGTTTCCCCGTGAACGTGGCCCTTCTTCAGACCTGCTCCGGCCAGCCAGACTGTAAATCCGTTTGGATGATGATCACGTCCCGTATCGCCGCCGCCTCGCAGTTCGAGTCCTGGCGTGCGACCGCACTCCGTACCACAGAACAAAAAGGGTCAGAGAACAAAAAGGGTCTCTTTTCTTGACAGGAAACAACGGGGCCTGACCGGTTTGCCCTATTTGCTTGTCCCCTCGGTCGAAAGCCTGATTGTTTCAGGCCGTTGGGCTCGTGTCGCATGGCGATGGATCTCACAGATGCTGCCTCACGGTGGTTCCCGCATCTGCTCAATCTCTGACAAATCGTCATAGTAAAGCGTGAATCGGTTGACCGCGATAGATGCGATACGGGCGGCCACTGGAGTCGTGAAACTCGCGATCGGGGCCGATTCCGAGGCAGTGAAAGATCGTGGCGGCAAGATCCTCGGGGGTGTAGGCTTCTGTCTCCGGGAGCCCGCCATGTGCATCGGTGCGTCCGACAATGCGACCAGGCTGGATGCCGCCACCGGCGAAGAAACAGGGAAACACATCGCCCCAATGATGACGCCCAGGTGTGAAGATTTCACCGGACGCGTTCCTGCCTCCTTCAGCGATCGGCGAGATTCGTGGCGTGCGTCCCATTTCTCCGCACATCACAACGAGAGTTTCGTCCAGTAAACCGCGGTCGGCCAGGTCATCGAGAAAGCCGCTAAGACAATGGTCGATCGACGGCAGCAGTTTCCCTTTCAAATCGCGGAAAGCGTTTTGGTGCGTATCCCATCCGCGAAGATTGATCTGCACCATTCGAACACCCGACTCGACCAACCGCCGCGCCACTAAAAAACCCTGACCCCATTCTTCACGACCATCATGCAGCTGTTGTGCTCGTTGCGGAATTCCCGCCCAGCGATGTGGTTCATGGTCCGGACAATCGAAAACCGATCGGAGCGGAGCGTCAGCCTGGGCAGGTACTCGCAGAACAGTTCGCCCGGAATCCGCGTCTGCGCGACTCCGTATTCGCCACGAATCATGTCCGGCGCATGAGGCTTGGGATCGAACGTCTCGTGCTGGGAAGGGCCGCCCGATTGAAAAATGAAGACGACCGATTTCGCCTTCCCGGCCCGTGGACCGCTTTCAGCCGCCTGCGCCTCAAGTCGCAACAAGTCCGCCAGCCCCACGCCGATCAGCCCCATCCCGCCGACCTGCAGCAGGTCGCGCCGTCCGAACCGCGGATGATCCGCCCCATGGCAACCCCTCGCGAGATGGCCTCGTGACGATGAGAGTTCTCGGCGACCGGCAAACGAACTCATGCATCAGACTCCCTGAAAACGGTGCTAAGGACCGGCACATCAATAAGCGCCTTCGTACTGCGAAAGCTGTACGACGGACTTCCAGTCCGTCGCTCAAACGTTGTGGATTTCGAAGGACTTCCAGTCCGTCGTACAAACGTTGTGGATTTCGACGGACTGGAAGTCCGTCGTACAGGTCTTCTCATTGATGAAGTCCCCGCAGGCTGCTTTCAATCATCCGACATTTATTGATCCGTCGATCCTTTGGATATTCTCGTTCATTCACATCTTTCATTTTGTCGGCGGTGCCAACAAATCGGGGTGCGGTGCGTGTGGCCAGGCGACTGGCGTGTAGGCGATTGTCAGTTCGGGCGTGTCGAGCTTTCGACCGTTTTCGAATTTTGAATGCAACGCCCGATCAAGAATGCCGCTGGTGAGCAACGTGCGCTCGACCGGGTAGGTGGGTTTCCCGGCGTGGATCATCGTTTCGATCCCTTTCAGCAGATATGCGAAGTGTGGGTAGCGTGGCTCCGGTCGTTCTTCAAATCCGGTGGCCAGCGGTTTTTGCCCTTTGAGCTTCACCGCCACACCGGTCAGTCCGGCGCTGGGGAGCATGAACTGGGCACCGCGAAACCCATCGGTGTATTCGAACTGAAACAGCACCGCACCTTCGTCCTCTCGAATGTTTGCTTTCGACTTGGGGATGACGTCGTAGACTGCGTCCATCACGTCGGCCGCGACCCAACCCTCATCGATCGCCTGCCACACAGCTTTGCCTTCCAGACAGCGGACCCATTTCACGCCTCGCTCGGCGTTCTTGCGGCGTTCGACGAACGCTTGATAAGTCTCCAACGCGTGGAAGCCATAGATATCGAGGCCGCTGTAGCCGATGCCGACAGCGGATTCGATTTCACTCCCCAGCGGCAGTTTGAACGGATGGCTGCGATACGCAACCGGCAGCGAAGAACCCGCCATGAAAGGGACTTTCATTTCGATCGAGCGGTCATACATCCATTTTGCGTCTTCCCAGACCGTGCTGATGTGCTTGTCATTGAAAACCGGCACCACGCGGTCGTATTTCTGGAACGTGTCGGTGATTTCCTGAAAGAACCGCTTGCGGGGATAGAGCTGCTGCCCGAGGTCATTCACCGGATAGTTGCCGTGCTCGCCAATACTCAACACGCCATCAACAGCAACGGAATTCCCGCCTGTTGTCACCGCCTTTTCAATCGAATCGAAAATGGGGATGCCGTGCTTCTTCAGGATTTCGAGGCCGAACTCGCTGCCCTCGGGTTGGTCGATGTAAATCGACGCTAACTTGAGTGCAGGGCCAGGTCCGCCGTCGTGTTGCCAGCCTTCCAG
>CAMAXD010000301.1 GCA_945861975.1 Candidatus Kuenenia stuttgartensis | reverse complement strand
ATGTCGCTTCCGCATGGGCCGACAAATACAAAGGCAAATTTAACGACGGCTGGGATGCTCTCCGCGAGAAGACCTTCAAACGTCAGAAGGAACTCGGTTGGATTCCATCAAACGCAGAACTCACTCCGCGTGATGCCACGATGCCTTCGTGGGACAGCATTCCGGAATCTGAACATGCTTTCCAGACACGCCTCATGGAAGTTTTCGCCGGCTTCGCTGAACACACCGACGTGCAGGTTGGTCGGGTCGTCGATTACCTCAATCAAACCGGGCAGCGAGACAATACGATCATTCTGTATATCTGGGGCGACATCCCGTGGCTCAATGCGCAGACAGGACTGGCTGATTGGGATTCAGCGAACGACGTCTGGCAATTCTATGACCTCACTAATGACTTTTCCCGGGCACGGGATCTTGCCGCTGCTAATCCGGAAAAGCTCGCTGAACTCCAGAAGGTGTTTCTTGAGGAAGCCGAAAAGAACAAAGTCTTTCCGATTGGGGGCAGCCTGCTCACTCGGATTGATCCAACAACTGTCATCGCCAGTCCCTACAAGTCGTGGGCGTTTGACTCCGCGACAACGCGAATGCCGGAGTTTATTGCGCCGGGGCTTGGCAAGAAGAACAACACGGTCACCATTGATCTTGACGTGGGCGAGAATGCAAGTGGCGTACTTTATGCCCTTGGCGGCGCCAGCGGCGGACTCACATGTTACATGGATCAGGGGCATCTCTGTTTCGAATACAACATGATGATCATCGAACGCTATTGGGCGAAGTCTGCAGAGAAGATCGCGCCCGGCAAGCACACGATCGTCGTGGACACGACTCTCAGAGCTCCTCGTCCCGGCTCGCCCGCCGACATTGTGCTGAGCGTCGACGGAAGCGAAGTTGCTCGCACCGTCGCAAAGATCACGGTGCCGGGAGCTTTCACGGCCAGTGAGACTTTCGATGTCGGCACTGACCTCGGTTGACCGGTTTCAGCATTCTACGACGACGTCCGACCATTCACTTTTGTTGGCAACATCCATCAGATCACCGTCGACCTGAAGCAATAGAAAACGCTGCTATGAAGATCAGTTCGCTCGTTCTCATCGGCGCGTTTTTTGTGTGCGCCGGCTCAGTGCATGGGCAGGACGTTCTGCCGTTTCCCCCCACGCCGTCAGCGTCCACGGCTGGACTGACCATGCAGGATTCAGTTTACAAAAAGCGAGTTGAGCCTAAGCGGCTGGCTGACGGAGCGCCAAACATCCTTATCATCCTGATGGACGATGTGGGACCGGCGACGCCCTCAACGTACGGCGGAGAAATTCATACGCCAACACTCGATCGTTTGTCAAAGGCTGGGATTTCTTACAACCGTTTTCATTCCACGGCGATGTGTTCACCAACGCGAGCCGCACTACTGACCGGACGGAATCACACGCGAGTTAGCAACGGGCAGATTGCTGCCATCGCCAATGATTTCGATGGTTTCAGCGGCACCATTCCAAAGTCGTCTGCGACAGTAGCAGAAGTCCTGAAAAACTACGGCTACAACACCGGAGCCTGGGGCAAGTGGCATAATACTCCCGAAGAGCAGATCACCAACAAAGGACCGTTTGATTACTGGCCCACGGGTTATGGCTTTGAGTACTTTTACGGATTTCTTGCGGGAGAAGCGTCGCAGTATGAGCCAACGCTGGTGCGCAATACGAGTCAGCTGTCGGAGCATCGAAAAGAAGGCTACCACCTGACCGATGACATCGCGACGGGCCGGCAGTACGCCCTACCGGTCAACCAAGCTTGTCGGTGCTCACTTTGGCGGGATTCGTCAGCCGCTGGCGGTTTCGTGGCCGAACACGATCAAAGCCAATTCAACGCCCAGACCTCAGTTTCACCACGTGATCGACATCGTGCCGACGATCTATGAAGCCACGAAGATCAAGTCTCCCCAAGTGGTCAACGGCTTTCCTCAGGATTCGATTGATGGGATCAGTCTGGCCTATACGTTCGCGGATGCCAAAGCGACTGGTCAGCGGAAGACACAATTCTTCGACATCATGGCCAGTCGAGGTATCTACCACGATGGCTGGTTTGCCAGCGCCTTTGGACCTCGCGAACCATGGGTGGGCGGCATCCCCAAAGGTGCTCGCGAATGGTCGCCCGAGAAAGATGTATGGGAGCTCTACAACCTTGAGGAAGACTGGAGCCAGGCTCACGACCTCGCAGCAGCGATGCCAGAGAAAGTCGCGCAGATGAAGGATCTGTTTTTGATTGAGTCAGCAAAGAATAAGAATCTGCCAATCGGCGGCGGGCTGTGGTCAACCGCTTTGTTCCATCCCGAGGACGCACCGGCAACATCAGTGACCAAATGGACTTTTGAGGGAGCCATGGCCGGAATGCCGGAATCAGCGGCGCCCAAGCTCGGAAAAAATAACAGTCTTGTGTCGATGAATCTGGAAGTCCCTGACAATGCCAACGGTGTGCTCTACGCGCTGGCTGGTTTTTCAAGCGGCATAACATGCTATGTGAAAGATGGCTTCCTGTGTTACGAGTTCAATTTGTTTGAGATCACTCGCACAAAGATTTGTTCCAAAGAGAAATTGCCGACCGGCAAAGTGAAGGTCGAGATCGAATCGAAGCTCGCGGCAAAAATTGGTGGCCCGATGGACGTCACTCTGAAAGTCAATGACGTGGAAGTAGCCCGGGAGCGAGTTCCGGCCGCCATGTCACTGCACTTCACGAGCAATGCCACGTTCGATATAGGCAGCGATCAGGATTCACCGGTCTCGCTCGATTACTACGACCAGGCACCGTTTGAATACAACGGAACGATCGGCACAACCACGATCCAGTACACTGGCAAGTAGGTCGTTTACAGGAAGAAGAATCGCCCGGGATCCGATGAATCCGTCATAACTCACGGTCGGGATGCGACGGCCAGTCTCCTTGTCATGAAGGCTGTCGAGCAAACACGGTCTGAGGTATTCCGGGGATGATCACAAGACTTTTGAAAGAGAACCCTGCATCGTGGCGCGGGTGATCCTTCAATCTATCCGCCGCAGTTGCTCGCATCCGAAGAATTTGTAGACGAATGCTGAGCATTCTGACTGGTCACATGGACCAAGGGGACCTCCGTTCCTGGTTCACGATGTTGATCTCGATGGAAGTGCGAGAAAACCTACAGTCGTCGTGTCGGTCAAACATGCCACAAAGTGCACCGCGATGCTCGAATCCGCTTCAGTGAGACCTGCCGACGCGAGTTGGGTGGGAGTCGCAAACTGCTCCGATCGCACCGGCTGAAGCCTCTCCGGCATGTCGGATCGGAGCGGTGAAATCGGCTTCCGCAAAACGTCTTCGGTCCAGGCAACGGTGTCCGCGTGTCGGCAAAAATTATTCGCAGTTGTCACTCCTGACGCTTACGAGGTCGGCACTTGATCGAAGGCTTGAAGAATCTCATGGTGGTTCGTGACAAGAAGGCTCTGACAGGCTCCCCAATTCGCCCGATGAGAGTGAGTCTTTTCCGACCGCTCTGCGTTACATTGACTGGTTGTTCACAGCACCCAAATGTGGACTGGTCGAAAGAGGCTCCGGCCTTTCGCGAGAATGTGATTAGTGACGTCGAGAAACTGGGCCTCAATCATCTGAGGCGGCGAATCCGGTTTGAGAAGACAGTGACTCCGGATGACTGGGACTCCAGTTACGAGGTACACAGCGGAGCTACATTCAACATGGCTCACAATTTTCGTCAAATGCTGCACAAACGACCGAACAACCGCTTTGAAGATTTAGACGGTGTTTATCTGGTTGGTGGAGGAACGCATCCCGGCAGCGGGCTGCCCGTCATCTACGAATCCGCACGAATTACCAGTCGACTGATTGCTGAGGATCTTGGTTCAGTTTCCGCGAGAGCGTCCAGACGTCCGCAGTCATCTTCAACTCGATGAGGGTATCAAATGGAACGCTCTCCGCTGCCATTGTCTCCGGCATTTTAAATGGCAAGACCGGCAACGGCCGCGAGTGAAGAGAGTACTACAATGATCGCTCTTGAGGCTGCATTTTTAGGCGTTAGCTGATAGATACCGATGGCAAAAGCGAGAATGACGGCAGCAACGATCAACTCGATGATCACAACTCGATTGGTGGCACCTTGCAGAAATCTGATCGCGATGAAAACAGCGACGACGATCATGCCACGAATGTAACCTCGCCATATCTCGAAGTCCGATGCGAAGAGCACTCCGCAAGTTGCTAAATGCAGCGTGTAGGGAAAGAACAGCTGACGGACGAACATCCAGCGAAAGATCGCCAGCCAAATCAGACTGCATGCCATGAGTAACAAACGTTCGTCTCGAAACTCTGGTCGGCTTTGTAAGACAATCGCCGTCAAAAAGACCTGAGCCCACGCAACACCCCCAAAAAAGAGCGATGTCGCGAGAATACAGAGAACGAAAACCGATTGAGTTGCAGTCGAGAAACGCGGAGCTTGGATCATTTCAGGCCAACCAAAGTCGGGTCTTTTTTACGACGTCGAACTGTTCAGACACAGGCCGGTGTAGAAATCAGCGGAAGTTCCGCGAATTCCAGTCAGTGTGTCCGTGGCGATCACCGACGCGATATCCATAAAAGGCAGGGAGTTTATCGCCTGAGGTGTTACCTGTCGCGATCGAACGCGGTAAAGACCTCACAAGTGCCAAATCGGCGACAAGCACTCTCGTTTGCTCAGGCTGCAAGCCCGGCAGCACGTTTCGCCCTGGACCGAGTGATTAGACGTATTCGTGATCGAATATTAAGCAGAGGAAATGAGATGAGTCCCGGAAAGGCGCGCCTGTGGACAGGGATTAGCTGTGTGGGAACATTGGTAACAATAGCCGCTGCCATGCTTTTCTCTGATGCTCCTAACGCACTGTTTGCAGAAACGCTCAGCGGTGGCCCCGCTGACTTTTTAGCGTTCTTGATGTTTTTCGCCTCGGCTGCACTTTTGCTTTTGCCGTTCGATCTCATCGGAGGCATTTGGATTCCTGTTTCGTTGGAAAAGCAAACTCCCAGGCCGAGCGTCTGGCTGAGACTCTGGGTTCGGTCCGTTGGAATCCAAATCATTTTTTACTCCGTAACGTTCTTTTTTTACCTGCAGATTGGGCGAGGAATCGGAGCTCCATGGCTGATCGTCATTTTCGCGATGATACAGATTGCTCTGCTTGCTGGTCAGGAGTTGATCTGGCGCACGATGGCGGCTCAAACTGCGGGCGTTGCAGGCCACGATGCAATTCAGTTCGTGCCGCATTTCGATCCAAGGTTCGCTGGCGGGATCACGGGAATGCCGGGGTTCGAGAGTATCGTGATTCCAGCAGATTGGCGGACGCTTTTGAAGCCGTCGAATCTGGATCTGTTGATAGAACGTCGAATGGCTGCTCGGGATTCCGGTGGGCGGGTTCGCGGTATTTTTTGGGCCATGCTATGGAACATTTTTAGTCTCACGGTGGCGATTCTGCTAGCCGGCGGTGCAATAGTCTCGGTCGCCGATCTCGTCACCACTTTTTTATGGTTCCTGTTACTTTCGTTCGTGGGCTTGCTGCTACTGCCCGCGATCAACCGGCAGAGCGTTTTCGCATTGGATCACCACGTTGCCGCTCACGTCAGCAAAATTGAATTACAGGAGGCCATTCGTGAGATCGACGAGCTTACAGAACAGGATCCGACGCGGTCTGCATCGGCCGAATCCATCTTCCAGCCAATCCCCTGTCCCGAACGCAGGCTGTTGTCGCTTGCGAAGGAAGGCCCGCAACACGTGATTGCATGGAATGTCGCGAGGACTGCGCTCTACCTGAGCTGGGCATTCGGTGGTCCGCTCGCAAGGGCTGTTCACTGCAACGTGGGTCGTCCTGAATTGTGGGCCATGTTGCCATCAGACTGATGTTTTGAAGGATAGAATTGGGTGATCAGGAAGTTTCCACGCGACGAGGACGAATAACAGGTCTATCATCTTCCCTGAGACACCTTCCCCCGATCCGGAGTTCGCAGGCTACGCGAGCACAAGCCCATGTTGCAGCAGTTCCTGTTTTTTGCCATCACTGCGTTCCCGATTCCGTTGAGCCTGGCCCAGAGCCCTGCTTCAGATTTGGCGTCTCCGGCCAATCCAGCGTCTGAACGTGGGTACCGGTTTTTGATTGACACGGCGCTGATTCCTGCGGACTTCCAGGAATCAACCTTTGACGAGGTTTGGAAAGCGTGGCCGCAGCCTCTGAAGTCGAAGGCCGCTATCGTTTCCCCTGCCGAGCGAAAAGCCATGGCTTTCGAGCGCTATGGGCTCACCACCCGACCGGGTGATGATTCCGGAAAACCGCTGCAGTACGTAGTGGCCGCCGACGGTGGATGGTCGATGAATTGCTTCGCGTGTCACGGGGGCACCGTTTATGGAACGCCGATGCCCGGCGCGCCAAATAACCGCTTCGCCCTGCAGTCTCTCACGGAAGAGACTTTTCAGACCAAATTGCGTCAGGGGAAACGCCCCAGTCGCATGGATCTGGGCGCGATCGCTATCCCGCTGGGCACAACCAACGGGACCACCAACGCGGTTGTGTTTGGCATGGGGCTGATGAACGCGCGGGACTCACAGTTGAACCTGCTTTTCACTCCGCCCAAATTCTTTGTGAATCATGACATGGACGCGCCGCCGTGGTGGTACTTCTTCAAACGGCCGGCCATGTACATCGACGGGTTCGCAGAGAAGGGGCATCGTGGGCTGATGCAATTCACACTGGTCCCGGAAAATGGCCCGGACTTCTACAAGAAGCACGAAGACAATTTTCGTGACGTTCTGGCCTATATCACTTCGCTTCGGCCTCCAAGGTATATGCGACCCATTGATCAGACACTCGCCAGTCGCGGAAAATCGCTGTTCGTCCAAAACTGTTCGAAGTGTCATGGAACGTACGGCGACAATTGGACCTATCCAAACGTGCGAATTCCGCTGGACGAACTTGGCACCGATCCCGTGCGACTGACGGCTCTCACAACGGAAGGCCGAAAGAAATATGCCGACAGTTGGTTTGCGCACGCCGGTGAAGCAGACGCTCAGCAGACACTCACTGATCCCGATGGCTACGTTGCTCCTCCGCTCGACGGGATCTGGGCCAGCGCACCTTATCTGCACAATGGCAGTGTTCCGACGCTTTGGCACCTGATGCATCCAGACCATCGACCAGTAGTCTGGCGGCCTGTTTCCGCCCAGATGGACGAAGAAAAAGTGGGGTTCACAATTGAGCAAGCGTCGGAGATGCCTGACAGTAGTGACGACATGGTGTTCCGCCGCAGCTATTTTGACACACGTCAGTTCGGCAAGAGCGGCGATGGTCACACATTCCCGAATGCGCTGTCCGAACCAGAAAAGCAGGCAGTGCTGGAATACCTGAAAACACTTTGACGAA
>CAMAXD010000300.1 GCA_945861975.1 Candidatus Kuenenia stuttgartensis | reverse complement strand
TTCCATGATGGCGATTGTCCCATTCGGCTCTTACCAAAGTGTGGCCACCGCGTAAGAACCGAACGCCGAATCGGCGGTTACCGCGGGGATCTGCTCAACGATCGCCTGCGAAACGATCATCCTGTCAAAAGGGTCTTTGCGGTGCACTGGCACGCGTCTGAAAGACCGCAAATGCGCCAAATAAAAAAGCCTCATTCGCTGCAAAAACGAATGAGGCTTCAAAGGGGTGGCTAACCGGACTTGAACCGGCGGCCTCCAGAACCACAATCTGGCGCTCTAACCAACTGAGCTATAACCACCATCCTGTTGAGTTTCGCATCTGAGAAATCTCAGGAACCCCAACAACGCTTCTTACGACGCCGCTGTTTGGATCAGGACGTGCCTGAAAACAACGACTTCTGCAAAGCTGATAACACTCTAACCGTCTCCCGATGCTCGATCAAGTTTCCGCATCGGTTTTGAGACACGTTTTGAGGCACTCAGGTTCGATCAGGTGCAGATTGGGGGTTCAATGCGGCCTGAATCAGGAATCCGGCGGCATTGGAGCTCTGTCTCAGAATTGGAATTTGAGGATTGTGCCATCTGCTCGGCCAGAATCACGATCGGCGGAAGCTGCAGGACCGATGTCAGAAGTTTGCCTGTTTGCAAAGCCATCCGCTGATACCAACAACCGGACGCTATCGAAAAGCCTCTGCTGGCTCTTGCGTCGTCTTGGCAGGGTTGTGAAGATTTCGGTCGAGAGTCATTGCTCGGGTTTCCATATTATCGTTTGCTGAATTGCCTGCACTCAGAGATCTCCATGAAGAAATGTCGTCGATGCGCTAAACCAGCTACGCTCCATATCACGGAGATTCGCAACGGGAATGCCGGTGTTGTGCATCTCTGCGAAACCTGTGCGCGGGAGTATCTGGAATCGACGGCCGACAGCGGCAGCTCAGCGGCAGGGACAGATCTCGCTTCGAAGCTGGAAGAGTTAATCGCAGAAAGTGAAGAGTCTTCTGCGGCTTGCCCGAACTGTGGCATCTCGTTCAACGAGTTTCGTGAAAGTGGTCGCTTTGGCTGTCCCCATGACTATTCTGAGTTTTTGACTGAGCTGTTGCCGTTGCTGGAGAATATCCACGAAGACACAACCCACATCGGCAAGAAGCCGCGCAGCACGATGATGGGGACTCAGGATCAGGCGAAACTGATTCAGTTGCGAAATGAACAGCGTCTTGCCATCGAAACGGAAGACTACGAGGCGGCCGCCCGACTGCGTGATGAAATCGCTGCGATGGAACAATCCCTGAGAAGCGCACCGACGCCCCCAGCCCCGAAGACGCGTGGCCGGAAGAAAGCCAAACCGGAAACCGACGTCTGATATGACTTACATGATGGGCATTCCCATCCATCAAGCTGCAGTCGGACAGGAATGTCCAACCTCTATGTCAGGCGTGGAATTGTATCGCCCTGCGAAGTATTAACCGGAACATTCAGCCGTGAGGCAAAGCCATGACTGTCCGACTAACTCGCCGAGCAGCACTGATGGCAACGGTCGTGGCTTCCGGACTCTGGTGTCGCACGGGAATTGCGGCTGACGAGTCCGACGATCCGCTGGAAAAGGCCATCGATGCGGGCATTCGGCGTGCCGTCGACTGGCTGGCTTCCGAGCAACAGCCATCCGGAGCGTGGAAAACCAACGACTACGGCGAATCAACGGCGACGACCGCTCTGGCCATCATGGCCATGCTGGCGGCAGGCCACGTTCCTGAAGAAGGTCCTTACGGTCAGCAGATTACTCGAGGCGTCGGCTGGTTGCTGTCAAAGCAGCAGAAGAACGGATTGCTCGTGGGGCGTCAGCGGAGCGACGGGCCAATGTACAGTCATGGGATTGCGACTCTCATGCTGGCGGAAGTCATCGGCATGGTCGATCCGACTCAGGCTGAACAATGTCGCGAAGTTTTGCAGAGGTCCGTCAAACTTATCGTCGATGCTCAGAATCAATCCAAGTCAACAGAACACGACGGTGGCTGGCGTTATCAGCCCACAAGCAGCGATTCTGATTTGAGTGTCACAGCGTGGCAGTTGCTGGCTCTTCGCGCTGCCAAAGATATTGGCTGTGATGTCCCGGCTGAGAACATTGACCGAGCGATCGCGTATGTTCGGCGGCTCCATGTTCAATACGACGGTGGATTTGGTTATATGTCGGGTCACGGCAGCACGGTGACTCGAGCCGGTACCGGAATCGTCGCGCTGGAAGTTTGCGGCGAACATCGCACGAAGGAAACTCTGGCTGCCGCGAAAATGATTCTGTCGCGACCGCTGACCAAAGGGCAGCACTACTTCTATTACGGCGTCTACTACTGCACAGTGGGAATGTACAAGGTTGGCGGAGACGAGTGGCAGCAGTCGCGGGAGTCGCTCTATCGCACAACGCTCAACATGCAAAACCCCGCAGGATATTGGGACCCCGAAGACGGTACAGAACGGCAGGCCGGCAAGGTGTATTCGACTTCGCTCTCGGTTTTGGCTCTGGCTATTGAGTATGGTTATCTGCCGATTTATCAGCGGTAGAGCTCTTCAGGCCAACAACTAATCCTCCACAACATACGGAAGATTGAAGCCTTCAGGCACGGCATTCAAAGCAAACTCAATTTCATCGCCGATGCGGAGATCGAGCGATTCGCCAGAGAGCTGCAGCGAAGTGATATCTCTGTGAGTTTTCAGTAGTTGAACTCCGGACGGATATGAAACATGAGCATGCAAAGCCTCTTCAATTAAGCTTGCACCAATATCGATGACGCACCATTCCAGTGATGGACGCGAGATCACTCGACCAACAACACTTAGTGCCGGGCACCGCACGTCGAGTCCGCTTCGGGCCTTGATGACGCCCGCTGTACGGAATGGGTTTGTAAGTACCAACGTGACATTTGGATCAGTGATGGCAGATGAGAAATCATCGAAGCCCGTGGCGATTTCCCGGCACTCGATGCCGATGGCCTGGATCATTCGCTGGCTGTGCCTGGCGACGGCCAAAGCATGGTCGAACGCATTTGCAGGATTAGCCGACAGAGAATGATCGCCACGAGCCGTTTCGTCAACAATGACTCCAGCCAGTTGAAGCCCCGGCAATTGAGTCACAGCCGTTGCCAGCCGAACGGAATCCGGCCCGGGACGAACACCCGTGAGCGAATACCCCGGATCAACGTCCAGCAGAACGCCGACCGTCAGGCCTTCAGCGACCATGGCCTGGGAAAGGAGTTCGGCATGTCGAAAGTGATCAATTGTCACGCGAACATCATTATCTCGTGCCAAAATACTTAAGACCCGCAATGATTCGACGTCAACAATTGGTCGTGTCACCAGTAATGATCGAAATCCGGCCGCCGTTAGAGCTGTTGCTTCGTCTGTAGATCTTAACGAAGCAAACGATGCCGCTTGTGATATTCGCGACAGCACGGACAAAGGTATCTGGCCAGACAACAGCGGCGCCCAGGATTTGTTCTGCAGTGTTGTGTCAGACGATGAGTATTTTGCCACCACAGAGTTCAGAGATTCCTGAATCATGCCGGATCGATATCGCAGGAATGGCGTTTTCACTTCTTCGCCTCCAGCCGACTTCGCAACTCATCAGCTCGTGTTTTTCGCGTGGGAGTTCCCCATTCAGGATGCAACACATCGACAACGCCCAGAATCTTGACGGCCTCCTTCTTGTCCCCGGTGGACTCTGCGATCAATGCGAGTTGCAATGACGACTCCAGCCAGGCATCCTGATCGGGTTTGGTTCGCTTCTGCACCGACTGCCAGAATCGCTTCGCGTTTTGCTTCGATGCATTTGATGATTGATTTCCGGCAGACCGAGTCACGATCTCTGCGGTCCGTGCGATCTGTTTATCATCCAGAGTCATTGCCAACAGATCATTCAGGCACCGATCATAAGCCGTTGTCGACTTTCCGACACGGCCAAGAGCCTGAAGCAACTGCAATTCAACAAGGTGATCATCCACGGTGAGTGCTGGCGTTGATGTTTCCGGGGATTCCGTGACAAGACTGATCAAAAACAATGCCAACTGCATATCACCCGGTATTGCGGCCGCATCAGGATTCATTTGACGAATAAGACTTTGCGCGACAGCCAATCGATCTTTACGTGGCAATGACTTGAGTGCTGTCAGTGACGGCTGAAAATCAGCAGCATTCGCAAGCTGCCGAACGCTGCCGAGCACAACCATGGTGTGGCAAGTCGTTTCTGCGTGGCTTCGCAGGTACTGAAGATCGTTTTTTTCGCTTGTCGATAATTTCTGTGATGATGTCGAGGCATCCGCAGACAGGGTTTCCTGGCCGGCCGCTTCGGGCTGCCCTGGAGCGTCTCGCTTCAGAGTGTGCAGCGACTCCAGCAGCATTCGGCTGTTGCTCAGCAACTCCGGCCAGTTACTTGTTGCCGGCAGAGGCTCCAGAAGAACTAATCCGGATTGTTGGCACTTGAGGATCAGTGAATACTGAAACGTTGACTCTGGCTGTTCAAGCGATGCCTCCACCGCACACAGCAAAAGCTCATCTCGTAGAGTCTTCATTTCGCTGAGCAAAGCACGTCCAGGCTCCAGCGACGTATTCGTCGACATCGCCAATGCGTCGATCAGGCAATCTCCAGCAAGACAGAGTCTCAGCATTTGCTCCGAGGACATCGGCAGGGGCTGAGGCGATTCTGCGGCCGTGTCTGTTGGTGGAGTTTCTTTTGCAGAGCCAAGGTCAAGAAATTCGCGAGCGGCTTTGAGCGGCGAGGTTGCACGCAGCAATCGGGCTTTCCAGTCTCTGGCCTGAGTTACCGTCTTCTGCTCCGGAAAAGCAGACAAATGAGACTCGATAGCTGACTGGTAATCAGCTTCAGTGGCTTCGCCGGGCGAGCCCAAACTCCACTGCTGTCCGATGACATAAACTCGCAGAAGATCAGCGGCGGCAGCGCCGGGCGGATCGTTGGCGGCCTGAAACTTCTCTTTTGCAAGCTGCAACTCTGCTTTCGCAATCAACCACTCACGCATGCGAATGGAAAGGTTTCCAGCCTGAAGCTGAATGCGCGCGGCCAGAATCGGTGACTTTGTTGACAGGCGATGAGCCAGACTTTGCAGTCGCTGGCGAGCGGTTGTGATATCGCCGTCATCGATCAGTTCCGCTACATATTCTAATTCCAGTGCCGCATCCGGCCCTACTTGTAACACGCGATCAAAGTGATCAGCGATTCGGACGCAGCGCTGCCGCCAGACTCCCGTCGTGAGAGTCAGAGTTTTATCGCGGAGTTGCTGAAACTCCAGCTGTGTTTTGTTCTGCAACTCCGTCCGTTGTGGCGACTCATCGAGTTGATACAGCAGTTCCAATAATTGCAGCAGCCCTTCAAGTCTCAGAGTTTGCAGCTCCTGCGTCAGTGTGAGTCCGTTCTTCGAGGCTTCCACATATTCCTGCAATGCCTCCGATGGCAGTCCCTGTTGCAGCAGCGAACGAATCTTCAACGCAGCGGCGCTGGCTTTTTCATTCTGACTGGTCGCAGTGGCTTGTGTGTTGCCATAACGAAGTTGAAACGCAGCGAAGTCTTTCTGGTCCAGCTGAATCTCAGCCAACATCACTCGACACCGAAACCGAAGCCAATCATCCGATGTCGTTTTCTGCATCTGCTCAATGAGTGTTTCGGCTTCCTCACGAAGTTTCTTCGACTCTTTCGCATCAGCCAGGCGGTACTTCACAAAGGCCACATCCGTCAGCACCATTCGAGTTCGCTCGCGTGCAGTACGGATGGCATCGCGATCAACTTCGCGGCGGACTTCTTCGATTTGCGTCAGCAATGATTCCGCAAGTGTCCGCGCCTGGTTAATCGCCTCGGTGGCAAACTTCGTTTCTGTAGACACTCTTCGCGGCGGAAGGCCTTCGGATGTAGTTGTGGGCGCCGCAGGCAGCAGCTGAGCACTCGAGATTGGCGACTCAATAATCTCTTCCATCAGGCCCGCGGCCAACAGAAGTTCGATCTGCCTAACTCGCAACATCAGATCGTTCTCTGCCGAAGGAGCATTGTTGCGAAGAAACTCTGTCAAACGCTCAGCCGATTCACGAATCATTCCGTTGCGGCTGTCTGCGTCCATGTTCCAGGCGTGTTGCTGCTGGCATTCCGACAGCATCATTTCCCACGTCGCCAGGTGATTGACGTCGTGCAGACCTTCGAGCTGTCGGAAACAAAACTGTTCCGCCAGACCGTGCATCGCTCGATCCAGCAATTGCTGAACAAACTCCCGCTCGCCATCTGCAACTTCAGCCCGAATCTGCGAAGTGCCAAAGAAGGATAACAGCATCGCGAGAATTGCAGTTGCGAACAAACACGAGCGGGGAATAATCACATTTGGCTCATATCATTGGTACGTTCACTATCATCAAAGATCACTTGAGTGCTTCCAGATATGCCAGCAGATCGGCCAACTGTTCAGGGCTGAGATTGCCGACAATGCCCTGAGGCATCATCGAAATCTCCTGCTTGACTCGATCTTCGATCTGATCCTGAATCAGTTCGTGAGAAATCCCGGTGGCATCTCTCAGCGTCACCGTCTCCGCACTCTCCAGTACGATGAAGCCCGTGTAGATCTTGCCGTCGTCCATGGCGATCGCCCATGTGTCGAATCCCTGAGCAATCTTCTTACTGGGCTGGACAATGGATTCAATCAACTCAGCTCGTTTGTATCGCTTGCCGATGTCGACGAGATGTGGTCCCTTCGGCTGTTGACCATTCGCAAACGTATGACAATTGATACAGGACTGCTGACGAAACAGGAGTCGTCCTTTTTCGACATCACCAGGTGTCGCAGCAGCTCGCGTCGCTACAGCATCAAAGAGCAGATTTGCGATCGCATTCGGATCATTCGGATCGGCCTTGGGAAGTACGATCGCTTTTTCTTCTTCCTTCATCGCAACATCGGCCGACAAGCCATCGAGGTTGACAACGTGCTTCTTCAACTGCTCAGTGAGATGAGTCTTCAGCGATTCATCGGCTTCAGCCATTGCCACTTTTACTGCGTCGGCGATTCGATCTGACTCACTCCACTTTTGTCGATCATAGTACGGGCCTGTTGTGTCGGGTCGAGTTCCCCACCACTTCGGACTCTCAAGAGTAAACTCGCCCTCTTGATGATAAAGCCGGATCAGTGTCGTCCAGACTTCGCGTCGCAGTGATTGATCACGACTGTTGCTCAAAACTTTGAACAGCCCGTCGACCGTCTTTGGATCGTGTAGCTGCTTCAGAGCTGCTATGGCCCCGGAACGGTGTGGGCCGTTGAGAGCTTCCAGACAGGCCTCAATGGCGTTGACTTCGGTTAAAGCTTTGACGGCCAAATGTGGAAGCACGCGTCCTGGATCCGGATTACGCCAGGCATCTTTGTGACCTTCCTCGGCGAGCGGCAGGGCGT
>CAMAXD010000299.1 GCA_945861975.1 Candidatus Kuenenia stuttgartensis | reverse complement strand
TTGGCAGGGATGCAGCAAAAAAATGATCCGCAGCTACGTCGAGCATTGAATGATTTCGAACTGATGCAGCTTGAGCGTCGACTTGGAGCGTCGGTCCTGAATCGAGACGCGGGAGTTTCGGTTGTGCTGCAGTCACTGCATCGAGACCCCTTACAGGTTTCAGCGGTGCAGATGCTTGCCAAACTTCAGGCACTTGGGGCGACTTTTCCTGCTGAGTCGTTGCGAGAGACTATTCAGCAGTGGGAAAAATCACTGCAAGAGACACCCGACGATTGGGGAAAGCGAGTTCTTCTGGGGGAACTCCTCCTGGCGGCCGGCGATGAGGCGAGAGCCATTAAAATTTTTACTCCAGCAGCGACGCAGAAGCCTGAGCTTCGTTTAGATTTGGCTCGACTCAAACTTCGTAACGGACAGACCGAAGAAGGTAATCAACTTGTGGAAACCCTGGTGTCTGAGGCCAAAGTAGAGGTGGCAGAGCAACCAGATGACGTGGCCGCAAATGCAAGGCTCGCCCGAGCCCTGCTTGTGGCTGGGCGAATTTCTGAAGTGAAGACTCAGCTGGCCCGGTTTGCTGTTTCCCCCGAGACCAGTGCCATCCCTGAACCCGCCGAACTTGCAGCGTTATACGGGCAAGCCTCAATCGCGGAGTTTGACCTGTTAACCGGGTATAAGAGGAATCCTCTTTCGGGGGACCTGATCGCCCCTATCTCTGCCGACGCGAGTGCGGCGGAACCGCAAAAACTTCTCGAACTGCTCAACGATGCCTATGCCTCTGTGGCCACTGCAAATCAGGCGATAGATCGACTTTCACGTCTCAGCCTTTCTACTCATCCGGCAGCGTCCGGTGCGGATGAAATGTTGCGGCAGTTGCGGCTGGAGGGAACTCATGGCGCGACCGTGCTGAATCTTCTTGGCATGCATGCGTTGATGATGGACCGTTGTGACAAAGCCAAAGTATGGCTGGAACAAGCCAACCTGCAGACTCGCGGCCGCGATCCGATGGTCCTCAATAACCTGGCAACGGCGATTGTTCGCGGCGGTGGAGATTCGAAAGATCGAGCGTTACAGTTGGCCAATGAAACTTTGACACTCTTGCCGGATCATCCCGATGCCTTGTCGACTCGCGGCGAAGTTTATGTGGCCATGGAACGCTGGCCGGATGCGATTGCTGATCTGACGCAGTCGCTGCAGCACCGCGCTAAAAGTGCTGAGCTGCATCGCTTGCTGGAGAAAGCTTATCTCGGCATCAACGATCCTCAAATGGCCACCGACCACCGCAACCGCGCGGAAGAACTCGAAGCCGCAGGAGCACTTCCTTAGGCCTGTTCAGAGACAATGACCAACAGGAAGCATGCCGGGAAGTTCACAGGGAATGTGAAACTTGTTCAGTAATGCCCAACCCGCGGGAAAAGCAACCTTCTGAGTTCGCTCAAAGGTCGCTTTACCGTACATCCGTGCGCTTTGGATGCTGATGTGCGTGGGATTTCCATCGCATACTCGTGCGATTGGATCATGTTCCGGGTACAACTCGCGTTTCCGCGACTCAAACTGGAGGCGTGCGAATGTCGGAAATCCCACAACTGCACTGACCCTGATGAACGAACTTACCACGAAAACGGCTGAACTCGTGCGTCTCGAACAGGAAGAGGCGCGATCGGAAGATGCAAACTGGAAACGATGGGGGCCTTATCTCTCAGAACGGCAATGGGGCACGGTCCGCGAAGACTATTCGCCCGATGGCACGCCATGGCAGTCGTTTCCTCATGATCACGCGCGAGGTCGTGCGTATCGCTGGGGGGAAGATGGTCTGTTGGGCATCACCGACCGGCAATGCCGGCTGTGTTTTGGGCTGGCCCTTTGGAACGGTCGAGATCCGATTCTGAAAGAGCGACTTTTCGGCGTCAACGGGCACGAAGGCAATCACGGCGAAGACGTCAAGGAAGAATACTACTATCTGGATTCTACGCCGACTCATTCTTACATGAAGGCGTTGTACAAATATCCACAACTCGAATATCCCTACGCGCAGCTGGTGGCGGAAAATCAGCATCGCAGTCGGCAATTGCCGGAACTGGAACTGGTCGACACCGGAATCTTCGAACGCAACCGTTACTTTGATGTGTTCGCGGAGTATGCCAAGGAGAATCCGGACGATGTCCTGATTCGCATCACGATTGCGAATCGAGGCCCTGTGCTGGCTTCGTTGCATGTGCTGCCAACATTCTGGTTTCGCAATACCTGGACATGGGGCTGCGAACATGAAGGCTGCTGGCCGAAGCCCAGCATGCATCTGGATGAACACGGGCGAGTTCTCGCGGAGCACGCCACACTGGGCAAGTTCGTCTTCACAGCCGACCATGCTCCGGATGGGAAATCTCCGACGTGGTTGTTCACGGAGAACGAATCCCACCCGAAGTATCTACACGACTCA
Organism: Candidatus Kuenenia stuttgartensis; assembly: GCA_945861975.1. GTDB lineage: Bacteria > Planctomycetota > Planctomycetia > Planctomycetales > Planctomycetaceae > SXXK01. The sequence goes on along the minus strand of CAMAXD010000299.1, from coordinate 5,037 downwards.
TCGTTGTCGGGTGATTATTTCAAGGACGGTTTCCACGACTACATTATCGGTCGTCGTGTTGATGCAGTGAATCCAAAGTGTACCGGCACCAAAGCCGCCCCGCATTATCGAGTCACCCTGCGAGCCGGTGAACAGGTGACGTTGCAGCTTCGATTATGGGACTACAACCGTCCGCCGAAGTCTGTCTTTGGCGAAGAGTTTTCTCGGACGTTTGAACATCGCAAGGCGGAAGCAGACGCATTTTACGATGCCACAATCCCGACAAGTCTGCCGCCTGAATCGCGACGAGTTCTCCGACAGGCGTATTCAGGCCTGATGTGGACCAAACAGTTCTATAACTATGTTGTGGAAGACTGGCTCAAGGGCGATCCGAACTTTCCGAAAGCTCCTGAGTCTCGCAAATCGATTCGCAACAGCGAATGGCCACACTTGTTCAATCGAGATATTATTTCGATGCCGGACAAGTGGGAGTATCCGTGGTACGCCGCATGGGACCTGGCGTTTCACATGGTGCCCATGGCGGATATCGACAGTAAGTTCGCGCGCGAACAACTGATTCTGTTCCTTCGCGAATGGTACATGCACGCTAACGGACAGATTCCCGCTTACGAGTGGAACCTCAGCGACGTGAATCCTCCGGTTCATGCCTGGGCGTGCTGGCGAGTTTACAAACAGACCGGACCGCCGGGACGCCGCGATCGCTTATTCCTCGCGCGGACTTTTCAAAAACTATTGGTGAATTTCACGTGGTGGGTGAATCGTAAAGATTTACTGGGGAAGCACGTCTTCAGCGGCGGCTTTCTGGGGCTCGACAACATTGGCGTGTTCGATCGCTCTAAGCCTTTGCCAACCGGTGGCCACTTGCATCAGGCTGATGGCACCGCTTGGATGGGTTTCTATTGCGCGCGAATGCTGACGATGGCTTTGGAACTGGCCAGTGAGAATCCCGCCTACGCCGACATGGCAAGTAAGTTTTTCGAACACTATATTGAGATTGCTGATGCGATGAATTCAATCAGCGATGTCGGACTGTGGGACGAACAGGATGGGTTCTACTATGACCATCTGTATAACAATGGCGAACATATTCCTCTGCGAGTCCGCTCGCTTGTCGGGATCATCCCGCTGTTTACTTCAATCATCCTGAGCGACGTGGTGCTGCAGAAGCTACCCGGTTTCCGCCGCCGCATGGATTGGTTTTTGGAGCACCGCAAGGATCGCATCAAGAATATTACATTCATGCAGGTGTCCAAGGAAGCCGATGCGACTCGCCCGGCCCGCGGGCTTCGTCTGCTGGCGATTCCAACACGCGAACGCATGGAAAGAATGCTGAAGTATTTGCTCGACGAGAACGAATTCCTGTCACCCTATGGCATTCGATCGCTCTCGCGAATTCACGAGAAGCATCCGTTTGTATTCAATGCCAACGGCGAAGAACATCGTGTCAACTATGTGCCGGGGGATTCGGACTCTTCCATGTTCGGCGGTAACAGCAATTGGCGTGGGCCGGTTTGGTTCCCTATGAACTATTTGCTGATCGAAGCCCTGGAACGTTACGATGAATTCTACGGAGCCGACTTCAAGGTCGAATGCCCAACGGGTTCAGGGATCATGATGACACTGGGGCAGGTCGCCGAAGAACTGATGCGGCGTCAGATTCGCTTGTTCCTGCCGGACAAAAACGGAAATCGCCCGTGTCATGGCGAGGATCCGCGGTACGCTGAAGATCCCCATTTTAAGGATCTGTTATTGTTCCATGAATACTTCCATGGCGAAGATGGCCGCGGTTTGGGAGCCAGCCATCAGACCGGCTGGACAGCTCTGGTCGCCAAGCTGGTGAAGAAACTTCATCGCCGAGGCATCGAAATCGAATGACGGGTTGGTAAACTGCCTGTACAGCGTACTGGATGTTCATGCTTCGCGCCGTAGGGTGTGACAAGTTCGCCGCGGCGAACGCGGGCACACCAAACCGTTGCAGGATGGTGTGCCGGCGCTCCGCTTGTCACACCCTACGAAGCGGAAGCTTGAATGCTCTCACTTGAAGTCCTGCGATTAGACGCGTTGAAAACCACAATTGAGGCCGTCCCCCATGAAGATGTTTCCCTGCGGAAATTCTCGACGCGAATTCGTCTGGCAGATGGGCGGCGGATTCGCGGGCCTCGCATTGACGTCGTTGTTGGATCGAGATGGCTTCTTTGGACAACAGGCCATTGCCAGCGACCACAAAGGTCCTCTGGCCGTTCGCCCCGCGCAGATTCCGACGAAGGCGAAGTCCTGCATTTTTCTCATGATGAACGGCGCGCCCAGCCAGGTCGATACGTTCGACTACAAGCCATCGCTGGAAAAGTATGCGGGCAAGCCCTTACCAGCCGGAAAAGATTATATCAACTCCGGCGGTCGCAAGGTGGGTTACCTGACCCCCGCATTTCGCAAGTTCCATCCGGGCGGTGAAAGCGGATTGCTGGTCTCGGACTACTTTCCAAATGTCCGCAAGCATGCCGACAAACTGGCGGTCATCAAGTCGTGCCATACCGACAGCCATGCTCACGGTTCCGCGCTGGTGGCGATGAATACCGGCAAGACGTTTATTGGTCGGCCGTCGCTGGGTTCATGGTGTGTTTATGGTCTTGGCACAGAAAATCAGAGCCTGCCCGGCTACGTCGTGATTCTTGACAAACGCGGAGGCCCGATCAGCGGTCAGCCGAACTGGTCCAGCGGTTTTATGTCGGCGGCTTACCAGGGCACTCTGTTTCGTCCTGTCGGTGATCCGATTCTGGACCTGCGAGGTCCCGACCATGTGACTCGCGAAGTTCAACGGGAGCAACTCGATCTGCTCGCTCGGCTGAACGAAAAGCATCTGGCCCAACGTCCCGGCGGGGATGAACTGGCATCGCGGATTAACTCGTATGAACTCGCCTATCGCATGCAGACAGAAGCTCCTGAGGCGGTTGATCTGACTCAGGAGACCGAGCAGACGCTGGCGATGTATGGCGTTGGTCAGCAACCAACGGATGAGTTTGGTCGCAACTGTGTGGTGGCTCGACGACTGGTCGAACGAGGTGTTCGTTTTGTGCAGTTGTACTCGGGTGGCGGTCATCTGGAAGAGACCTGGGATGCTCACGAAAGCATCGAGAAGAATCATGGCCGGCATGGAGCTGAAGTGGATCAGCCAATCGCCGCTTTGCTGGCAGATCTGGAAGAAAGAGGACTTCTGGAGGAAACTCTGGTTGTCTGGGGCGGTGAGTTCGGACGCATGCCATTCAGCGAAGGCCCAAATGCTCCCGGGCGAAATCACAATCCCTATGGTTTCTCGATGTGGCTCGCGGGAGCTGGCGTGAAGGGCGGCATTTCTTACGGCGAAACAGATGAGTTTGGCTTCGAAGCCGTCGTTGATCGCGTCCATCTGCATGACCTGCACGCGACGATTCTGCATCTGATGGGACTGGATCACGAAAAACTGACCTATTTTCATCAGGGCCGAGACGAAAGCCTGACTGATGTTTTCGGCAACGTGATCAAAGGCGTGTTGGCGTAAGTGGAGCGAGGCAGAAGGTCAGGTTCAATAGTCACTGTGCCCAGTCTTGATCAGGGCGGCCGAACTTGCAGTCCCCGGTGAGGAGCAGATTTCGCCTCAATGCCAGCCATCTGTCCTCGCCGATTTCTTTTCGTCGCTGAACCTGGCTGGACAGCGCCATGTTTGACAACTCAGATCAGCGAAGTCGTTTTGTGATAAGAATTTGCTGACTGAGATAACACTCCTTCTCCCCCTCGGGGGAGAAGGTAGCCGATAGGCCGGATGAGGGGGCTTTCGTAGAGGGCAGCGTGCTAAAACGGTCCCCTCACCCCGGCCCTCTCCCCCAATTTTTTGCAAGAACCCTGCCATGCCACACCCCGCTGCATCCGCAAAAAAATTGGGGGAGAGGGGGCATATGGCGATGTCCAGCTAAAAGTCGCCGCTGATGACGATGAGACGCTTTCCATCCGGAGTCCAGCAGGCGTCGGTGTTGTTGCGAGCAGTATCCTGTCCTTCGACGAGCTTGGGTGCGACGTCTGTGCTGGGGTTGAATTCATAAAGCTGCACGAATCCGCGTTCCGGGCAGGACATTGCAAAGAGAATGCGGTCGCCTTTCGGATGCCATGCAAAGTCGGCGTTGATGTTGATCTTGCCCGAGAAGTGAATTTTCAGATCCGGCTCTTCACCATTCGTGCTGATGGAGGCCACTTCGCTCGTGCCGCTTTCTTTGACTCCTTTGAAACACAACCGTTTCCCGTCAGGCGACCAGGCTGAGTTCCAGTAAATGCTTTGATAGGGATTCGCATCTCTATCCAGCAGCGGGGTCACATCGCCGGAAATGATCTCCATCACTTCGATTCCATTGAGCGCGTAGGCGATACGATTCCCATCGGGACTTATCTGGCCTCCCCAGCCTCGCGCGAGTCCTTCCATCGATTCGCCGTCAAGTGACGTCAGCCAGATGCTGTAACCTTGTGAGCTATTGGAGAATCCTAATGTCTCTCCATCGGCCGACCAGCATGGCATCATCCCTCGGCAGATCTGTCGAGGCTCCCCGCCATCAATATCCATCACATACAAAGCACTGCCGCCCAGGTTGGCTCCGATCCACGAATCAAACGCCAACAGCTTTCCGTCAGGTGACACCGTTGGTGATCCACAGGCGTGATGTCCTTCGAATTCAAACAGTTTCTTCCAGTCCGTGCCGTCTTCATTCATAACATAGAAGAGATCGTGCTGCTTAACACGGAACGGATACTCTGTGGTTTCCAGAGTCCCGCTGCTGTCGAGGTCAAATCGGCCGAAGTAAATTCGTCGGAGCAAAGGACAAGTGCTGTTCCCGAACTGAAACTCTATAAATGATATCTTCTCATCTGCATCTGCGTCGTTCACCGGGTCGTACCAATGAGCTACCTCATTGATACAGGGGGTCTGGCGATATTCATTCAAGGAGAATTTGCCATCCTTATTGCTGTCGAACGCCGGAAACATAAACTTGCTGAGTGGTTGCTTCCACTCGGTCG
>CAMAXD010000298.1 GCA_945861975.1 Candidatus Kuenenia stuttgartensis | reverse complement strand
GCTCTGGCGAACGCAGGCACACCATTTACGGATTTCATTCCGAACCAGTTCCTAAGCGCCCAGCACGGTTTCCATCGGCATTTCAGAGACACCCTGCGGACTGCCGCAGAAAACTGAGTGTTCGCTGAAAGTCATCCGGCAATGGCGCTTCAAACTGAATTTCTTTACCCGTAATCGGATGACGAATCATCAGGCGAAACGCATGCAACGCCTGCCGCGCAATGAGCACATCATCAGCAGGACCCGTTGGATCAATCTCCGCAGAGCTTGTTGCAGAGGTCTTGTTGCGACGACCGAGAGAACTCAGAATCTCTGACTTCCGAAAATCCGACTGACCAATATACATGCGGTCGGCAACAATGGGGCAGGCGATGTGCTGCATGTGAACTCGCAGTTGATGAGTTCTCCCCGTGTGCGGATGCAGATCGACGAATGCGTAGCCGCCGTAAGATTCGGCCGTCTTGTAGAATGTGACGGCTTCGCGAGCATTCCCGCCTTCAGGGCAGACCATCATCTTCTCGCGAACTCTTGCATGAGCACACACGAAGGTGCGAATGTAATCGGATGCCAGCTCCGGAACGCCACGCACGATAGCTCGATATTCTTTGCGAACTTCACGGCGTTCAAACTGGCTGCTGATCTTTTGGTGAACCTGATTATCTTTGGCGATCAGAATCACGCCGGTCGTATCACGATCCAGTCGATGCACGATCCCCGGTCGGTGTCGGCCCGCGACGTCACTCAGACAATTGAAGTGGAACTGCAAGGCGGATGCGAGCGTCCCATGAGAGTTGCCTCGCCCCGGATGGACAACCATGTTTGCCTGCTTATTGATGACGATAATCGCATCGTCCTCATGCAGGATATCCAGCGGAATGTTTTCGGCATGGATATTTGATTCTTCCGCATCCGGCAATTGAACCCAGATTCGGTCGTTGACCCTTAAGCGCCGCGACACCTTCGGGACGAGCCCATTCAGCGTCACGCCTCCCGCTTCGACAGCCTTTTGCAATTGAGCGCGGCTGTGGTTCGGGAACAAACGATTCAGATAGTGATCGAGCCGCCAGCCATGCGCGCGAGCTTCCACCGTAATGTCGATAGGCTCTTCAAGATTCGCAAGCTCCTCGGGGGACAACGGCTGAATACCGTCGTCCACCGATTCTGGATGCTCGCCGGAGCTGGATGTCATTCCCCGGATTTCTCAGGCGCTGGCGTACCTTCTGCAGGCGCTGGCGTACCCTCTGTCGGAGCCGGGGCTCCTTCGGCAGGTGCTGGTGTGCCTTCTGCGGGGGCTGGTTTCGCTTCTGCTGCTGGCGTTGCTTCTGCTGGAGCTGGAGCCGAAGTCCCATCAGCTGGAGCGGGCTTCGCCTCTGTTGCTGGTGTTCCTTCCGCCGGGGCTGGCGTGCCTTCGGCTGGCGCTGGCTTTACTTCAGCGGCAGGAGTTCCCTCAGCCGGAGCTGCTGGTGTTTCTGTCTTCGCACCTTCAGTCTTCGCCCCATCCGTCGGAGCTGCTGGAGTTGTGAAGTCGGGGATATCAATCCGCGGGACATCCGGAACTTTCCCCGGTCCATCCTGAGGCAGCAGCATATCGTCGCTGGCCGTTGGATTCTGAGTATGGAACCAAGCGTAGAACGCCTTCGAATTATCTGACTTCAGTGTCTTCACACGGCTCTCAGCGATGTCCTTGAACATCTTAGAGTCCGGGTACTCTTTCAGAAGTTTATCCCATGCCTCAATCGTCGGATTGACGGTCGCATCTAGCCCGTCGCAGCGGCATTCGAGAACACGTGCGACACCCGCGAGAACTCGTTCCCGAAGATCGCTGTTCAGATCCTTGCGATCGGCCAGGTTCTGAAACGAGCGAGCCGCTTTATCGAGACTTTCGATGCTTTTTTCACGGTCGGTGAAGAGCTGTCCGGCGCCCTCATCCAGAGACAGTTCAGCCTGTCGAAGACGAGCCACGATTCCGATCGGAGAATCCGGGGCTGAATCGGCAACTGTTTGGTAATCCTCTACTGAATTTGCCATCAGCAGACCGGAGGACTCCGCAGCGGTCGCCGGCGGACGCCGAGCGACATACACAACGACAGCCGAAACCGCTAAGACTGCGGCAACACCGTAAATGATCGTCGTTCCGTATTGTTCGAGCCATGGCTTGGATTCCTTCAGAATCTTGGCCAATGCGACTTCGTCTTCGTGATGAACGTAGTGTCGATCCGACATCGTCGGGATACTTTCCTGCTGAAACCCTCAATTCTTCATCCAATCAAGCTGCGAAGTAGAGAAGTCGCCCCAACCAAAGGTCAATCGAGGAACCCGCCGGGGTTCGCTCGCGGCAAATTCATGACTCGGGTGGAAGAACTCACCACGCGGGACGCCAAATGGGGGTGTCGTGGCAGATGATTCTCAAAGCAGGTCCTCTCTACCGGAAAGGATTTTTATATTGCCGCAAGGCGAACCCCTTATGCGATTGGACACGGGATGACGGCCAAATTCGTTGGTAGACGGCTAAATTCGTTGGTTGACGTCCATTTCGTTGGTTGACGTCCATATAGGTCGCCGCAAGCCCCGAAGTCCTGCCCGGCAGGCAGGACCTGAAGCGACTGCTCCTCGGCAAGCAGGATCTACCCCAATCCGCGACTACATCCAGCAACAAGGCCCGGCGGAGCCGTTCGGCAGAAACTGCCGATCCCCATCCAACAGAGACCTGAATTCACACATGGCGATAGCGAAAATGAATTCTGCCGGGGGATCTACCCCAGCGGCATCAGGCCCCCTCAAAATCGAACCAATGTCAGCCGGTTACGGCCGCCGATGACCATTTTTGTCTTTTCTGTGATGTTCTGTCGATCTCATGGCGGCTAAGCTGAGGATCTGAACCATGGTACTCAAATGGACTCGACTTCGACTTGCTCGCTGGCTGGCGTTGAGCACCTTGATGACCGGAGCGTCCTCTCAACTCCGTGCCGCTGATTTCATCATCAGCACAACCAATGATGCCGGAGCGGGATCATTTCGGCAGGCGATTTTGGATGCCGCACCAATAGGCGACACGGGGACCTTCGCCGCCGGGCTGGCTGGCTTGTCGCTCACAAATGGCGGCCCGATCAACTTCACGAAGTCCCTGCAACTCAATGCCACGAACGTGAATGGTTTGGTCATCACGCAGGACATCGGTCTGCAAGAACTAATGACGTTTAATTCCGCCACAGCGGGCGAGTTTCAGACCTTCAGCGGTCAGCTCAGCGGCACCAGCGGGATCACAAAGACGGGCGATGGCACATTAATTCTGAGCGGCAATAACTCATATTCTGGCGGCACGCTGCTGGAAAATGGGGAGTTGCGAATGACGCACAATAATGCAATCGGCTCCGGCACACTGACTGTCAACAACCTTGGTTCGACCTCCCTGACGTTCACCGATGGCGTCACCATTGGTAACGCCATCAATCTGGCCACATCCACGATTGTCGCCCCTGACACAGGAACAACAGCAACGCTGGCCGGAGATATTTCCGAAAGCGGCGGTTCATGGGGATTGACGAAAGACAACGTCAGTACTTTGATCCTGAAGGGAAACAACACGTTTAGTGGTGGTGTGTATGTGATCGACGGAACGGTACGAGTCGAAAGTGACACCGCACTGGGAACAGGGACACTAACGCTTCCGGGTGCGGTGACTTTGGATCTTGGCGAAGACGTCACGATCGGCAATCAGGTCCTCCTGCAGAACAATGTCGCATTCAACGTCGCCTCCGGCACCGCCACCATGAGCGGCTCTGTACAGGACAGCGGTGGATTCGATAAGACGGGGAATGGCCTGCTGATCCTGAGCGGCACCACCACACACACAGGCGGCACGACTGTGTCCGGGGGAACACTGCAGGGGAACACGGACAATCTTCAGGGCGACATCGTCAACAACGGCACCCTGATTTTTGATCAGGAAGGAGTCGGAGCGTACGCGGGAGTCATCAGCGGCACCGGCATTGTGACCAAGACCGGCGCAAATCTGCTGGTGATGTCCGGAGCAAACACGTACACCGGACCGACCAATCTTAACGTTGGCGAAATTCGAGTTGAGGGAAGCCTGGTCAGCGATGTGACAATTGGCGCAGCCGGCTTGCTGTCCGGGACCGGCACCACGGGCAGCATTACGAACGACGGATTACTCCAGCCCGGCGTCAACGGCATCGGAGAACTGACTGTCGACGGCTATGCTCAGAACGCCACAGGGACGCTGGATATCGACATCAACGATGCCGGTACTGTTCCTGGCACAAACAACGACCATCTGAATGTTGTCGGTCCTGCCGCAGTCCTTGGCACATTGAACGTCACCGCAGCTCCCGGCACCTACACAACTGGAACACAGCATGTGATTCTTTCGGCCGGCGGAGGAGTAACAGGAGCATTCACCACGATCACTGACAACATGTCTTTGTTCGACGTTAATGCCATCTACAACATCAATGATATTACGATTGAACTTCAGCGAATTCTTGCCCTTCGCGATGTCGGAGTAACCGGGAATCAGCAAGCCGTCGGCGGAGCGCTCGATGCCATCGCGCTCACGGCCACCGGAGATCTGCAGACCATGATTAACGATCTGGGCGCAGCCTCAACCGCCGATCAGCAGCGAGGTCTCTCGCAGTTGAGCGGTGAGGGATACGGAACAACTCAAACGATCGGCATTCAGTCAGGAATTCAATTTCAGAATTCTGTGACGGATCGCCTGACGAATAACGGAAACTTCCTGACATCCACTGGCGGATCATTCGTGTCGACTGAGCTCGCGGACGAGGACGTCTGGCTGGTCAGTGGTCGCGACCAGGCGTCTCAGCGCCGCGGCTGGCTGCAGGGATTCGGAACAAGTGCTCAGATCAGCGGAGATGGCAACGCGGCTGGCTCCGACTATCGCCAGGGCGGCGTGGCTGTAGGGCTGGATCTGGGCAGTGATGAGACTGGGGTTATTGGTATTTCCAACGGTAATTCTTTCCTCAGCTTTGGTCAGGACAATGGTTCTTTCGGCAACATGAATTCACACCATTTCGGTCTCTATGGTGTGCGTCAGATGGAACCCTTGTACGTGCTGGGATCAACCAACTACGGCTACAGCGACATGGATATGACTCGCACAGTGCCTGGTGGAACCGTGCAGGGATCGCCGGTTGCTCATCAGATCGGCGCGTATGCGGAGACAGGGTTGTCGCTGGATGGCAGCATGGTTCGTCTCCAGCCCCTGATGGCTTTGCAGTATCAATTGTTCTCGCAGCAAAGCTTTGCCGAAACCGGTGGCCCGGGAGCGCTCAATGTCGCAGACCAGCAGGCCAATTCCCTGCGGACACATCTGGGTGCTCGTTTAAGCTTCAGCGAACTGCAGGATTCCAGCGGACGACTGTGGACTCCGTATGTTCATGCCCGTTGGGTTGCAGAACTGCTGGATAACGATCGACTCGTGAATGCGTCAATCATCGGTGCTCCGGCCGGTGGCAGTTTTGTGACCGCCGGAAATGGGCTTGGACGTCACTTTGCTGTCATTGGCACTGGCGTGAACGTGGAACTGACTGATCACTGGTCACTGTTCTCCAACTACGATCTGCAGGCTGGCGGAGGACTGACGGCCCATACAGGCAGCGGCGGATTGACTTATCAGTTTTAGTGCTGTCGCATTTAGTGCTGTCGCAGAAATCATTCAGCACAACGATCGCTGTTCCATAATCTGTGACATCGGTTAGCATGCTTCTCCCACACGAAATTATTCTCTGGGGGCTGATGCATGCTGTTTGATACTCACACAAATCTGATGTGGTACCCGGATCATCTTTCGGATGAGTTCGTGGAGTTCGCCTGGGAAGCCAAGCGAGCGAAAATGAAGCTCACTTCGGACGTGTATTTCGCTGGCACCGATAGTCAACAGGCGAACGCGTTTGATTCAAAGCCCGAGCAGCTTTTGCAGGCGACAGCCGAAGCTCACAAGGTCATCGTCTTTGGCATTAAAGCCCCGTTCTGCGGAATCAATGCGGACCAGGAACTGATCGCAAAGTTCGTGAAAGAACATTCCGATCGCTTCATCGGCTGGTGCTCCGTCAACCCAAATGACGCGGACTGCATCGAACAGCTTGAATACTACGTGAATACTTTGGGCCTGCGAGGCCTGAAGTGTTCGCCGATCTATCAGAACTGGGATCCTCAGGACCCAAAGCATCTGCCCCTGTTTCGTAAGGCCCAGTCTTTGGGCATTCCGGTCAACATTCATCAGGGGACTTCATTTGTTCGTCCCGGTCCGCTGAAATATGCCAATCCGATTCTGCTGGAAGATATCGCGATCGCGTGTCCGAATCTTCGCATCGTGATCGCTCATATGGGTCATCCGTGGGAGACGGAATGCGTCGTGCTGATTCGCAAGCATCCGAATCTCTACGCGAACATTTCTGCATTGCACTATCGACCGCTGCGGCACTATCAGGCTTTTATGACCGCCATTGAATACGGTGTCGAGCACAAGCTGATTTTCGGTTCTGACTTCCCCTCAGCAACGCCTGCTCAAGTCATTGCCGGACAACACAAAGTGAACGATGTCGTTCGTGGCACCAATTTTCCTCGCGTCTCAGACGAGATCATTCACAACATCATCTACGAAAACTGGAAGAAGTTTCTTCCGGAGTACGTTTGACGGTGTATCCGCCAGGTTATTGTCCGCCGCTGCTTGCAGCGAATCGGTGCGACGTTCAACGAACGGAGCGGCGTTTGAGGCGATCAGCGAGGACGGCTAGCAGCAGGACGGCCCCGAGGACAATTTGCTGATTCGATGGTGCAACGCTCATCAGGTTCATGCCATTGCGAATGATGGCGATGATAAATGCGCCGATCAAAGTGCCGACCATCCGACCTTCGCCTCCCATGAGTGATGTACCGCCGACGACAACCGCAGCGATGACGTTCAGCTCAAACATGTCGCCATATTTGGGATCTCCGGCATTCAGTCGAGAACTCAGAATGACGCCGCCCAGCCCCGCCAGTGCTCCACTGATCGTGTAAACGAGCAGCAAGTTTTTGCGAACGTGTATTCCCGCCAGTCGAGCCGCCTCTGCATTACCTCCGATGGCGTAGAGCACTCGCCCGAAGACAGAACGCTGCATAATGACATGCGCCAGTGCGTACAGAACGATCATGATCAGAACGGGATTCGGCAGCCCGGCCGTTGACTCTCCTCCAAGCCATCGAAATGACGGCGGAACCGCGTTGATCGAAGTGAAGTTGGACAGTCGCATGGCCAGACCTTTGGCCATCAGCATCATCGCCAGTGTCACAAGAAACGGAGGCAAAGAAGCCTGAGTCACCATCAGTCCGTTAAAGAACCCTGCGGCCGCTGTCAGCAGTATTCCTGCGAGACAGGCGAACATCACGGAGAATGGCGTCGCAGAAACTCCACCAGCGTAGTCGCGAAGAATCATTGTGGCCGTTAC
>CAMAXD010000297.1 GCA_945861975.1 Candidatus Kuenenia stuttgartensis | reverse complement strand
ACTTCTGGCAACTGGATTTCTGCGTAATACGCTCAGCAATCGCGAAGGCGGAGCAGATCTGGAAGAGTATCGAGTGGAACAAATCGTGGATCGCACTCGGACTGTTGGAACGGCATGGCTCGGTCTGACGGTGGGATGTTCGCGCTGTCACGATCACAAATATGATCCGCTGACTCAGAAAGAATTCTTTCAGCTCTACGCGGTGCTTGATCAGGCCGACGAGGTCAATCTTCAACTGCCGCTGCCGGGCGAACAAACTGCGTTTGAGGCGGCCTTTGCAGTATATCGCGAGAAACGCGACACGCTGGTGGCGCCATTCCAGCCGGGCCTTGATGAACTCCAGAAACGCTGGGAAGTCCGCATGCAGGAAGCCGTAGCTCATCCAGGCGTTTCCCCGACATGGGATCGTCAGTGGGAAGTTCTGGGCCTGATCTGGGGCGGAGAATTGGGCGAAGGGCAGCTTGAGGGTTGTGTTATCGCGCAGACTCCCTGGGAACAGAGAACTCTGGATGAAAAGGATCGTCTGCAGGACTACTTTCTGGCTCGAGGATCCATCATTGATGATCCGAAGTTTGCAGAACTGAAACTCTCCACGCTGGCACCTCAACTGGAAGAACTAAAAAAGTCTGTCCCATGGCCCACGCGTGCGCCGACGATGCGCCAGGCTCGACATGTACGGCCGGTGCATATTCATACGCGCGGCGACTTTCGAGTTCCCGCTGAACTGGTGCAGGCTGATATTCCGCGATGGTTGCAGCCGGACGTTCAGGGTCTGGCCAGCGTCTCGGACGATAATGTTCAGCCCGCTAAGCCCATCGACCGACTCGATCTCGCGCGGTGGCTGGTGTCGAAAGAGAATCCTCTCACCGCGCGAGTCTTGGTGAATCGCATGTGGCAGGAGTTCTTTGGGCGAGGTCTCGTGGATCCATCGGATGATTTTGGTCTCCGAGGTCAGAAGCCCAGTCATCCGGAGTTGCTGGACTGGCTGGCGGCGGAGTTCATGAATCGCGGCTGGAGTGTTAAGCAGATGCATCGCCTGATCGTCACGTCGGCGACATATCGTCAATCTTCTGTTGCCAGGCCCGAGTTAGTAGCGATCGATCCGCAGAACCGGCTGTTGGCTCGACAGATGCCTTTGAGATTTTCATCCGATCAGGTGCGAGACGCGATGTTGTACGCCAGTGGTCTTTTAGAAAGCCGCGTTGGTGGACCGAGCGTGTTTCCTCCTCAACCAGAGATCGTCGCAAAAGAAGGATTTTCCAACGTCTGGCAAACAAGTGAAGGCGCGGATCGGTATCGAAGAGGTCTCTACACGTGGCTTCAGCGTTTATCTCCTTTCGCACAGAACGTGACGTTTGATGCGCCACCAGCAAACGCCAGTTGCACGCGCCGTGATCGCTCAAACTCTCCTCTGCAGGCACTGACACTGTTGAACGATCCTGTCTTTTTTGAAGCCGCCCAGGCCATGGCTCGAGTTGCCCTGACCCAGCCTGGTCTTACCGACAGTGAACGCATCCAATGGGTCTTCCGCCGCGCGGTTTCTCGCGACACAACGGATTCAGAAGCCGAAGTGCTAAATGAGTATCTCAGTGAGCAACGGCGTCTGTTGAGTCAAGATCCAGCAGCAGCCGAACGACTGGCTCCCATTGCGATTAAGAATATGGAGACAGCCGAAGTCGCCGCATGGACTGGTCTCTGCAGCGCCGTCCTGAATCTGCACGAATTCATCGTCCGAGAATAATTGCGGGCACCGCCACTCAGACCACTGGCAAGCGGCCCCAGGAATCGCACGGAAAACCCGCTCTGGCCGATTCTGCCGGTGTTTATCGAGTGTTTCTTGATTTTCGACTAATCCGCAACTTTTGCTTCAGACGTCGGATGAACACGTATTGACGCGTTTTGGGAATCGTCATACTGTCCCCCTCGTTGCGACTGAGTGGTCAACAACTGACCGGCAAAGAAGTGACAAGTACAACCAATCGCCCCCGGAAGCAGCTAGAGTCCTCCGCCCCCCCCTGGATTCGTTGCTTCCGGGATTTACAAGAAGAGCCAGCCTGTTCAGGGCTGGCTCTTTTTTTTGGATGCGATTTCAGACTTTCGCCTCTGCTTTTCGAAGTATCAGTTCAGAGATTGGGCATTGGGCATTCCGATCTCGACAGTCATCTCTGGCCTCTTTCGTCATTAGCGAACGAACTTCGTCATTAGCGAACGAACAGACCTCCGTGCGAATAAACAGTGGTCTCACCAAACTTGTCGCATGAGCATCATCAGCAACCATGACAGATCACGTCAGGGCTGCCCGAGAAACTTCAAGGCAACTGCTGCAGATCATCCAGATCCTTGGGCCTGCCGCTGGCCTGCTTGTTCGATTTCAGGTCTGCCAGGCCGATGACTGAAACCGGAACACCATCAAAGTTCGTTGCGACGCAACCGGCTCGACATTGTTCAAACGACACTCCGTCAATCTCATTCATGACTTCAATTCGAACAGGAGGATGTCCCATCCGAACAATCTTCCGTTGCTGAAGAAAGAGATCCGGCGTCAGATTTGGAGTAGAAAATCCAAACTCACGAATGGCCGCGACGATCCGTTGCGCATTCTCTGGTGACTTGCTGACCCATACGTCGATACCACTGGTCGAACGAGGGTACCCATGGAATCCAACGGCAAATCCGCCGATGATGAGATATTCAACTCGATGGAAGTTCAGCAATCTCAAGAACTCTTTGAAGTCTGGCGGAAGCTCGATCACCATAGTTCATCGCCCTGAGTGCCATCATGTGCTGAAGCCGGAATTCAGCGGTCTGAGCATGCCACCACCGAGTCAATTCCGGATCCTCAAAGTCATCGGAGATGGAAATGGATCTTCGATCCAAACGCAGTCCGTGTGTTGGATTGCCGGAGTGGTTGGCCATGAATTCGTAACCCATCGACTTGGCTGGAAAGGACGCGGCGCCCAGTTTAGCGGTTGTTTCATCGTCCGTGGAGACCGTTTCTCTATGTGTCGCCCAATGTGTCGCACAATTGCCCGAAAGTCACCCCAGGCGTTAAAGAAACCCGTGTTCTTTCAGCTTCGCGACCAGGCCGTTTGTTCGAGGAAACAATTTGCGGAGTTCTGCGGCCGTCAGCGCTGTGAACTCGGGTCCCAGGTCCGGACCAAGAGCTTCGCGAAGATCGCACAACAATGCAACAGCTTCGGAGTATTTCACCACGGGTTTCATCGATACAAGTTTTGATATGCTCGCAACCGTCTCACCGGGATGCTTCGCCATGGCGGCAAGTCGCGTTCTCCGGTGCTTCTCCTGAGCATCCTGCTCCTGACGGCGGCGCGCGTCAGATCGTTCCTCGGCCAGTAATTTCTCGATAGGCAGCAGTCGTTGCTTTTCGGATTTCTTTTCGAGCCATGCCTGAACTGGCAGAGGTTTCGCGACAGGCTCGTTGACAGAATCCGATTCCTCGGCCGCAGCCTCCAGCAGGTCGTCGCTGATTTCGTAAAAGTCCGCGAGAACACACAACGGCTTCGGTAGAGCTCCCATCCCCGCTGGCACTGGCGGCTCACCAGCGAGACGGAATGAGTCGCTCTGTTTGCCATGCGATGTTGTTGTGGCCATCGAGTTGGGTGGATCGAACGCGAGACTCGGTGATCCAATCGCAAAACGCAAGTGGTGTTGAAACCGGGCCTCCCGGCTGAACACGGCAAATGAGGATTGATCAGCGAACCCGCTATCGAATACTTCAGATTATGGAGCATCAATCAGGTACTGGACGCCAGAACGCGTGAAAGCGGCCATGAAGGAACTTGGGAAGGATGTGCCGGGGTGGAAGAAGGACGTCGATTCGATCGAAGGACGGAAAGTGGAGGCGGCCTCCCAGAAGCGATGGCAGGCCGTCCGCGATCAGGACCCAGCGGCGCACAACACGGTGGTTCAGGATGCCGAGTTCACCCGGACCGGCCCCGACGCGAAACGCCGGGACTACACCGCGGTCATATTCGAGACGTTGAACGACCCGAGCAAGAAGCTCGACGCGGTGACCGTGTCGGATCAAGTCATTGTGGTCCTCGGCGAAGTAAGACGCCGAACCAGTCGCTGCAGCAGTCGGCGGGGCAGGATTCCTGTCTCGTGACCACGCATCACCGGTGCCCCTGTTATCGGGGGATTTGGGGCAGGCCGAATTTTCGTGATGCTCTTTTTTGCAGCTCGGTAAGAACTGTCACCCGATCCCTTTGGCTACGACTACGGTCCGCGACGCGACCCGGTTACTCCAATCTGGTTTTTTGCTGTCGCTGGAATATTGCCTGCCCTCATCGTCCATAGCCCGCCGGAGGTTTGCGCAGTCGCATGGCAATGACTTTCGCTTCGCCCTCGCCGTCGAGGATGGGCGGAGTGGGTGCATCCGGTTCTATGACCGATGAGGTCTTACCGGGACTCTTGCGTCTGACATCAATGGGGCTTGTTTAAGGGTTGTGAGAGCGATAAAACTCATGATCACCAGAAAGCGAGCGCCCAGTTGATGAGAAATTTGACAGTCACTGAAAAAGCCGTTCGCACTGGCGTCATTCTCATGATGTTTTTTGCTGGCGTGTGGTCAAGCCCCGTCAGCTGCGCGGCTCAGTCCACTGACGACGAGGTCTTCGTTGCTTTACAGGCCGATGCAAAACTGTTCCTGCAAGAACATGTGACCCCCTTTGTCACCACCTATTGCCGGGATTGTCACGGTAACAGTGTCTCGGAGGCCGGTCTCAACTTTGAACCAGCGCTAAATAATGCTGGTGATCCAGCCTTCGTGAATCGGTGGAAACAAGCGTTCGCACATGTCAAAGCACACGACATGCCTCCCCATGACGCCGAAAAGCAACCGTCTGAAGAGGAGCGGCAGCGGTTCATGGAATGGCTTCAGAAGGTCAAATACCTCAGCCCAAAAGATCCCGGGCCGTTTGTCATCCGTCGATTGACTAAAGTGGAGTATGGAAACACGCTCCACGATCTCTTTGGAGTTGATTCCACAGTTGCCCACGAATTGCCGGATGATGTCAGCGGTGAGGGATACCTCAATTCGTTCTCACCCCTCCAGCTGGAACAGTATCTGGCGATTGCGAATGACGTGTTGGAACTCATTTCCAAACCTGACAGCGTACCGTCGACCGAGATGCGACGGCTACTGCTGAGCGAGCCACCGGCACTTGAGACTGACGAGCGAATGGCGGCAAAAGAGATCGCTCGCTCGATTGCCCGGTTGGCCTATCGTCGGCCTCCTGCAGAATCGGAACTCGATGTTCTGCTGGCAGTGTTTGATCTCGGTCGGAAAAACCAACTTGCATATCAGTCAGCACTGGGTTTGATGTTCAAAGCTGTCCTTGTTTCACCGCAGTTCCTCTTCATTACTCCCGCTGGCGAATATGAGTCGAGTCAAAGTATCGTTCCCCTGGATGACTATCAACTGGCATCGCGTTTGTCCTATCTGCTCTGGGCGACAATGCCGGATAGTGAGTTGATGGCTTTGGCGGATGGTGGAAAACTGCATGAGCCGGAGACTCTCAGAGCCCAGGTGAAACGGCTGCTGGAGGATCCTCGCTCCCGGGCGTTGTTTGATGGATTTGGAGCACAGTGGCTGGGAGTGGGATCGCTGCAAACTCAAACATTCGATCTCGAAAAGTTTCCGCAGATGACCAGCGAAATGCGGTCAGCGATGTATGACGAAGCCCGTCTGTTCTTTGACAGCATAGTGCGTGAAAACCGCAGCGTAGTCAGCTTTGTCGATGGCGACTACACGTTTCTCAACGGAACCCTCGCACCTGTTTACGGCCTGGAAGCCACCGTGACCGGATCCGAAATGCAAAGGGTCCATCTCACCAACACGAATCGAGGTGGGGTTTTGGGGATGCCGGGAATCCTGGCATCAACATCGCTTCCCAATCGAACCAGTCCTGTCAAACGCGGTGTGTGGGTGCTTGAACAAGTGCTGGGGGAGCGTGTGCCTCCGCCACCGGCGAACGTTCCTGAGCTGGAAAAACAGGACAAGAGTCAGATTGCGAATCTGACCCTCCGTCAACGCACGGAACTGCATCGCACCGATGCGGCATGCGCCAATTGCCATAATTTGCTCGATCCCATCGGGTTCGGCCTTGAAAACTTTGATGCCATCGGACGCTGGCGTGATCACGACGACACCGGAGGCGCGATTGACGCTTCCGGTGAACTTCCTGACGGTCAGCACTTTGCGTCTCCCGGAGAATTGAAACAGATCATCGCCGGACGAACCGATGCACTGGCCCGCAACCTCGCTGAAAAACTTTTGGCATATGCATTGTGCCGTCGGCTGGAAGGCTATGATGAAATTGTCGTGGATGGTCTGATGCAGAAGATCGAAAGCGACGGCTACCGAATGCAAACTCTGGTCACAGAAATCATTACCAGTTACCCGTTCACTCATCGACGGATTCAGGAACAAGGGGAACTCGTCAAATGAAAAAGAAGATTCTGATCGATCGTCGCTTCTGCCTGACGGGACTCGCAGCGTCGCTGGCCCTGCCTCTTCTTGAGACTATGGGTTGGGCCGAATCTGACAAACTGGCAACATCCAAACCGCCGGTTCGCCTGGGGTTCATGTACATGCCCCATGGAGTCATCATGGACCAATTCTGGCCCAAAGATCCAGACAGTTTTTTGTCGTCACCGCCCCCGGCGTTGGAGTCGCTGCGTCCCGTGCTCGACCAGTGTCTTCTGATGAAGGGAATTTCGGGAGTTTCGATCGCGCCTTTTAACGGCGCTCCTCATGCGCTCGAATTATCGACATGGCTCACCGCGACGTTACCCGATGCGGACACGCGGAGTCAGATCAATATCGCGATCTCTGCAGACCAAATCGCAGCAAATTATGTGGGCGCATACACTTCACTGCCGTCTCTGGAACTGGCGACGATGCCGCAGACACACAAAGAGAATCAGGAGGGGCTGAACGAAGGATACTATTCACACTGCAGCTTTCGCTCGCCCACCCAGACAGTCCCCGCCGAGATCAATCCGCGCAGCATTCTGAAGCGACTCTTCAGTCAACAGGGGGAAGTCAGCGATGGCCACAGACCTGCCCAGACGGATGCCCTGGACCGAAACATGCTGGATCTGGTGATTGGGGGCGCGAGAGACCTGCGACGGACGTTGCCCCGAAATGACCAGCACAAACTGGATGAGTATCTGGACAGCGTCCGCTCTGTGGAGCGTCGCATTGCGGCCATCGAGTTCCGTCAGAAAGAAGCCGCTTTGGAAAAAGCTGGCGTCAGTGCCAGTCGGCGAAACGATTCTGATTCACCACCCATTGAGATCATGATTCCTGAAGGCGATAAACGCAGCGAGTACATGCAGGTGATGTGCGACCTTAACGTGCTTGCGTTTCAGACGGACATGACCCGCGTCAGCACATACATTGGCTCTACACCTAACGGTGTTTCGTATCCTGAACTTGGGTTCAATGATGAGCATCACTCCCAAACCCATCACAATGATGAGCCGGGGATGG
>CAMAXD010000296.1 GCA_945861975.1 Candidatus Kuenenia stuttgartensis | reverse complement strand
AAAACGTCCTCAAACGGGTGCTGCACTTTGCGTCCAAGCCTGAGGAAGTGTTTCTGAGACCCCCCGCGAACAGCCCACCTCAATTCCTACCGTGCGGAGAAGAAAGCCATGCCCGCCATTATTGTCATCGGAATTGTTTTCAGCATCCTGCTCACGGGACTCACGCTGCTCCTGATGTTCATTCAAGTGGCATTCGTTGAGGTTCCTCAGCAGACCGCGGAATTGTCCCCTGAGCAGGCTCGGCAGTTGATCCGTCGAGTCTCCCACCACCGAGTTAATCCGGGCGATCAGCATTCTCCGACGCTCGAACAGTTGCTGCGTCGATCCGGCCTCGAGCAATTTCTGCAGACACCAGCCAGGAGCTCAGCAGAATGAGTCGCCATTTTTCGTTACTGCGGGACACTCGCCATCTGCAGGCCGTCGCTCTCGGGCTGATCGTTCTGGGCGGAGGACTGATTGCGGCGCGCAGTCATCTGATTCCAAAGTCATTCGGCGAACATGGACCGTATCGAGGAGATGCCCTGACGGAGATCTCTGCTCAGCAACCCGTGCTGACTTCGGACACGACCTGCCTCAAATGTCATGACAGCGTCCGCAAAGAACGAGCAGAGTCGCCTCACAAGGACGTCGCTTGTCTGCATTGCCACGGGAACGGCCACGAACATATGGCTCAGGCCGCGAACGCTGCGGCGGACCCCAGTGTGACGATCGAAAAAGCGAAACCGTGGGATGGTGATTTCTTCACCAAGCTGGATCTGTTTATCACCAAAGATCGAGCAACGTGTTTGTCGTGCCACGAAAAAGTTGTCGGAATGCCGGCCGGCTTCCGCAGCATCGATGTGAAGAGCCACCTTGCTGATCAGGGCGCGGAGAACATCGACAGCCCCGATGTCTGTTTTGAATGTCATACCGGGCATAGTCCAGGGATCTAGTGCTCTCAGAAAAGGGGTCAGGAACCAATAGTGCGCAGCACCCTTTGGGCCATTGGGCTATTGGTTCCTGACCCCTTTTCTGAGCCACAGGGTCCGTTGCTGAACACAGGCCGAAAATAAGATTCCAGGAGTCTCAAAGTGAACACGTCTCATGATTCAGATGGAGCATCTGGCTGCGGAAATCGCCCCGCGACATCAGGGCTGAATATTCTGAACCAGGGTACTCCCTGTGGCGGTGGCGGATCATGCGGTGGCGTCTCGTGCGGCGGCGAACAGCGATCAAAGGCCGATTCTCGCCGACAATTTCTGTCTCGCGCGACGTCGATGGTGTTCGGCTCGTTTGCTTTGACACTGCTGCCAATGGAGTCCCCGGAAAGCACCGCTGAGACGCCGCTGCCGGCTCCTCCCAATGGTGGTGCAATTCCAGCACCGCCCGCCGCTTCGGTTGCGAAACCTGTTCTTTACGGTTTTCTGGTCGATACCGAAAAATGCATCGGCTCCGGAAAATGCCTGTCTGCTTGTCGCACCGAGAACCATGTGCCCGACGGTTATTCGCGCACGTGGGTCGAGCGATACGTCCACTTCAAAGACGGCACTGTGCAGGTCGATCTGGTTCCGGAAGCCGGGTACCACGAATCGAAGCTGCCAATCGTGGATGCCGCCCTGGTCGACAAAGCGTACTTTGTTCCGAAGCTCTGTAATCAGTGTGTCGACGCGCCGTGTAATCAGGTGTGTCCGGTGCATGCTTCGTTCACTTCGCCAGAGGGTGTGGAATTGATCGACACTGATCGCTGCATCGGTTGCGGTTACTGCGTCCAGGCGTGCCCTTATGGCATGCGATACATCAACCCGGAAACCAACAGCGCGGACAAATGTACGTGGTGCTATCACCGCATCACGAAGAACCAGGAACCTGCGTGCGTCGAAGCCTGCCCGGTGGGTGCTCGAGTTTTCGGACGGCTGGATGATCCGGAGAGTGAACTCAGCAAACGACTGGGTGCAGTTCGCACACAGGTGCTGAAGGAATATCTCGGCACACATCCCAAGTTACACTATGTCGGCTTGTCCGGAGAGGTGGTCTGATGCACGGCCCTTCCTTTGTTTATCCGAACGATATCCACGTCGCGTGGAGCATCATGATTGTGTTGTACCCTTACATCACAGGTCTTGTTGCCGGCGCGTTCGTCGTTTCGGCGCTCTACCACGTGTTTCACGATCACAAACTGAAGCCTGTGGCTCGACTGGCTCTGGTAACCGCGCTGTGTTTCTGCTCCTGCGCGACGGTTCCGCTGCTGCTGCATCTGCATCATCCGGAACGAGCACTTAACATTATGATTACCCCCAATCAAACGTCTGCAATGGCAGGCTTTGGCTTCATCTACAGCCTCTACATGCTCTTGCTGGTAGTGGAAGTCTGGCTGCTGTATCGTCCGGAAATTGTCAAAGGCGCTGCCAACGCCGCGGGGCTTAAAGGCTTCATCTTCCGTATTCTTGCCTTGGGTTCGCGACAGATTACTCCGGGAAGTCAGAAGGCTGATGAATGGCTGATCGGGGTCCTCGCAATGATCGGGATTCCTGCCGCTTGCGTGCTGCACGGCTATGTGGGCTTTCTGTTCGGCGGCATTAAAGCCAATCCCTGGTGGTCGACCGCGTTGCTTCCGGTCATCTTTTTGATTTCCGCCATTCTCTCCGGCATCGCTGCGCTGTTGCTGCTTTATCTGGTGTTGTGCTGGGCCAAAAAGATAACGCCTGATGCCGACTGCGTTCGCTCGCTCTGCAAGTATCTATGGATGTCACTTGTCGCAGCGGTGTCACTGGAAATGCTGGAATTGCTCCACCTGGCCTATGAAGCCGGCGCTGAGTGGGATGTACTGCGAGAACTTTTGACCGGACGACTGGCCGTTTCCTACGGATTAATCCAGGTGGCAATCGGTTCGGTGATTCCTTTCCTGCTTCTGCCGGTGGCATTTCGAACCGAACGCTACGCTGTTCTCAGAACATTTCTGGGCACCATCTCGGGGATTCTGATTCTGATTCAGGTTTTTGCGATGCGATGGAACATCGTCATCGGCGGACAAATGTTCTCCAAGAGTTTTCGGGGTTTCGTCTACTACAACCTCACACTACAAGGTCGTGAAGGCCTGATTGCCGCCGTTGTCGTACTAATGTTGCCGCTGCTGGCGTTGTTCGCAGTCAGTCGCCTTTTACCCCTGATCGGCGACGTGGAACCGCACAGGCCTCCAGAGGAACTTTGCAAGTCCATGCCGCTGGATGTCTGCACAAGCCATCAGTAATCGATACACTCGGGCAGGTGCGTACCGACCTGCCTGAAACTTTTGGCAGGTGCCGGGCTGTTCGCACAGAAATTCCTGCAGGGGAGATCGACGTGCGACTGTCAGCGAAGTGCGCCCAGCTGTTTTGGATTGCGATTCTTGTCGCAGTAAGTGGTGTTGCTCTGCCTGATCTGAAGGCGTTCGGCCAGGATACTTCCGAGCCTCTTGACGTAGCGTTCATATCAAAGCTTGACGGGACCGAACAGCGCTACGTCGTTATTCTTCCGCCCGGTTTTCGCAATGACACGGCTTATGATCTCGTCATCGCTCTGCACGGACACGGATCAGACCGCTGGCAGTTCGTGAAAGATGGTCGTGGCGAATGCCAAGGCTCACGCGATGCTGCTGCCGAGCAGAAGATGGTCTTTGTTTCACCCGATTATCGAGCAAAAACGTCGTGGATGGGACCTGCTGCAGAAGCGGACACGTTGCAGATGCTTGATGACCTGCATGGCCGCTATCGAATTCGCGATGTGATCGTTTCCGGTGGTTCCATGGGCGGTACTTCGGCCCTGGCTTTCGCTGCTCTGCATCCGGAATGTGTCGACGGCGTCGTTTCGTTAAACGGAACCGCTAACCTTGTGGAGTATCCAAACTTTCTGGAAGCGATCGCAGAGTCCTACGGTGGCTCAAAACTGGACAAGCCCGAGGTCTATCGCCAGCGCTCGGCCGAGTTCTTTCCTGAACGCCTGACGATGCCCGTCGCAACAACGACCGGAGGCAAAGACACGCTGGTTCCCCCAGACAGCATTCTGCGTCTGATGGATGCTCTGAAGAAACAGGGATCGCCAGCCATGTCTCTGCATCGGCCTGAGGGCGGCCACGATACCAACTACGAAGAGACTCGATCTGCGTTTCGTTTTGTGATCGAAAACCTGGCGACTCGACGATCACAACAACCCGTGCTCAACGTTTCTGATCAGCCGATGACAATCGTGTGTCTCGGTGACAGTGTAACGGGCGTTTATTACCACACTGGTGGTCATCGCGCGTATCCAGAAATGCTTGAGCTGGCTCTGAAGGCTGCCCATCCCAAAGCCACTGTCAAAGTCATCAACGCCGGGATCAGCGGCAACACAACTCGCGACGGGCTCAATCGACTGGAGTCAGATGTGTTGATGCATGAACCCAGCCTTGTAACCATCAGCTTTGGTCTCAACGACATGGTGCGAGTGCCGATCGAGGAATATCGAAGTAACCTCGAGCAGCTGATTGATCGCTGCCGTGCGCAGAAGAGTCAAGTTGTCCTGTGTACGCCAAATGCGGTGATCAACACTGACGGTCGACCGATTACAAAGCTGGTCGAGTATTGCGAAGTCCTGCGGACCGTTGGCCGCGACAAGAACGTTCCTGTCTGTGATCAGTATGTGGCCGGTGAAGAGTTGAAGCTGCGTGCTCCGTGGACGTGGCGACTGACAATGAGTGACGCGATCCATCCCAATATGGATGGTCACAAGCGAATGGCCGAGGAATTGTGTCGAGTCATCAGTGGAGCCAGCGTTTCTCTCGACAGCGTTCAGCCGCCGCTGCCGATTCTTCAGCGAACCAGGAAACAACTGGCTGACGGCGCGCCGCTTCGAATCATGGCGATGGAACCGGTCGCGGCGATGGTTGAAGCCGCCATTCGTCAGCATCATCCCAATGCCAAAGTGGAACTGACGACATGGAGCGTGGCCGGAAAGTCGCTCGCTCAACTGGAGCAGGAAGCTAACGCGCAAGTGCGAGCCATGAAGCCAGACCTTGTCGTCCTGACAATCCCCGCTGAACTCGCTGTTGCGAACGACGAGCCGACCTTGCATTCGATTTCGTGGATCATGAACTGGTCGCTCAGTTTTGGCCTGCAGGAATGGGACTGCGTTGTTGTTCATCCGTCCCTGCTCACACCAGCCGCCGATCCGGGAAAAGATTCGCTAATCAGAAAGCTGGTGCACGCACAGCACCTTCCGTTGATCGATCGAACATCAGAATCCGAGTCGGCTCCCGAGATCATCCAGCAGTGGTTCAAAGCCGATTTGTCCGCTCCGCCGCTATAAGTCTCAACAGAAGGTGAGTTTATCCCAACGAACGGCCGAAAATACAGGTTTGAAGACGAGTTCGCGAGGAACTATTCTCCGTACAGCGTTAATTGAGGCTCGGTATTCGCGGGATTCCTTTTGAAGTCGGCCTCAATGGTGGCCGCGAACAGAAAATAACTCGTTGTGAATGTCTTTGTTTCTGACCGAACGCGCGACTTCTCGTAGCAGCCGCGACTGATTTCGGCAGGCTTTTTTCGACAAGAATGACTCATGATTCAGGTTCAGCTTCCGGACGGTACGATTCTCGAACATCAGGACTCAGCCAGTGCACTGGACGTCGCCGCTGGTATCGGCGAGCGTCTGGCCAAGGCGACAATAGCCGCCAGCATCAATGGCACGGTTGTGGATTCTATGCGACCACTGGCAGATCTTACCGATCTGCGCCCGGTCCCGTTGAAACTCATCACAGAACGTGACGCCGAAGCACTCGGTGTCATGCGCCACAGTTGTGCGCATGTGATGGCCCGAGCGGTGATGCGACTTTATCCGGGCGTAGGTCTGGCTTTTGGTCCGACAACCGGCCATGGCTTTTATTATGACTTCGATCTCAAGACGCCCATCAGCGAAGAAGACTTTCCTCGCATTGAAGCCGAGATGCAGAAGATCGTCGACGCGGCCGAATCTTTTGATCGCTTTGATGCTTCTCGCGAAGAAGCGATTCAGCTCTGCGGCGATCTGAATCAGACTCTGAAAACAGAACACATCCGAACGGGCCTCGCTGAACACCCAACGCTCAGCTTCTATCGTCAGGGCGAGTTTGTCGATTTATGCCGCGGTCCGCACATTCCTCACGCAGGAAAGATCAAAGCGTTCAAGCTTACGAGCGTTGCGGGCTCCTATTGGAAAGGCAATGCGTCCAATCGTCAGCTGCAACGTGTGTACGGGATTGCGTTCTTCGACAAGAAGGATCTGAAGGCACATCTCGAACAGATTGAAGAAGCCAAGAAGCGTGACCATCGCGTGCTGGGCAAACGCCTGGGCCTGTTCACAATCACCAGCGATGTCGGGCCGGGGCTTTGTCTGTGGTTGCCCAAAGGCGCGATGATCCGTGCGACCCTGGAAGACTTCATTAAGGCGGAGCTGCTGCGCCGCGGTTATCAGCCAGTGTACTCACCGCATATTGGTCGCGTCGAAATGTATGAGACCAGCGGGCACTTTCCGTACTATCGCGATTCGCAGTTCGCACCGATCTTTGGACATACCGCCGGACAGCTTGTCGATTACTGGATTCGCTGCCTCGATCCGCGCGAAGCGGAACCGGCACCACCGACTCCGGATGATGAACGACGGTTGCTCGAAGCAGCCCGAGTGCTTGGGTTCGACGAAAAAGATTTCCCGATCAACGGCACCAATGATCAGAAACGCGAATTTCTGCGTCGTTGGGAAAAACAGCAGGAACGCTTCCTGTTGAAGCCGATGAACTGCCCGCATCACGTGCAGATGTATAAAGCCATGCCTCGCAGTTATCGGGACCTGCCGGTTCGCCTGGCCGAATTCGGAACGGTTTATCGTTACGAACAGTCCGGTGAATTGAACGGTCTTCTGCGGGTGCGCGGGCTGACTCAGGATGATGCTCACTTGTTCTGTACCCCGGAACAGGTTGAGCATGAATTCAAGGAGACTCTGGCACTCGTCAAGTTCGTTCTGGAAGCCGTCGGCTTGGAAGATTATCGCGTCCAGTTGTCGACTCGCGATCCGAACTCCGACAAATACGTCGGCAGTGAAGAACTGTGGGCGAGCGCGGAAGGCATTCTGCGAAAAGTGCTCATGGAAGAAAAAATGCCCGTCGTGGAATCACCGGGTGATGCCGCTTTCTATGGTCCCAAGACCGACTTTATGGTGAAGGACTGTCTGGGCCGGGAGTGGCAACTGGGAACGGTGCAGCTCGATTACAACCTGCCAAATCGGTTCGAACTCGAGTACACAGGCCCGGACAACAAACCTCATCGCCCCGTGATGATTCACCGCGCCCCATTTGGTTCAATGGAGCGCTTCACCGGTGTTCTGATTGAACACTTCGCCGGAGCGTTTCCGTTGTGGCTGGCTCCGGAACAGATTCGGGTATTGCCTCTCAGCGAAAAATCGGACGACTATGCGTCTGAGGTTGCAGGCAAGTTGCGTCAGGCCGGTTTCCGCGTCGCAACGGATCTGCAGAGTGCTCGCGTTCAGGCGAAGATTCGCGAAGCTCAGATGGATCT
>CAMAXD010000295.1 GCA_945861975.1 Candidatus Kuenenia stuttgartensis | reverse complement strand
TTGTGGAGTGTCTGGCTCGGTGGCCGCCGCCCGATCCCAATCCACCGGAGCCTCACAAAACGAAACCGGGCCAACTCGAATTCCCGTGGCCCGACGATACGCAAAACAATTCCGATCAAACTCATTTACCAAACGAAACAACCCACGCGGAAACGTCGGTTGGTCGTAGTTCCCGGAAAGGAACTTAGTTCAATGTCGCCCAGCAGTTTACCCTTTGGGGATCCCGCTTCAAACGAGGATCCCGGCCCGTTAGACAAGCAATCTGCGGTCTTCACAGAAATGTCTGAAGAAGACATGGGCGAATGGGTTGAGGAAAAGATTGAACTGTACGGAGACGACTGGCCAAAGGTTGAAACGCTCCTCGCACAACTTCGGAAGTGGAAAATCTACCTCGGTGATGTTAAGCCCGGGAACATCACGGTACGCAAGAATTGAATGTTACTCCGTGAAAAGATTTGTGATTGCAACTTGAGTTCGAAATAGGTTTTCGGGGAAAGACTGATGGCAACCGTTACGCGTGATTCCAAAGGGGTTCGGATTTGGTTCCAGGATGGGGCCGGGAAGCGAAAGAGCATTCGTTTGGGTGACGCTCACGACGACTACGCAACCCGCTTTGCGTTGAATCTTGAGGACCTGAATTCGGCAGTGAAGTACAACGCCACCATTCGCTCGGAAACCGCCCAATGGGCTATGGGGCGAATGGCGTGGACTTAAGGAAAATTTGTAGCGGAAGTCGCCTAGACTTCCGTTGATTTGCCAGGAACGCCGGAACTCTTGGCGAATTCCGCTACGCTAAGTCCACGCCATTGGGTGGTGCGCCCGGTGGTGCAACTGGGGCTGAAATGGTGCAAAACAGGACGGTCCAGAGCCGGACAGAACGGGACACAGAAACGAAGCCGACCGCAAGAAAACCCCGAGTTTTGATTGAAAACCCAATAAAAAACGCCACTCCTGGAATTAACCAGGGTGGCGTTTCAGTGCTCCCAGAAGGACTCGAACCTTCGACCTACGGATTAAGAGTCAGTTGCTCTACCAACTGAGCTATAGGAGCAGTCAGACAGATGATATCGTCAGGACTTTGCATTTCCAAGTATCACGCTCGCAAAAACGCGGGATCGGGAACAGGGACATGAGATTTCCTGGCCGGTTCGCCGTTTCATGCCCAAAATCCTGATGTTTCGGGCTCCGAAATTTACGAAACCTGAATTCGAATCGGCTTGCTGCTGTCCGCCCAGGGATAACGGGGCATCTTGCTGCCGGGAATTCCGGCGGTGGCGGCTCCCGTTCCCACGGCCAGTAGCAGCAAAGGTATGCAGATCACGCAAAGAATCGGGATTGCAATCATTTTGCGAAAGAAACCGCCTCGCCCCCACAGCCGAACCACAACGCTCGCAGAACATATCGCCAGCCATGACAGAAAAATGATGACCGCCAACCCGGTGACGCGATCACGCTGCAGTGACATTCGCACGGTTTGCACGGCTGCCGTCTTGACAGATTCCGGAAGCTCAACCAACGCATACACAAACCGCATGTCCTGTTTCTCGGAACCGTCTTTCCCAACGCTCTGCAGCCGTTCAAAGGTTGTAATTACGCAGGCCTGCGATGTGGCTTCATCAATTTCCAGTTTGATCAGACGGGCCTGAGCCCGTAACGCAGGCTCCAGTGATTCCTCGTACAACTTCAATTGTTCGGGTAATACTTCATTGATCGCCTTATTCAGCGGAGCAATCGTGGATTCCCCGGAAAATAAGGCATCCGAGCGGACGACGAACTGATGCGATTGAGGACTCTCGACCCATGCTGGTGTCTCTTCGCCCACAACCACTTCGGCAAGCTGTTCGCCCGCAGTCAGCTCGGCGTTGCCCTTGCCGTCACCAGTCGTTTCAGCCATCGCGACCGTGGTCGGTTCTGAGGGATCCTTCGTTGGGCTGGATTGCGGCTCAGCGACTGCTGGAGTTTCCAGGCCAACAGTGGATGCAGAAACCTCCGCCGGAGTTTCAGCGGGCCTTTTTAAGAACGTGGCAAGACCCTCCGCGATCGATTCGAGACTGCCATTGGCCAGAAACGGAGTCATCGGCGACAAGGCCGCGTCGAAAGCCGGCGTCAGTGGGATCAGAGCGTACTTTTGCCGAATCGGCCCGGACAGCTGAAAGACGACGATCTGCTTGTCGGATGATTCAACAGCCTCGGCTACATCGGCGGCAAGAGCTGGGTCCAACTGCTGAGCTTCACCTAACAGCGATCGAATCCATGGGCTGATGTGCGAGGCCAGTTCCATCAAGCGAGCCTGACGTTGTTCTGGTGTCTCCACAGCTGGCGCTGCTGCCATGTCTGCACCTTCAGCAGGTGTTGACGTAGCATCATCTGCTGCGGCGTTCTGCGATGCAGCGTTGGCGGGATCTTCTACGGATCCTTCAGCCGCTGTCGTTGTTTTCATTGCGTGTTCGTCAGATGTTGGCTCGCCGAATACTGGTTCAGTCGTGGTAACGGAAGGTGATGCCGTCGCATCCGGGACTGTTGTTTTCCCCGACACTGGAAGAGGTAATACTGCATCGGAAGGTGCAACTGCGGCGGGCTGACCAGATTCCTCCACAGGAGCTGAGGCTGTTTCGAGCTGACTCAACAAGGGGGCCGGCGCCGGCTTACTGGCTTCGATCGGAACATCAACAGGCGAATCAACATCAACAGGCGAATCAACAGGAACAGGCGAATCAACAGGAATCAGGCCGCTCGGTTGTTGCACTGCCTGCAGAATTTCCTGACGTACGTTTGCCAAGTGCTCCGCCATCAGAACAGAACCATCCTGAGCGAGCGTGACCTGGGGCTCATCAGCAAGCAGCACCGGTGAAGCTTGCGGCACGCGCGGTGGATCAACCTGAACGCTGTGTACGGTGCGAACTCTGAACAGAATCAGTGCCACGACAATAAGACAGAACGGAATGGCTCCGGCGATGGCTCCAGCAATCATGGGCCTGAATCCGAGGCCGCGGTGTTCATCCTGAGCTGGATTTGTGCGGCCAAGCAAAGAGTTGCCCAGCGATGCAATCAGCTTGAAAACTCCCAGCACCACAAGAATGGTAACAGGAGCGATCAGAAGCAGTGCAAAAAAGGTAATTCCCATGACAGGTGCCATATCGTTATTGATTTGTCGAAGCGACAAAAGACTGAACCAGTTAAGGAGATCTCAGGATAACAGATTGAATGAATTTTGTGTTATCAGCCGAGACGCGTTCGCCTCTGTTTCAAGGTGGAGCACGTAAAACACTCGTGGCTCGCCTAATGAGAATAGACGCTGAGTTGGACAAGGTTGCGAGTTTCTTTCAACCGCAGGGTGGGACAAGTGAGCATCGCGAACGCGGGCCCACCAACCTACAGAATTCACCTTGGTGGGCCGGCGCTTCGCTGGTCCCACTCTATAAAACTCGTTAACTCTTCAGGAGCCGGTGCCAGCCACCGTTCTTCCTGAGGAGTCCAGCCGGCTGATAACTGAATCACTGCCGAAATTGCAAGAGCCCATGTGGCTCCTAAATTGTTTGGAAAAGGCAGCAACGCGGTCAGGATCAATCCCAAAAACAAGCTGACCAGGGTCGACGAGATGCGAAAACGGGCACTCCGGAAACTGTCGGCCTGCCACCACCAGCGGCGGGCGACAAACAGCAGAGCAAAGAACAGCATGTATCCGGCCATCGTGGGCAGGCCCTGAGAATCCATCACGCTGATTCGCCCCAACTTGCCTCCGTTAAAGATGCCGTCTCCTTCCGCGTGTAACAGACGCACATCGCCGAACATCAGGAATCTTTGCAGAGCAAACGCGACGGCTCCGACTCCCATGCCGATCGCACCCTGGAACATCCGGCGAATCAAGGCATCCCCCGATTTCCCTTCCCAGAGTTTGGCCGGAATGATCAAGCCGATCGCCGCCAGTAATGTGACAACGCCAAAGAACGCGACATCAATGACTTTAGGCAATAAGGGCGTCGCGAGATGCACGGCGGCCGTGACCAGAATCACAGCCGCCAGAGAAATCGACAACGACGTTGTGAGATCAACCATTCGCTGGGCGGACGGAATTTGTCGCATCGTCGCAGGGGAATAACTCCGAACCGCATAGGCCATTGCCTGGGGACTCGGTGCCATCTGCGGCGCGACCATGGCAACGGGCTGCACCGCGCGAGGAACATTGTTCGGGGCAAACGATGCTGGCACAGGAGTTGGTCCAGCATTGTCAGGAACCGCATTGTCATTCGCTTTCACGCGGGCTTCCGCTTTGGCCGAAGTTTTTCGCCACACGAGATATACGATCAGAAGAACAATCCATTCCCAGGTCCTGAGTCCCCCACCAGTTCTCAGGAGAACCAGAATCAGCAAAGCATACGTCAGCCATTTAACTGGAGCGGGAACATTGCGTTTCCAGAACAGCGCGGCCGATTGAAATAGACCGAGAGGTTCTGCGGAGGTTGCAACCCCAGCAGAAGCTCCAGTCCCAACGGGCACTGCGGCAGACGTCGGAGCAGCAGCGGCTTTTTCGCGGCTGATCAGAGTTGTGGCCATCGCCGGAGTTGATCGCTTCTGCACCGGAGGTTGCGAAGCAAAAACAGGGGCTGGTTTCTCCACGGAGAATCCTGATTCCTGAACCGCGTTACGAAACCGTCGCTCCAGTTCTTCGATCTCACTAATTCGGTGGTCCGGGTCTTTATCCAGAGCCGCGGCCAGCACCGGGCGCAGGCGTTCCGGAAGCACAGACAAATCCGGCTCCGCGGTCAGATGCTTCATCAGAATCTCGGCCGTCGTTTCGCCTTCGAAGGGAACTCGGCCCGTGATCATTTCGTACAGAATAACACCGGTTGAATACACATCCACTTCACGCCCGTAGCGGCCTCGCGCGACTTCCGGAGCCATGTAGTACACAGTTCCTACGCTCTGAGTCTGCGCGCTGCGGCGGCTTTCGGAGATATACTTGGACAGACCAACGTCGCCGATCTTCACGATGTCCGCATCGCGAAAGATGTTGGCCGGCTTCAGGTCGCGATGCACGATGCCTCGATCGTGCAGAAAGCTGAGACCTGCCGTAATGCCCGACATCCAAAACAGCACTTCCTTCAAAGGCATGCCTTTGGGATGCTCCTGCATGAGTTCATACAGTCCCTTGCCACCAACATACTCCATCACGATCCAGTGTTCCTTTTCGGAATCCTGTTTCATGTCGAAGATCGTGACCAGGTTCGGATGTTTCAGATTCAGGCACTGAGAAACACCGCGCAGTTCCACTTCGAGATTATTGTGCAACAGCTTCAACGCGACTTCTTTGCCGGCATCGCTGAGCGCGTAATAAACTTCGCCGAATCCACCTCGGTGAATTGCTCGCTTGATGGTGTAACCATCGAGCGGTTTGGATTCAGGAGCAAAAGTGAACCTCATAAGATTGTTCCGACGCAGACTAAGCTGAAGGATTCAAGGACTGTTTCTCAACACGGAACCGAAACTCTTCGCCGGACACAATCGCACCGTCGTTCAGAGCTGCGGAATCCCTCACCCGTTCTCCATTCACATTCATCGCCATTCTGGATCGACACTTGAGCTGACCGTCCTGGTGATAGATCACAATCATGTCCGACCAGTCCGGGCAGCAGATATGGTGATCCTTTCTGGGCCCCAGCAGAACGCTGTCAGTCATCAGGATGATACCATTAACACTATGGCTCGGACGATGGTGACTTTCAAAATCGATCAAAGCAGACCCGCTGAGGACGCTCGGGATGCGAAATCCCAGACGAACTCGTTCCGCCAGGCAGATCGCATCTCCAGTCCTTAACAGAGTCTGGCTGGTGACAGATTTGCCTGAGAGAACGGTGGATTGGTGCGGATGGATGAACCAATCTTCTCCGGATCTTTTTAATGTGGCATGTCGACGCGACAAATTGGCCATGAGGCAGATATCCGCATTCTTTTGTTCCATCGTGGGGCCGCCGATCAGGAACTCGTGGCCGGCCAGTAACTGCCACGCTCCTACCCCGTCGATCCAGAGCATGTAGCGTTCGCTCAGATTGTCGGCCACATTGGTCTCACTGTTTGTGTCTTCAAAATTCTTGGTTTCTGCAGGCCGGGCGATTCGTCGCGGCGACGCCGCAGGGCGAGCATTGAGGGCCGCCATGCGCATCCAGTTTCGCCACTTGGAAAGACTGCCTTCCATAGGGAACGCCTGAGGGCCGAATTGTATCAGATGATGTGATATGGTGCCTGAGTTGCCGTTAAACGATTTAATGCGAACCATCACAAAAAAAGCTCCGAGCCCGAGCGATTGCTGAGCCCGGAGCCAAGTGTGTCCCGGTCATGTTCTTTAATGCTCCGCCTTCCCTTGCAGAAGCTCAATACTCTCAACGACGTCGAACTGATCATTGAACAATTTATTGAACCACTTATTAGATCGCGTTCTCATCTGACGCTTCGGCCACTTCGCCTTCAGCTTTCAGGCCGAAGTGCGAATCAATGGCTCCCACAATGTCGCCCGTTGCTGGTTCTGCAGCTTCTTCAACAGGAATGCGCCCCAGAACCTGTCCTTCTGTTTCCAGTACTGATTCACGCACATCCAAAGAATGATTCATCTCTTTGATCATCTTTTCAACGCGAGCCAGGCTCGTATCATCGATCTCGATGGAGTTAATCGTCTCAGCGGCCTGCACCTGCTTCAGGCGAGCTTCTAACTGAGCGACCTTCACGATCAAATCCTGCTTACGTGATAACATCGCATCCAGCTTCTTCTGGTTGGCTCGCAATGTATCCCGTTGAGCAGTCAGGATCTGATGATCACGCTTCACGCATTCTTCAGCTGTGCAGAACGATTCAAACCGCTGTGACAGATCGGCTTCGACTTCACTGCGAGAATACGAGACAGCGCGATAAGTGAACTTGTCGCGACCACTCTCCAGATCCGATCGCAGAACCAGAATCGCCCCCTTTTGTTGGCTCAGCGAAGCTTCTTTCTCGTTCAGTTCGCGGTCGAGATCTTTTACGTCCACAGATTGTTCGGCCACAATCGTCATGTGCTTCCGAATTTCCGGCATCAGGTTGTCGACTTCGTTACGAATCCGATCGAGTTCAAATTCGACAGAAATTTCGGACTTCACGGCTTCTCTGACGTTGCCGCCAAAGGTCCGTACATAGCTGACTGCATCTGAACCCAGCAGCATGCCGCCTGCAATTGCCGCCGTTGCTGTTCCAACCACAAGCTTCTTCAACATGATCCCGTCTCCTCACCGTTTGAATCACATGCTTCTTATCACACGTTTGGAAATTGTCGCGGGTTGTGAACCCGCAGCATGGGGACGTGATTCGACGGCCAGACACAATCATTAGCCAAATTCCGGAGATTTTTTTCGACCCGCAATACTGGCACAATTGTTTCGATCCGAAATGGTTGAGTTTAGCGAACAGGCAGTGTCGACTGCCTGCGTCAATTGTTTCGCGTTTCTGACATCCCTGGGTGTTTTGTGAACTAGGTTTCCGGCAGGCTGCAAAAGGTCTGAGACTGCGCTTGGGGTGTTCCCGGAC
>CAMAXD010000294.1 GCA_945861975.1 Candidatus Kuenenia stuttgartensis | reverse complement strand
CGATGATCAATGATTTCTGCCTTTGTGTGTCAAGAATCAGCGTTGGAGGAGCCAGTTTTCCAAAGGTTGTGGGCAGCGGAATTCATTGCCATTTAGGAACGGTCCCGAAATAACTTGCGGCTGAATCCATTGGAGACTCAAACGGTGTGCCTGCGTTCGCTAAGGCTCACTTGTCACACCCTACAGGAAAACGTTGCAATTTGTAGGGTGTGACAAGTTCGCCCCAGCGAACGCAGGCACACCAATTCACGGTACAATTTCTAACAAAATCCTTAGAGAATTCTGAGAATATCTGAACGAAACATGTCCCGGATCAGCACTATTCAGTCAGCGATGGATCAGTGAACGACGGAGACCCTGCTGGAGTTTCCGTACAAGAAACTGGAAAAGGTGTGACGATGCGACTGACTTTAAGAACTCTGCTGGCGTATCTGGATGACCGATTGCCGCCCGCCAATGCGCGGGAGATTGGGCAGAAGATCGCGAACAGTCCGTTTACCACCGATCTTGTGGAACGCATCCGAGATGTGAAGCGTCGGCGTCGACTGGCTGATCCCGGCAAAGCGCAGCCGATGATTGAGCCGAATCTGATCGCGGAGTATCTGGATGACCAGCTAACTCCGGACCTGGTCGCTCGTATCGAACGCGAGATTCTGGCATCGGATGCTATGCTGGCCGAAGTCGCGGCGACTCATGAAATCCTGGGATTATTGCGAGATCCCGTCACCGTGGAGCCTCGTCTTCGTGATCGGCTCTACGGTCTTGATCCGTCCGGGAAAACATCGCTCGTGCGTGCCTTGAACGCGGAATCCTCACATGGCACTGCGGCGGCAGGACCCGCGAGTGCATGGAAGCCGTTGGCGGTGCAGAAAACTTCCTCCAAACGAATTCCCGTCATTGTAGCGGGCGTATTGGGAGTAATCTGGCTGGCAGTTCTGATCTCCGATTCGACATTGTTCGGACCGAAGACGTCTCAACCAGTGGCTCAGGAAGATGTCGCTGCTGCGGATGCAAAAGCGGCAGACGGACAAGTCGCAGATGCCAATGAGCCTGCGAAGCCCGATCCGGTTGCGGCGGCGGATGATAACGCTGGCAATGTGGACCTTGTAAAGAACGACAATCCCCCTGCGGTAAACGATGCTGCGCAGGTAAACGGCGCTGCGAACTCGGGAGATGTCAGCTCGAAAAAGCCCAACGTGGTGGTAGCGACCAACGACAATCCTGCGAGCTCAGCCAATCTTCCGTCGACAGAAAAACCGATGGCTGAAACGACGCCAGCCGATGCTTCTTCAACATCGACGAGCACGCCTCCTGCGAATTCGAATCCGATTGAAGTGCCGATCGAGACCGAGCCAGAAGTTCCTGTTTCCTACTATTTGCAGGTTGACAGTCACAGCCTGCTGGTGCGAGAAGAGCCGATGGGGCGCTGGCAGTCGTTTGCAAGAATCCCCGGAGGAGATGCGGTGGAGAATGCACCGAACAATGTGAATTGCGGTCCGATCATGGGGCCAGGCTGGTTTGGTGTTACGGAGCGGTTTCCATTGGTCGTGACAACCGGAACCAAAGGCTATGTTGCGGACTTGCTTGGCCCCTGCCTCGTGCGAATGCAGCGTGGTGCATCGGGTGGGTTAGATCTTTTGTCCGGGCGATTAAAGCTGTCGGCTAATCCTGCCATCGCATGGAATGACGAGACTCGCCCGGAGTTTAATCTCGGAGTTGGCCAGACAACGACTCGCCTGACTCTGGGATCTGCGGAAACTCGTGTTGCTTTAGAGGTGACGCCCGTCTTGCAGGATTCATTGCCGACCACTGATGAGACGGCGAACGAGACAGCCGGCACTTTTCTGCAGATTGATTCTGACCTGCAGGTAGAAATGACAGTGCTGGAAGGCTTTGTATTGATGCACAGTCCGGAGCAAACTGAAGCTGCTGAATTGAAACAGAATCAGCGTGCGATCTGGTCAGTGGCCGGGCTCAAGGATTCATCGACCGTGATGATCGACAACGGTGAAGCCGTTTCTGCGTTGCCAGCATGGTACTTTGATTCGTCATCGGAGCCTTTGCCGGAAGTCAGCAAGCAGAATCTTCGTTTGCTGGAATTATTATCCAACAACGCTGAACCGGGCGACAGTGTTCTGCCGCTGCTGGACGAACGGAATCCGCAGTATGGAGTACTTGCCGTCCAGGTATTGTCGCTGACGCATGATACAGATCGACTCTTATCCGTATTGTTTGGCATGAGGGATGAATCGATTCATCGTGCGGCCATTGATGGCTTGACGGCGATCATGAATAGTTCCTCAGCCGGACGAAAAGCCGTGCAACTGGGTTTGGAGACTCGCATTCCTAAAGCCGATGCAGAGCCTATCGTGCAGTTGCTCAAAGGTCTGACAAATTCTCAGGCCGCTGATCCGACCGTCGTTGTGGACCTGATGGCGATGCTGGAAAGCGAACGCCCTGTGGCCAGGACATTGGCAATCTATCGCATGGAGCAAATCACAAAGGACCGCAAGGGATTTCATCCGGACGCCGATTCGTCACGTCGCCGTGATGCGATCCGTCGCTGGCAACGTGCGATCGACCAAAATTCGGGCAAGCTGGTCCCGTAGAATCGCTGCGGGAGCCGCGAGCGTTGGAGCGATTGGGGCCGTATGGATCGCTGGTGTTTCCGGCAATTCCTGATACCTTCTCGCGTGGAATTCAGGGGAGACCGGGCTCGGCAGCGAAATTGTGCTGCTGGATTCGAGTCTAAGATGGCAGAATCGCGGACCTTAGTGAGGAATTGAGTGACGATTTTCCTGAAAATTATTCAGCGTGAGATCCCGGCTGATATTGTCTACGAAGACAGTCACTGCCTCGCTTTTCGCGACGTGAATCCTCAGGCTCCTGTGCATGTCCTGCTGATTCCGAAGAAACCAGTCGCGTCTTTAGACGAACTGACCGAAGACGATGCGGAACTGTGCGGTCACCTGTTGCTGACCGTCCCCAAAATTGCCACATTGCTGGGTCTGGACGGCGGTTATCGTACGGTCGTCAACACGGGACCTCATGGCGGCCAAACCGTCTTCCATCTGCATATCCACATCATGGGCGGGCGAAATCTCGCGTGGCCACCCGGTTAATTGACACCATCCCTGCGCGAAACAGATCAAAATCCATTGAATCTCCAGACTATTGAATCTCCAGACTGTGTTTGACGGCCAGTCCGACTTAGATCTTAATCCTCATCTCACTCTTCAACCTTCCCCCCTCCCCCACGGAATCCTGCCCATGTTAAGTCGGTTTCTTTGTTGTGCCTTAAGCGTGTTGTCTTTGGGAGTCTCATTGGACTCTTCGCTGGTCATCGCAGACGATGGCAGCGACAAGCCCGGCTTGAGTATGGCGGTAGCGGCTCAGAAGCTGATCGACGTCCTGCCAGCCGATCAGAAGCAAAAGCTGATGTACAAGTATGACGATCCCGAGCGGATCAACTGGCACTTCATTCCAAAGGACCGTAACGGTATCGTGTTGTGGGACCTGAACGGCGAACCAAAGAAGGTTGCCGAAGATCTGGTCAAAGTCGGACTGTCAGCCGCAGGACATGCCAAGGTTCTGCAGGTTCGCAGTCTCGAGGAAGTCCTTTATCTGTTCGAAGCCGGTGAAGAAGACTACCGCCGCAATCGCCGACATCCTCACAAGTACCACATTACAATCTTCGGGACTCCCGGACCAACAGGGCTGTGGGGATGGAGATTTGAAGGTCACCATCTGTCTCTGAACTTCAGTGTTCAGGATGGTATCGTTGTCAGCAGCACGCCAGAAATGTTCGGTGCAAATCCCGCTTTGATTGACGCAGGTCCAGGTCGACAGTTGCGAATCCTGTCTGGTCGCGAAGATATCGCACGACAAATTTTGAAGGCGTGTAACGACGAGCAAAAGAAGAAAATGTGGATCTCCGAAACAGCTCCGGACGACATTCGCGGTGCCGGGGCTCCTCAGGCCGTTGTCGAAGCGGCTGTCGGGCTGAGTTACGGTGAGATGTCTCCTGACCAGCAGAAGATGCTGCGGGATCTGCTGGGCGAATATCTCTCAGCGATGCCTGCTCAGGTTGTTCGTGACCGCATGAAGGCGATTGACAAATCCGGCATGGATGACATCCGTATGGCATGGTGGGGAGAGTCAGAAGTCAATAAGCGACACCACTATGTGATTCAGGGGGCTACGTTTATCGTTGAGTACAACAATACTCAGAACGAAGCCAACCACGTTCACGCGATATGGCGAAATGTTGGTGGAGACTTCAATCTGCCAGTGGCTAAGTAAGTGGCAGTCGGTGATCGGCCGGCGGCTGAATAGTTTAACGGCAAGCTGGAGGCGTCGGCGAAAATCGCAGCAGTCGCCTGCGGCTTGCCGTTAAACGAACAGCGATCGTCATTGTGCCACATGGAATTGTGCCACATGGAATTGTGCCGTGGTCACCTCGTGTTCCTGTGGACCTTATCAACTCTTTCAAGTTTTACGCACTCGATGTCGCAACCTATTAACAGTTTTCGTCTGGCGAATGGCCTGCTGGTAATCGTCGAACCGATGCAGGACGTGCAGTCCGCAGCCCTGACTCTGCTTGTTCCATCGGGTGGAGTGCGTGACCCGCAGAACAAGTGCGGAACGGCCGCGATCCTGACAGAAATGTTTTCTCGCGGGGCCGGCGGCCTGTCGGCTCGCGAACTCTGCGCTGCGATGGACAATCTGGGGCTCCAGCGCGGGGTGCATGTGGGAAGTGCTCACATCAATTTTACCGGTGCCACAACGGCCGATCGACTATGCGATGCACTGCCGTATATCGGGCACATGGTGACTCAGCCGCATCTGGCTGAGGAAGACTTTGAACCCGCTCGGGATCTGGTCGAACAAAGTTTGATGTCGATGGAAGATGAGCCTCGACAACGCCTTGGAAAAATGCTTCGAGAATACAGCTATGCGGCTCCATGGGGCAGTGCGGCGGAAGGCGAACTGGACCATCTGGAGAATATCTCCATCGAAGACATCCGCAATCACTATGCCCAAAACATGGCTCCGGATGAAGCCATTCTGGGGATCGCGGGCAACATCGATCCGGGCCAGATTCGGGACGCGGTTGAAGCGGTTTTTGGATCATGGAAATCGTGCCCGTCTTTGGAACCCGAGCGAGGTCGACTTCCGCAGTCACCGTTCCACATCGAACACGACTCTGCCCAAACGCACATTGGTCTCGCGTGGGACACGATCCCTTATAGTCACGAACGCTATTACGAAGCCTGGGCGGCAATCAGCCTTCTCAGTGGCGGCATGAGTTCTCGCCTGTTCACGGAAGTGCGTGAAAAGCGAGGGTTATGTTACGCGATCTCTGCTTCGCTCAGCACTCTGCGGGATGAAGGACGCGTCTTCGCGTATGCTGGCACAACCCCTGAACGTGCTCAGGAAACGCTGGACGTGACCGTGGCCGAAATCCTGCGTCTGCACGAAGGAATTACTGACGATGAGCTTCAGCGATGTAAGGCACGGGCCAAGAGTTCTCTGATTATGCAGCAGGAATCCACGACTTCGCGAGCTTCCTCATTGGCCCGAGATATTTATCATTTGAATCGAGTCGTCACGCTGGATGAAATCAATGCTCGAATTAATGCTCTGACGACGGAGCAGGTTCGGGAGTTTGCTGTGGAGTATACTCCAAAATCAATGGTTTTGGTGACGCTGGGGCCACAGGGCCTGGATCCAGCTTGTGTGACGTCACTGTAGAACTCAAGTCGGACAGGAATGTCCAACCTGCAATTTTTAAAAGCTCTTTGATCGACTCAACAGAAGCCGCAATTGAATATGAAGTTTCAGCAGTGCACATTGTCCAACGGTCTGACACTGATCGCGGAAACCAACCCGGCCGTATACAGCGTGGCGGCAGGATTCTTCGTTCGCACGGGATCGCGAGACGAAACCAGTGAGGTTTCCGGAGTCAGCCATTTTCTGGAGCATATGGCATTCAAAGGTGACGACAAGTTCTCAGCCGACGACATTAATCGCGTGTTTGACGAAATCGGTGCCAAGTACAACGCATCGACCAGTGAAGAAGTCACGATGTACTACGCGGCAGTGCTCCCGGAGTATCTGGAGCGTGCTTTGGACCTGCTGTCTTCGCTGATGCAGCCATCTTTGCGTCGTGAAGACTTTGATATGGAGAAGAACGTCATTCTGGAAGAGATCAGCATGTACGAAGATCAACCTTCGTTCACATGTTACGATCACATCATGGCGACTCACTTCGCCGGGCATCCGCTGGGCC
The DNA here is from genome assembly GCA_945861975.1 of Candidatus Kuenenia stuttgartensis. Classification (GTDB taxonomy): domain Bacteria; phylum Planctomycetota; class Planctomycetia; order Planctomycetales; family Planctomycetaceae; genus SXXK01. The sequence goes on along the minus strand of CAMAXD010000294.1, from coordinate 1,281 downwards.
AGAGCATTCTGGGCAGTCACGCCAGCATTACTGCGTTGACGGCCGATCAAATGCAGGCTTATCATCGCAGTCGTTATCACACGGGCAACATTACGCTGGCGATTGCTGGCAATTGTTGCTTCGAGGACGCTGTGGCTCTGGCTGAAAAGTATTGCAGCCGAATTCCCCAGGGACAGCCTTCGAGACTGCTGCCGCCCGTGGAAGCTCAAAGAAATAGTCGTCTGATCGTCCGCGAAAGCAGTTTGCAGCAGCATATCATGGAGATGGGAATTGGCCCGGATTCGCGCGATGAACTGCGGTTCGCAGCTGAACTGCTGTCCGTGGTCATCGGCGATGATTCCGGAAGTCGCCTGTTCTGGGAACTGGTCGATCCTGGTCATGCCGAAGCTGCCGATCTTAGCTACAGCGAATACGACGGAGCAGGGTCGTGGATGAGCTATCTCAGTTGTTCGCCCGAACAGGTTGCCGAAAATCTCGAACGCTTCCACAAGGTCTTTGCAGACGTGAATACCAACGGAATCACGGCCGATGAACTGGAGCAGGCTCGCAATAAGGTGGCTTCGCGAGTCGTGCTGCGAGGCGAGCGACCGATGGGCAGGCTTTCGTCTCTGGGTGGTAACTGGATGTATCGGCAGGACTATCGATCGATCTCCGATGACCTGAAGTCCGTGCGTTCTGTGACTCTGGATGAGATCAGGAAAGTGCTGGATCAGTATCCACTGGCGATGACGACAACCGTCGGAGTTGGACCGCTGGCAGAGTTGTAGATTCAGCTAAGCAGGAAACGCAGATGTCCTTTTCCCGCCGAATCGTTGTTGGCGTTGAGATGCCGAAGAGTCGCCCGTGGAACGCGGAGAATCTTTGCGGCCCCAGTCGGATGGCCGTCCTGCATGCCTGTCAGGCGGCCGCATCATCCCGGCTGCCGATGACACTCGTAACCGTATTGCCGCCGGCTGCCAGTGGATGGTTCCGCTCGCCGGAAGATGCCGAGCGAACAGCGAGGGCCGATTATGCGGAAGCTGAATCCCTTCTCAAGGCCCTGCGTGAAAGGTTTTGCAACTTAGCGGACGTCACAAACGCCGAGATCATGATCATGCGCGGCAGCGCATGGGAAGAGCTCATCCGCAGTGCTGGAAATCGTCCTGACAGCATGCTGATCTGCGGAACTCGTGACGAAGGCACGGTTCGTCGAGTTCTCTTTGGCAGCACCGGTCTGAAACTTCTGCGACTCGCGCCCGGGACGGTGTGGCTGGTTAAGTCCCGTGAAGACGATAATGACTC
>CAMAXD010000293.1 GCA_945861975.1 Candidatus Kuenenia stuttgartensis | reverse complement strand
GCGTCCGGGTTTGAGGCGGTCGCCAGAAGCAACTTTGGAAAATCAACACGATCAGCGTCGCCGGAGAGCGTTCAGCGTCAGGGCGTTTTTTATGCTGTGGGACTAAGTCGAGGGGCCAACCGACTTGGTCGTCTGTCATTGTCAATTCTGGAATACTGGACGATCATTTATGCAGACTCGAAATGTTGGCATGCGGCGAGTTGCTCCCCGCTCGGGATTCACACTCATTGAGTTGCTCGTGGTGATCTCCATCATCGCCACGCTGATGTCGCTGATCCTGCCCGCGATCCAGCAGGCCAGAGAAGCTGCCAGAAGAACACAGTGCCAGAATAATTTGAAGAACATTACCTTGGCGGCGATTAGTTGTGCGGAATCCCGACGAGGTGTGTTGCCTGCGTCTGGCACTTATCCGAAGGGGGTTTTCGGGGTGCCCTATCAAGGACATAGTTGGGTTCTTGACCTTCTTCCTCATCTTGATCAGCAAGCCATCTACGAGCGATGGGATTTTTCAACATCATTCAATGCCGGTCCCAACCTAAACATCAGTCAGTACAATATTGAAGTACTAACTTGTCCGAATGATGATACTGCGGCCAGTAAAAATGGTGGGTTAACGTACGTGGCAAATTGCGGAGTAGGTGATCCAAACATTGATCTGAGGACAATTGCGCCGGCAACAGCATCTGACATCGGACACACTTTTGCTATGGAGCCTTTGGGTTGGGCGGACGGTGTTTCAGCTGCATCTCTTGCAAACGTGGCCATTGGAAAAGATACTGGCGTGTTCTGGGCCAATATGAGTTTTAGTATCCGGGCGAACACCAATGCCCCTTTTGTCGATACGGAGACGAAGAACGCTAGTGCGAAAATTGGCCAAATCTATGATGGCGCTGCAAATACCTTGATGTTTACTGAGAATGTAAATGCAGGATCGGACGTGTTGTCTGGCATTTCCACTTGGGCAAATCCCTCCATCAGGAGCTGTGGGTTCTTCTACGGCGTTAACATTGGAGCACCCGCGACTTTTGGCCAGTTGAATACGTTAGCTTTCAGCCCCCCAGTCGCCTTGAAGCTGAGTGCTAATCGGTTTATCAATCAGGAGAAGCACGGAGTTGATGGTGGGGCCCCATATCCCAATAGCCGACACGTGGGCTTGGTCGTTGCGTCTTTCTGTGACGGCACTGTCAAGGTTCTATCAGACGCCGTGGATAAGGGAGTGTATTGTCGGTTGATTACACCACGTGGCGCAGTGCCTCGTGCTAATTCCGGTTTTGTTGCAGAAGAGCCAATCTCTGGTAATGAGTTTTGATCTTGATAGATCTTCGAGACGGCATAAATGTATCTCGATTATCCAAGAACTTAGGGTTGGTGATTGAATTTTTGTCTCAATCTTCCTTAACTGCATAGTCTGTGCATTTTATTGAGCCCCCCAGCGTGAACGATTATATTGTGGAGAACTTCAAAATGGTTTCTAAGTATCTTTTAGTCTTGGCTATTGCCTTAGTCCTCGGCGGTTCGCGAGCGGATGCAGCGGTTATCGACTTTAACGGCTTGTCCGGAATACCGATTCCGACAGTTCTTGGCGTTGACATTGGCTTGCTTAATTTTTCGTCTAACCCTGCTGGCCCGATCGTGGTTTTGCCGCAAGTGGGCATTACGACTAGTGATTCATTACTCTTGAATGGTGCCGACGTTACAATCAAACTTGTCAGTGGCGGTGCATTCAATTTGGAGAAGATTGATGCCTTTGGAAGTGTCGGTACGTTGGTTACGAATTTTGGTGTTTTCGGCGCGGGATTTGATGTCAACGGTGAAACGCTTACTAGTGTTAACCCGGCCTTTTTAAATCTCACTTCAATTACAATCTCTTCATCAGCGGTCCCTGTACTCTTGGATAACATCACTTTTTCCGTCGTGGTACCCGCTGCCGTCCCAGAACCCGCATCAGCGGCGTTTCTTGGGCTTGGTTCATTGGCTTTGGTTGTTCGACGCATGCGTCGTCGATCTTCGGTCGCGGCTTGATCTTGTAAACTTGGCCAAACGAATTGATCTCAAGAGGACTGCTTTCGCAGTCCTCTTTTTATGCGCCGAGTGTTTTTACCGTGGAACCCCGGCGAGCGGTATAGCGTCAGCTATCCGTGTCTCTGCGATTTTTCGCGATGGTCAAGTTATGGAAAACAGACGGCGACGGACACGGAGGGCTGACGCCCAACCGCTCGCCGGTTCGGCTGACCAGGGGCGGCGTTCATCCGGGGAGGCGGTGCCATGCACTTGACTTTATGCCTTGACTTTGACTGCAGACAATGAACCCAGTTCCGCGAAGTTGGTGAAGATGATCTTCACTACCTCGCGAGCCTGATCGTCTGGCTCAAGCTCCAGCGAATTCTCGGTGCGAACATATTCGATCGGCGCGTGAGTAAAGTACTCACCGCGAGGCGCCTTGTTCAGCTGACCGGCTCTTAGTCGTCCCTGCAACACAAGCAACTCCGCTTTCGTGTCTTTCGTGGTTACAAAAAGACACTGGCCCGACTTGCCCCGGGCAATTCTCAAAGTAGTCGTCTCGCTCCGTCGAGACGAATCCTTGCAGACAGCCCATCGCCGAAGAAACTCCGGGCCATTCCTGTTGATAGCCTGCGTTGACGCTGCAGTGGAACCCCGGCGAGCGGTATAGCGTCAGCTATCCGTGTCACTGCGATTTTTCGCGATGGTCACGTTATAGAAAACAGACGGGGACTGACACGGAGGGCTGACGCCCAAGCGCTCGCCGGTTCAGCAATCAGGGGCGGCGTTCATCCATGTTCGTGGTTTCTCTTGCCCCAAGCCGATGTGTGTTCAGACATTTGTCACCACGGGCTTCGTATCGCTCAGAGAAACACCTGTTCATTTTCGCTGGTGCACAAGCCCGCAGGCCCCTGAGGCAGGCTCAGGGGGTGGGGGGGGGGGGCGGGGGACAAGAATCCTTTCCGGCAGAAAGGATCTACATTCTACAGCAACTCCACGTCGGCTTCATCCACCAGCACTGATGCACCCTGCTGCATGAAGTTGACCATGACGGTCAGGCGATGCTGGGAGTGGACTTTGGAAATGGTACCTCGCAGTCCGGCCATGGCTCCGGTTTTTACTAATGCCGCTCGACCCAGGAGTGGCTTTGGCTCCGGCTGAACATCATTACCCTTCTCCAGAATAAGACGGATGCGTTTCAGGTCTTCCAGCAACTGCTCAGACTCTGTCACTGGCAGACAGCGAGAAATACAGCCCGTGGAGACGGCTTCGTGTCGAGCGATCTCGTCACCACGCATGAAGACATAGCCAGTAAACAGTGGCATGTAGCTGGTGCGAATGCGTCCTTGCGGCGATCGCTTTCTCTGTTGCACCATGGGGCCGTAATGGGCAATCTCCAATGGTCGGAGTTTTCGCATAAACTCCTTCTCATGGCGTGCCAGGGTGTACATGGCAAACCACGATTCATCGATCCCCGCTGCTGGAGCGTCCAGCAGGGTTTCAGGGAACATATCGGGTTCTTTGGCAAGGATGGGCATTTTTTTAGTGGCTAGTGGCTAGATTGGCTAGTGCTCTGTCAACCTTTAAAGTTGGGGTTGAATTGTATTTGTACGACGGACTTCCAGTCCGTCGGCGGTAACCTTTGTCGACGGACTGGAAGTCCGTCGTACCCGAAAATTGAGCCTTGACAGAGCACTAGTGTAGTGTCTCTCAAATCCCTTCGTTTAACCCGTGGCCGACAGGCCAGGCATTTTCTGCTCCTGGCCTGTCGGCCACGGGTTAAACAAGACAAAACACTCTGTTCTATAAGATCCCATCTGAGTGAGACACTACACTACACTAGTGGCTAGTTGTCAGATTGGCAATTTGGCAATTTGGCAATTTGAGATTTGAAATGTGAAAAGTTGGTGAAGGGCTGATGGGGCTTAGAAGGGGGTGACTTCTTTTCTGTGCCATGACATGAACGAAACTGACGACTCTAACGATTGAGCAGACACGGGAACGGCAACAAGTTGTGGTCGCTTTTCGTTAACTTCTCGCGTCCTTCGAAACGAACTGTTACGCTCATCGGCTGACAGACGAAATTGGCTGCACACGAAAGACGGTGTGGAGCCATCTTCCTTTTTGATTCGGTCCTTTTTGCTGGTGTCGAATGATTCTGCTTCTTGGGGGAAACGGCTACGTAGGAAATGCCATTCAGAAAAATCTGACTGGGCGAGGTCTGTCGTTTATTGTGGCCTCGAGAGCTTCTTCCGATTATTCCAGTCTTCCTGTTCTGGTCAAGATGTTGCGTGAGCTGCGGCCGGAGTTCCTGATCAACGCGGCTGGCTACACGGGCAAGCCGAATGTCGATGCGTGCGAAATTCACCGGACAGAATGCCTGGCCGGGAATGCCACTCTGGCTGGGGTGATCAGAGCTGCCTGTGAACAGACACAAACTCCTTGGGGGCATGTTTCGTCGGGGTGTATTTTCACCGGGGCCAAAGAAGCAGGAGCTGGTTTCACGGAGGAGGACGATCCGAATTTTTCCTTTCGTCAGAACAACTGCAGCTTTTACTCGGGCACCAAAGCACTGGGAGAAGAATTGCTGCAGGGGGCCGAACAATGTTTCATCTGGAGACTGCGGATTCCGTTTAACGAAGTGGATAGTCCTCGCAACTATATCAGCAAGATGATGCGGTACGATCGCCTGCTGATGGCGACCAACAGTCTGTCCCAGCTGGATGAGTTTGCGGCGGCATGTGTCGACAGTTGGCTGCAGCGAATTCCGTTTGGCACGTACAACCTGACGAATCCTGGCAGCGTGACGACAAAGGATGTGATTCGACTGATCCTGATGCACCGCCTGTCGGAGAAGTCTTTTCAGTTCTTTGAATCGGATGAGCAGTTCATGCAGCTGGCTGCCAAGACACCTCGTTCGAACTGTGTCCTGGACAGCGGCAAAGCGATCGCCGCCGGTCTGAAGCTGGCTCCTGTGGAGGACGCCCTGGAGACGGCGATGCGGAACTGGAAACGCTAACGCTTTTCCCTCGTTCCAGGGCTCCCGCCCTGGAACGAGGGCGTTGCGGCAGAGCCTGGTGCTTCCAATCAGAGAACTCTTGCATCGGTTCAGGTCAGCCGGACGGTGTTTCCATTCCGGTGTGCCTGCGTTCGCTTTGGCTCACTTGTCACACCCTACAAATTTGAGGTTGCACGCTACCGTGAGCGAGAGGCACGGTAACCGTATTCGATGGCGAACCAGTCGGCGTATTGTTCACGTTTTTTGAAGCTGGTGTTGCGGTCGTCGTTGATATGACCGATCTCATGGATCAGCACGTTGTTGAGATAGAAATCCCGGATCGTGTTTTCCGTCCAGATCAGACGCCAAATGTTTCCATCCTGAACCCAACGACCGCCGTACATTTCACTCTCGATGCGCTGCGCGGGCCGAGGAGCTCGCACGTAAAATTCTGCGAGTGATTCTTCGATCGGATAGAGATAAACGGCGGAGCCCCACTGAAGTCCGTAGCAGGGAAAAAGTCGACGCTTGCGAGTCATGCGGCTGAACTGCACGACTTCAAGCTTTGCCTGAAACTGTTCCGGCAACTGGAGAACTCGTTCACGCACATCATCCGGCGTTACTGGATGCAGATAGCCATCTCCTGCGGGTTGAACCAGAACCTGTAATTCGCGACCGGCCGAAGAGTCGTCTGAGGCCTGCGGTTCATGCCACAATTCCGGAGCATCGAATGCGCGACCAATGGCCAGTCCATTCCCGCGATGCTGATGCGCGGAAGCCGGGCGGACCGACTGACGAACGCCAGCAGCTTTGTGACGGCGCGCTGATCGGAGATTAGATCTTGTGGTTGTTCTGTGGTGGGATCTTTGGTTGGTCATGGCAGCACCCGCGAACAGGAGGCTCGGCGAATCGGGAAAGATCCGTTGAATACCTCGTGGTAAGCATCGAGAGATCTCAATGAGACCACTCAACAAAAACGGGCATCCGTTCAAGGAGGGAAACCTGCCCGTCGTACTCCTCTGGGCAGATCAGACGACTCGCAGTTGAGCGAAGCAGCAAACGGGACAAGTCCAACCCACATTCCGCATTCATGGGGCATCGGGCTTTTACCTTTGACAGTTCGCTCAGCTGGATGACACGATCCTATCGCCGTTGAAACGAGAATCCAGATGAACATTCCAAGTGGATTGATACCAACGAGTTACGGAAAGCGAGGTCTCGTGCGTCGCGCTTACGGCGGGGGCAGGACAGCTCTAAAGCGTTTGCGGGTCAGAGGTTGGAGAGCGGGTTTGCTGGCGGGTCGGTTTTGAGGGCTTGTACACCACTGGGGCTGTAATTGAGGACGTCTGCGTCGATCGTGGGGACTGGTTGAATCCGGGGATCGGTCGCAGAAACTGCCGAAAGCGGGCAACCGGGAGAAGTTCAGTCTTGATCGCGACGTGGTTTTGCCGGGACCGGTGGGACCGTCACGAGCGGATTGCCGTAAACTACGGCCGTGGACGACCAACGAATTTTGGCTCAACGAGCTTGTCGCTGAAGTCGTGAGACTTCGGAGGGCTCCGAACTCTCACGAGTTCGGCGACAACTTAATCGAGACTCAGAAAAGGTGTCCTCGCTTTATTCATAACAGGCCATTGGAGGCAGGATTTCCGTCGTGCGTCAGGTCAAGATCACCCAGTTAATCGTAGCCTTGAGCCTCCTGCTGCTTGTAGCAGGTTGCGGAGCGGCTGTGCAGAAAACCGGAACGGAGCAGTTGGTGCTCTCCGATTCGGTTGACCGCGCGATTGATCAACTGGATCTGGCGCCGTTGGCTGGCAGAAAAGTGTTTCTGGATACCACGTACATGCAGACCTACAAAGGTCCGAATGTTTACGTGAGTTCTGACTACATCGCGAGTGCGTTGCGCCAGAAGCTGACGACAACTGGCTGCCGCATGGAAATCAGTCGGACTGAGGCTGACTATATCCTGGAAGCTCGTGTGGGTGCATTGGGAACGGACACGATGGAAGTCACCTATGGGATTCCTTCGAGTAACGGGCTGGGTGTTGCCGCGTCTGCGCTAGGTGGTGTTCCGGCTGTTCCGGCGATACCAGAAATCTCTGTGGGGAAGCGCAATAATCTGTTGGGTGTTTCCAAGATTGTCGTGTTTGCTTATCACAGAGACACTGGAATTCCGGTCTGGCAGTCCGGAGCCGCTGTCGCGCGGAGCGATGCCAAGGACTCGTGGTTTATGGGTGTTGGCCCATTGACTCGTGGCAGTGTCTACAATGGCGTAACTCTGGCGGGCAATCGAGTCAACCCGCCGTTTGAGAAGAAGGTCGCTCGACAAATCAAACCACTATCGATGGGTGACCGTCATAGCTATGTGCATCCGGCAGTGCTTGAGAAGCAGTTGGCCGACGCAAAAGACATTGAGACTCAGCAGAAGAAGACAGTCAATCAGGTTTCTCATGAAACAGGGACCGCAGAACTGCCAACCGTTAGCCCGGATACGGCTCCAGCGGAACCTGCCGTTGAACAGCAGGCCGCTGATGAAGTAGAGACTTCAGGTGAAGAAGAGACTTCCGGAAGTGCAAAGCTGGAGCCTGCTGAGGAATTCACTCCAGCTCCGGTACCCCCCGCCGAGTAACAGGCTGAAGTAGAATTCGGCCTCAGAG
>CAMAXD010000292.1 GCA_945861975.1 Candidatus Kuenenia stuttgartensis | reverse complement strand
GTGGCTGGCAGCCCGGGTGAATGAAGGCACAGTGGATCGGCCCAGTCCGATCGGATTCTATTTTGCTCGACTCTGGTATTTTGAGGATCTTTACCCAATCATATTTGCGGCAGCGGGGTTAAACCGCTGGCAACACGGACAGCGGTTCGAACCCAGTGTGGATTGAGCGTTTTTCGTTTAACGGCGAGCCGCAGGCGTAGGCGAAATTGAGAAACGACGCCTGCGGCTTACCGTCACACGATTAGTTCACCGTACTGGGACGTCCCGGAGTCATGGTCGGCGGACGTCATGGTCTGCGGACGTCAAGGTCTTCTAAACGCCGCGAAAGAATTGTGTCTGATCCGCGTCTTGAATTGCTCCGAGGGCTGACGCCCTGCCGCTCGCCTGGTAAACTAGCCCACCACCAAAATCACAGAATAAGGGGTCAGAAACCAATAGCCAAATGGCCTGAAGGTGTTGCTTCTATTGGTTCCTGATCCTTTTTCTGATCGTCACCGAAATCATCTATTGCTCCACCCGGAGAATTTCCCTGTGTCAATCGCCCATGTCGACAACTCCATCGCAGACGATGACGAACCAATGCGTCCTTCCTTTCCGGAAGATCACCGACTGGTGGACGACGAAGATGATCCGGCCCCGGTGAAGAAGAAGGGCAAGCGTCGCAGTACGACTCACCTGAAAGCCGTACCAGATACTCTTGAGCTGCGAGAGAAAGTCAAAGTCGCTGCCGAAGAGTATGCTCGATCACTGGATCGCAGCCGTGCGTTTACTCACAACGAACTGGAACATCACGGGCGAACATTGCTGGACCAGATGCAGTTACCAGAAAAGTATCTGGGCTTTGCAATGGTGATGGTCGGCAACTTTTTCTGGAAGCAGCAGTTTCTGGCGATCCCGTTTCATCGACGCATGCTGTTGCTGCCTCATTGTTTAAAGCATGCCGAAGGTTGTCCGGCCGAATACACTCAGTTTGGACTCGACTGCGAACGTTGCGGCGCGTGTTCCATTGCTGACTATAAAGTTCGTGCGGAGCAACTGGGCTATAAAGTTCTGGTTGCAGAAGGCTCACCGGTCGTTCTGAAGATTATTGTGTCCGGATACATCGACGGGATTCTGGGAGTCGCCTGCCTGAACGTGCTGGAGAAGGCGATTGATAAAATCCTGATTGCCGGGGTTCCATCCTACGCGGTGCCTCTGCATTCCGGCGACTGCCTTAACACAACTCTGGATGAAGCCTGGGTCTGGGACGTTCTGGACAAATATGAGCCGCTGCCGGAAAAGCCCACGACCAGCTATGTGCCGCTCATGCGAGCATCGGCGAAAATCTTTGAAGACGACTTCGAGCGACTGTCGCCACGAGTACGCACGAAGGATGAGTCGCGTCGAAACTCACCGATTGCCTTCACCGAAAACATCTCCTACGAATGGCTGGCGAAAGGCGGAAAACGGTTTCGTCCGTTTATTACGGTTGCCGCGTGGCATGCCGCATTGGGGACCGGCGGATTGACCACCGGAGCGGCGACGCCCGTGATTCCGGATGCAGTGGCTCGCGTGGCTATGGCGATTGAAGCGTTTCACAAGGCTTCGCTCGTTCACGACGATATTCAGGACGACGACCAGTATCGCTATGGGCGTGAAACTCTGCATCGCCAGCACGGCGTTGGGCAGGCCATCAACATCGGTGATCATCTGCTCGGGCTGGGATACCGTTTTATTCATTCGGCTCGTGAACTTAGCCCGGAGATTGCGATTGATGTGTTGAACAGCATGTCGACCGCTCATATTCGTCTTTGCGACGGACAGGGCGCGGAGATGGCATTTCAAAAGTCTCCTGATTGGAATCTGACTCCGCTGGATGCATTGCAGATCTATGCATTGAAGACATCTCCGGCATTTGAAGCGGCCCTGTACGCCGGGTTGCGCATGGCCAATCATCCGCTTGCATCAACGGATTTGGTTCCGCAGTTCTGCCGTCACGTGGGCGTTGCCTTTCAGGTGTTGAACGACCTGAAAGACTGGCAGGGCGATACCGATAATAAGCTTGTTGCCGGTCAGGATGCTCTGGCTTTGCGACCGACCGTACTTTTGGCTCTGGCTCTAAAGGATGCCAATGAGCAGCAGCGAGCTGAACTGAAGGAGATTCTGTCTGAGACGCCGGGGCGTTCTACGAATCACAATCGAGTTGATCGGTTGCGAGAAATCTTCAAAGCTTGCGACGTGTTTGAAAAGGCAGAGATGCTGGTCGAGCGATCGCGGGAGAAAGCGGAGTCACTCGTCGCGGACATCGAAAACAACCAGATTCGCGATCTGTTGCATTTCTTTATCGAAACGGTGCTCGCGAAAGATCTGCCGCCAACTCCCCTGGAGGAAAACCCCGGAGTTTTTGTCCAGTTGGATACTCAGACCAATGGCAGCCGCAGCCTGCTTCCAATTATTGGTGGAACCATGCTGGCAGCCGCAACATGTTCGGCCACGGGTGTTCCGGGCTGAGGATGTAACTACTGCCTTCTTGAGTGCGTGAAGCCGGAAGTAGCGAACGAGGGAGTAAGTTGCCTTCAAAAGTGGCCGTCTCACTCCGCCAAGACGAGCCTTGCACAAGGCCCTTTGACAAAGATTCCCACGTCGATACCGATTGACTGCCGCACCATAAAGTTGCAATGTGCAGCCAGTGTAGTGTCTCAATCAGATGGGATCTTAATAGAATAAAGTGTTTCGTCTTGTTTAACCCGTGGCCGACAGGCCAGGAGCAGAAAATGCCTGGCCTGTCGGCCACGGGTTAAACGAAGGGATTTGAGAGACACTACACGAGTAAGGCTCATCTCGGCGGAGCGAGATGGCGACATTCGGCGGCAAAGACATGAGGATGACAACGTCCGGTTTTTGGCGATGATCCGATCACGGAAGCAGATCTTGAGCTGTTTCCGCCGTTTTTCGTTGCTCAGAATCACAGATTTTTCGCGGGGAAATTCCGCCAGAACCGCCAGAATCTGAGAGAAGACCAGGATTTACCTGTCTATTTGGACAATTGCTGATATACTTGTCCGCACAACTGATTTTCGAGTCCACTTTAATGCCGTGATGTTTTCACGCGGGTGTTGACTTGATCAGGGAAGCATTCAGTTTCGATTCCATAGGCTGCTGAGCCTCTCAAGACTCCGGTTTTGAACTCGCTTTTCAATGGACGACTGCCAGTTCCAATAGTTCTTGAGTTCGCCCTTTTGGTTCCATCGAGAGTCCATCTTCTCGAAACCATGCAAGTCGCGTCTCTCGCATTCGGTCCTGGGAATGTTTCATTTTACCCCAGGATAAAGAATGAATTTCAGAGACTTCGGGCTCGCCGAGCCCTTGTTGCGCGCGGTATTGCAGGAAGGTTACACTGTTGCAACTCCGATTCAGGCCGAGGCCATCCCCGTAGTGCTCGAAGGGCACGATGTGATTGGGATCGCTCAGACCGGAACCGGAAAAACAGCAGCCTTCGCACTACCGATCCTTAATCGTTTAATGGATGCCGCTCCGGCAGCGAAGGGCAGTCCACGCCAGATTCGCGTGCTGGTACTCGCGAGTACTCGCGAACTGGCTGTTCAGATTCACGAAAGCTTTACGAACTACGGGGCCTTCGCCTCCGTTCGAGTCGCCACGATTTATGGCGGAGTTGGACAACAGCCTCAGGTGAGTGCTCTTCGCAAAGGCGTCGATGTGGTTGTGGCCACACCCGGGCGTTTGCTGGACCTGATTAAACAGGGCTATGTTCATCTGGAAGGCCTGAACACGCTCGTCCTGGACGAAGCGGATCGCATGCTGGACATGGGTTTCTTTCCGGCAATTCGTCGAATTCTGGAGCATGTGCCTCGCAAGCGCCAGACACTGATGTTTTCAGCGACGATGAAGCCGGAGATTCGAGATCTCGCGAACTCCATCCTGAACAAACCAGTCAGCATTTCGATCGTACCAAAACAGAAGACGACGGAACTGGTTGAGCAGAGTGTTTGCTTTGTGCCGCAGAAACAGAAAACTCGTCTGTTGATCGAGCTGCTGGTTCAGCATAAGCCATCACGAGCGATCGTCTTCAGCCGAACCAAGCACGGGGCTGACCGAATCGTACGCAATCTGGTCGCGGCCGGATTTAAGTCCGAAGCGATTCACGCGAACAAGAGCCAGAACAAGCGTCAGCGAATTCTGGAAGAGTTCAAGGGCCAGCGTCCTCCGATTCTTGTTGCGACAGACATCGCTGCTCGCGGGATCGACGTGGATCTTGTGTCTCACGTGTATCTTCACGATATGCCCACAGAAGAAGAAACCTACGTGCATCGTATCGGCCGATCTGGTCGTGCTGGAGCGACGGGCGTAGCGGTTTCGCTTTGCGATTCCGAAGAGCGTCGCATGCTGAAGAGCATCGAGAAGCTGATCGGCATGAAGATCGATGTTCTGGAAGTACCGGGCTTCGATATGAATCAGCATGTTGAAGAATCTCCGCGGGAATCCGGGGACTCACGTCGCGGACAGGGTCGCGGTGACAGGCCGCAACGTGGTGGTCAGCGTCCAGCACAGCATTCAGGTCGTCTGCACCCACTGCAGGCAGCTCGTGGCGAACGCCCGTCGCAAGGCGATCGCGATGATCGACCTCGCAATCCCGTTCCGGCCCGAGACGATCAACCTCGCAGTCCGCGAGCTGGTGATCGGACCGAGCCACCTCGAAAGGATCTGGGGCGTGAAGCCGAGCGTCAGCGACGTCCGGATCCTCGCCGTCAGGATACTCCAGTGGCCAATTCCGATCTGCGTCGTCAGACGTCCAGACCTCAGGAATCACGGTCTCAGGAGACAGGTCGACCTCAACAGTCAGAACGCTCTTCGCAGGGCAGTCGACCACAGGGTTCCGGACGACCTCAGCAGTCTGGTCGTCCACCTCAGGGACGTCCGGGGCAAGCCGGACCAATTGCCGGTCGAGCTCAGGCAGCTCGCCAACCGAGCGGCAATGATTCGCGAAACGATGGTGTCAGATTTGGTGATGGGGTTGATGCGGAAGAACGACAGTCGCCAGCGCGCGATGAACGTCGGCCGGAGCGCCGTCAGCGGCCTGCGGCTCGCACGAATCAGTAGTCGTCTTCCCCGAATCTGCAATGCCCCGGTGAAAGCAGTTCACCGGGGATTTCTCTCATCCCGAATTGGAAATTTGTTCTCATGTCCGTCAGTGAAATCTCTGAAAATATGAACTCTGAAGAACTTGAAATCGAAACTTTGGTTGACTGTGCAGACATGACTGAAGCAGAAGAAACTTTGGTTGAATGTGCAGATATGGCTGAAGCAGAAGAAACTTTCGTTGAATGTGAAGACATGACTGAAGCAGAAGATACTTTCGTTGAATGTGAAGACATGACTGAAGCAGAAGATACGATCGTTGAAGAAGTGGAAGTGATGGTAAAGCCGGAGCCCGAGAATGGGTTTCGCAAGCTGGGACTGTGCGCGCCATTGATGGCCGCTATTGAAGCGTCCGGTTACACAAACCCCACGCCGATCCAGGAGCAGACGATTAAGCTGCTTCTGGAAGGTCGTGACATGGTCGGTCAGGCTCAGACGGGTTCCGGAAAAACCGGAGCCTTCGCGCTGCCGCTGCTGCAGCGGATTGAACTCGAACTGAAGCAGCCTCAGGTCCTGGTGCTCGTACCAACGCGAGAACTTGCGATTCAGGTGGCCGCTGCGTTCGAAAAGTACGCGGCAAAGATGACTCAGTTGCGAGTCGTCGCGATCTATGGTGGTGCCGCCTATCAGCCTCAGCTTTCGCAACTGAAGCGTGGCGTGCATGTTGTCGTGGGCACCCCGGGCCGAGTCATGGACCACATGAATCGCGGCTCGCTGAACCTCGGCAAACTGAAGTGTCTGGTGCTGGACGAAGCCGATGAAATGCTCCGCATGGGTTTTGCGGAAAGCGTGGAATGGGTGCTCACTCAGCTTCCGGAACAACGCCAGATTGCTTTGTTCTCAGCCACGATGCCGGAACCGATTCGCCGAATTGCTCAACAGCATCTGAAGAATCCCGCCGAAGTCACGATTCGCCAGAAGACTGCAACCGCCGACACGATTCGTCAGCGTTTTGTAGTCGTCGGTCAGTATCAGAAGGAAGCCGCTCTGGGCCGAGTTCTCGAAGCAGAACCGATCGATGGCGTGATCATTTTCGTCAAACTGAAGTCGACGACAGAACCACTGTGTGAGTACCTCAGTTCTCGCGGTTACCGAGCAGCCGCTCTGAATGGCGACATCGCGCAGGCCCAGCGCGAACGAATTATTGAACACTTCAAGGGGGGCAAGCTGGATATCGTGGTGGCCACCGACGTGGCGGCTCGAGGTCTGGACGTGCAGCGTATCAGCCACGTGATCAACTACGATGTGCCGGGTGACAGCGAAGCTTATGTGCATCGGATTGGTCGAACAGGCCGAGCTGGGCGCAGTGGTGAAGCGATTCTGTTCATTCACCCGAAGGCTCAGCGCATGCTGAAGAGCCTGGAGTATGCAACTCGACAGAAGATCGAACCGATGGATCTGCCGACGAACCGGCAGATCAACAAGAACCGAGTCTCACGATTCCATGGTCAGATTGTCGAGAACATGTCTCATCCACTGGCGGATGCGATGGGTTCTATCGTCGATCAGTTTCGCCGGGAGAATCCCGAGATGTCGGTCGAGAAGATCATCGGCGCTTTGGCCATTATGGCCAACAGTGGTAACCCGCTGTTGCTGAAGGAAGAACTGAAGCAGGAAACTTTCTTTGAACCTCGTCGCCGCGACGAACGCGGACCACGAGATGACGGGTTCCGTGGGCAACGACGGGATGGCTTCTCGTCCAACGGTCCACGGTATGAACGTGCTCCCGGTGATCGCGGATTCCGAAACGATCAGGGGCCCGGCGATAACTCCTTTCGACCGGAACGGAACTTCCGTGATGATCGTGGACCTCGGGCTCCTCGCCAAGGCGACGAGAACATGGAAACCTTCCGCATCGAAGTCGGCCATACGCATCAGGTGAAGCCTGGAAATATCGTCGGTGCCATTGCGAATGAGGCCGGGATTGATAGTGCTCAGATTGGACGCATTGAAATCTTTGAAGACTTCAGCACCGTGGACTTGCCTCAGAACATGCCGCAGGAAGTCTTCTTTGCTCTGCAGAAGGTCTGGGTCTCTGGTCGGCAGTTGAAGATTGCAAAAGCTGACGCAGCACGCTCTGGCGGATCGTCGTCTGGCGGATCGTCGTCTGGCGGATCGTCGTCTGGTGGATCATCCTCTGGTGGACGCCCTGATCGCCCATTCCGCCCGAACCGTCCGGCTCGCAAGCCTGGCGGTCGAGGAATGCGATCCTAAGGGAATCAGATCGAGCTCTGTGACGCATCGCGTCAACAGTACTCAGCGATCATCGCCACGCCTTCGAGTCAACCTCGGAGGCGTTTGCGTTTGTGCCCCTTTGGACTGCTGCAGCCGGCTGCCGCTTTCCCGTCCACAGCCTGCTGTGGACTGCGATTTCAAACAGCTCTCTCTAGTGCGCTGTCAACCTTTGAAGTTGGGGTTGAATTGTATTTGTACGACGGACTTCCAGTCCGTCGGCGGTACCCTTTGTCGACGGACGGGAAGTCCGTCGTACCCGAAAATTGGGCCTTGACTGCGCACTAGGACTAAATTTAC
>CAMAXD010000291.1 GCA_945861975.1 Candidatus Kuenenia stuttgartensis | reverse complement strand
CCTCGATAGGCCATCAATCCAACTACGCAGCCACCGCAAAAGAACACGAGGCAAACGATCGTCAGCAGGATCCTCAGCCAGTTGGAGGTTTTGTCATGGGCCTGGTCTGATGGAGCGGTCATTGAATTCCATCCTGAATCTGTAGGCGTTACGCACTGTGCGGTGTGTTCTACTGCTGAGTTGCGCAGTGAATCATGAGAGAAGCCAAGAATTGCATCAACTGCGAAAACCAGTGCGATCCAGAAAATCTCGGTACCACTTCCCTGCGAATCACGCCAGAATCCGGACCACACGAGGACGAATCTCGACTTTTGTTGCGTCGCGAAGTTGTTCTGACTCCTCAATCGAATACTGATGGACAAAGACCTATGAAACTTGGACTGGACGGCAAAGTCGCACTCGTCACTGGCGGATCCAAAGGTATTGGGCTGGGAATTGTCCGTTGCCTGATCGCCGAGGGAGCTCGAGTTGCCAATGTGAATCGCAGTGAAGCCGAGGGGCGTGCACTGGAAAGTGAGTATGCCGCACAGGGCCTTGAATGCTTCTTTATTCAAGGTGATCTGGCAGATGTGAGCGCCTGCAGGAATGCCGTGGAGCAGACTCTGCAGCGTTTCGGCCGCATCGATATTCTGATCAACAACGCTGGTGTCAATGACGGAGTAGGCCTTGACGCAGGAGTCGACGCTTTCGTCGATTCGCTGCGACGAAATCTGATTCATGTCTATGCCATGGCCCACTACTCACTGGAGGCTCTGAAAAAATCGCGAGGCGTCATCATCAACATTGGATCCAAGGTTTGCGAAACTGGTCAGGGAGGAACCTCGGGCTATGCGGCGTCGAAGGGCGGCATCAATGGGTTGACCCGCGAATGGGCGGTTGAACTCGCCCCGCATGGGATTCGAGTCAACGCGGTGCTGCCCGCTGAAACGTGGACTCCGCTGTACGAAAAGTGCCTCGCAGCAATGCCGGATCCGGCTGGGGCCAAAGCTGAAATGGAGCGTTTAATCCCGTTTGAGAGACGATTCACCACGATCGAAGAACTGGCGAACATGGCCGTGTTTCTGGCATCGCCGTGCTCCAGCCATACGACCGGACAAATCATCTTCGTCGACGGCGGCTACACACATCTCGACCGCAAATGCACTGCACAGAGTGATATTGCGTCCTTCGGAGCTGCGGCCAAGTAAAAGAGAGTCGAGCCGCGTGCGGGTTCCGGCGACTGGTTTCTGACGCGATTTGTTCCTGCTACACTCCCGCACGTAAATATTGCTGCGCGAGATTTCATTCATCAAAGGTGATCCGTTTTACATGGTACAAATTCTGCCCTTCGCCGGCTGGAGATTCGACTTGAGCCAGGTCGGCGCGTTGTCGGAAGTGATCGCTCCCGCTAATAGCCTGATTGATGAAACACTCCAGAGAACGCTCTATCGCCAGCATCCCTGCAACGCTGTTCGGATGGTGTTGAATCGCGAAGAGCCGGGTGACAGATCGGCTGCTGACCGCTGCACGCGAGCCGATGATTTCTGGCGTTTGTGGAAGCGAGAAGGCATTCTGCTCCGTGAACACGATGCGGCTTTTTATATCATCGAGACGACGTTCAGGTCTTCCGGGGACGAGCGCACTCGGTGGAGCGTCATCGCGCGGCTGCAGTTGCCCGACAGTAACGTGCCAGACTCGGTTGTTCCAACTATCGTCAGCGCGGATCCTCAACGCGTTGCCGATCAAAGCGCGCTTCGCAAAGTTTGTCATGCCAGCCTCGTCCCGATCCTGGCCTTAATGGCGGATACAACCGGAGCAGACTCAGACCTTCGATCGTTATCGGATCATCTGGAACTTGTTGTGCGCCAAGTGCCACCTGTTGAATGTCACGGCGACGATGGTGTTCGGCAACGCGTGTGGCCGTTGACTAATCCGACGCTATGCTCCGAACTGCAACGACGGTTTGCAAATTACTCTCTTTTTATCATCGGTGGATACGAAGAATATCTCGCAGCAAAAGCGGACCCGGATCGTGCGAGAACTTTGGATCCTAATGATGCTTCTCGTTCCGTGCTCGCCTGCCTGATTCCGGCTGACGACCTTGGCATCGAATTTCTGCCGCATCTTCTTTCGCGAAACCTGCCTTCGCCGATGTCAGCTGAGCAGCTTCGCGAACTGCTGGGATCGGAGTTCCAGTTTCAGTTTATTGGTGCAGAACCCACGGCCAGCGAAGACGCGGCAGAACTGGCTCGCATCAATTCAGAACAACCTTGTCTCGCGATGGGAACGAGTGACGGTATCTGGGTAATCGTCTCCGATGCGGAACCGGTTGATGAATCGCCAAACGAATTGCTGATCGATCGAATCAATCGAAAGATCAACGTGGTCACCTCGACAGAGGAATTGTTTATTAGTCACCGCCTGACTGCATCCGCTGGAGTTCTTGCGAAGATTTCGCTCACGTTATTCCAGTCGAATGCGGCATCTCTGCAGTTGATCGAACCTGCTCGAACGTCTGACGAGCTGCTGAGGCTCTCCGAGGCAGGAATATGCCTTCCCGAATTCGGAGCCCGGCTGCATCCAGGAGTACCCACTGGACTTGCGTTCCTGTCGACGGAGAATCCCGGTCCTTCAGTTCCAAGAAAAAAGTAACGTTCTGGCAGCGACAGTCTGTTGATGGTGAGCCGAGTTTTTTCTGCGATGGCGCTTGTTGCTTGTTGCTTGTAGTCGATTGCTATATGAAACATTACTCTGCTCGTGGCAGTTTGTTAGACTGGTTCAACGCAGGCGATTCTTTGCTGACGTCTCTGTAGAACGACGGATGACTTTGGCTCACAGAAACGACTTCATAGACAGACTGTTCACGTCGTGCTGATTTTTGTCACTTCATACAGAGGCAGACGGAAACGTCTCTCCGGGGCCATTTCATGACGCAGACGAATCGCCGTTCATTTCTTCGACAATCAGCCTGTGCTCTCGCGACATTCGCGGCCCCCATGATTCTGCCTCGTCGCGTCTTCGGCGCTAACGATCGCATTGCCATCGCAGCGATCGGAGTGAGAAATCAGGGGGCAGGAAATGTGAAGCGTTTTCTTGCTGCCGGCGTGGATATCGTGGGGATCTGCGACGTTGATTCCAAGGTGGCAGCGGACGGTGTCGCAATCGTCGCGGAGAAAAGCCCAGCGCCGAAAACTTATGGCGATTATCGACGGTTGCTGGAGGAAAAAGGCATCGATGCCGTTGTGATCACGACGCCCGATCATTGGCATGCCAAAATGACGATCGAAGCATGTTCGGCTGGTAAAGACGTGTACTGTGAAAAGCCGCTTTCGCTGACCATTGCCGAAGGGCGTCGCATGGTTAATGCCGCTCGCGAACATAAACGGATCGTGCAGACGGGATCACAACAGCGTTCCTCGAGAGAATTCTGGCAAGCCTGCATGCTGGTTCGTAATGGAGTTATTGGTGAGGTTAAAGAAGTCTTCGTCGGAATTCCGGACCCGAATCATCCGGGCTCGATTGGTCCGGTTGAACCCGTACCCGCAGAACTCAACTACGATATGTGGCTTGGCCCGGCTCCGATGAAACCTTATCACAGCAAGCGAGTGCACTACAACTTCCGCTTCTGGTGGGATTATTCGGGCGGTCAGATGACAAACTTCGGTGCTCATCACCTTGATATTGCTCAATGGGGACTCGGCATGGACAACAGTGGCCCGGTCGCTGTCGAAGGCACCGCCGAATTTCATCCGCAGATGTTTCATGAAGTGACTGAGAAATGCCGTCTGGTTTATACCTATGCCAATGGCATCAGGATCACTCTGGGGCAGGGGCAGAGCGATATCAAGGAGGGGACCGTTTTCGTAGGAACGAAAGGAACCGTAACTGTGAATCGAGGCAAACTGGTCACCGATCCGGTTGATCTTGCCACGACGCCGCTGGATGCCCCTGAGTTGACTCAGTTATATCGCAGCACCGACCACACCAGGAATTTCCTCGACTGCATGCAGAGCCGTGAACTGCCGATTTGCGACGTGGAGATCGGTCATCGATCTGCCACGGTTTGTCATCTCGGTAACTTCGTCGCGCGACTCGGTCGCCCGATCAAGTGGGATCCGATCACCGAATCCTGTCCTGGCGACGCCGAAGCCCAAGCCATGACTGATCGCGTTTACCGCGCTCCATGGGTTTGAGATTGATCGCGAGCCAGTGGCAGCTCAATCGGTGAGCCTGCCTTCGCTGAGGCTCAGTTGTCACACCCTACAACAACGCGTGCGATTCGTAGGGTGTGACAAGTTCGCGTTAGCGAACGCAGGCACACCATTGACCGATATCAGTGCGAACTAAATCTTACGTCCGTAAACTGCAGGGCTGATCTCATCTCTTGGATGGTCAGCCCTGTTTCGTTTGTTGAGCGGTTTCATTTGTCTGTAGCAAAAAAATGGCCATCATCGCTGTCGCAATGACCTGGCGGTTTCGCTGCGGTCGCATGCGATGATTGGCAGAGGGGGTCCTGAATAGACCACTTCACCGCCTTGTTCCGCACTATCAGGGCCGATGTCGATCAGCCAATCCGCTTGCCGAATCACGTCCAGTTGATGTTCAATCACGATGACACTGTGACCGGCAATGACCAGCGTCCGGAGGTGAGTCATCAGGCGCTCAACATCGGCCGGATGAAGTCCACTGGTGGGCTCATCAAGAACATACAACGTGTGATCGTTTGCTGGCGTCGCCAGCTCAGAGGCCAGCTTGGCACGCTGTGCTTCTCCGCCGGAAAACGTGTTGGACGGCTGACCGAGCGTGACATATCCCAGTCCAACACTGTTGAATGCCGACAGGATCGCGTGCAGACGCGAGAACTCAGAAAAGAATTCTGTCGCTTCATCAACGCGCATCTGCAACACGTCAGCCACAGACTTATTGCGAAATCGAATGCTGCAAATGGCCTTGCTGAAACGAAGACCATGACAGACAGCACATGGCACGACAGCATCCGGCAGAAAACTCATGCGGACATTGCGAACGCCGATTCCCCTGCATTCCGGGCAGCGTCCTTCGCCGGAGTTAAAGCTGAAATGCCTGGCGTTCAGTCCCCGTGAACGACTTTCCCGAATCTTCGCGAACAGCCGCCGCACTTCGTCCCACATGCCACACAACGTCGCGATACACGATCGAGCAGACCGGCCCAGCGGAGCCTGATCAAGGGAGAGGACTCGCTGAATCTGCTCCACGCCGCTCACGCCATCACACCGCGCATCGGCAGCCACAAGAGCAACATCGCGTTTACGCAGGATGGCAGCAGAGACAACAGGCAACAACGTTCCAAAAACCAGCGAACTCTTGCCAGACCCACTGACACCAGTGACGCAGACTAGTTTTCGTAAAGGAATGTCGACTGTGACATGGCGGAGATTGTGGAGGTGAGCGTTGAGAATTGTGAGTTTCTCTGCCACTTCGCTCTGAGCTGCCACTTCGACGACAACCTTCCTGCGAGTCTTCGCGCCGGTCTTTGGATTCGACTGCGATTGATTCAACTCAGATGCTGCTCGTTCCGCAGTTGACCGACGAAGATAATCGCCCGTTGGAGACTCCGCGAACTTCTCGGCATCAGACGGGGTTCCGGAGAACAGCAGTCGTCCGCCATCAGCTCCAGCACCGGGGCCGAGATCAACCAGCCAGTCGGCGGCTCGCATAATCTCGCCATCGTGTTCAACAACGATCACGGTTCCGCCAGCATCGCGCAGATCAAACAGCGTCTTCAGCAAACGCTGAGTATCCCGGGGATGAAGTCCAGCCGTGGGTTCATCCAGCACAAAATGGGCACCGTGAAGTTGAGACGACAGTGACGCCGCCAGCCGCGCTCTCTGGAACTCACCACCGGACAATGTTCGCGTAGGACGATTGAGCCCCAGATAGCCGATGCCGACATCACTCAGACATTTCAGCCTCGCCTGAATATCCGGCAGCGTCCGCTCGGCGACCAGTCGTTGCTCCTGAGTTAATACGGCCAAATCATCGAAGAGTCCCGGATCATCGGACGGTGTACTCCGAAGAACTCGCAACCACGATTCCATGATTGTCAGCGCGGCGTCGACGCTTTGTTGCGTGAACTGAGCAATTGTCCGTCCCAGAAAAGTTACTCGCCTCGCAAATGGCTGAAGGCGAGATCCCTCACAGGCGTCGCACGCCTTCTGCTGGAAGATGGCGATTTCTGAATCCAGATCAACGACTCCCTGAACACCGAGGCCTGAACACTGCTGACACGCCCCCCAGGGCGAACTAAAACTGAAGCTCCGCGGCTCAGGCGTAGGGAAGTTCAGATCACATTCCGGGCAACAGAATCGAGTACTATACAATTTCTCATTCCACGCTCCGTTCACCTCATGGCTGATCACGCATGTGCCATCGCTTTCCCGGCACGCCAGCTCTACAGATTCGCGGAGACGTGATTCAATGCCTTCTTTAATAACGATGCGATCAACGATGGCTTCAATCGTATGAGCTTTCCCGGCGGCCAGTGGTTTGGTCTCGGCGATGTCGACGACTTCCCCATCGATCCTCGCTCTGACAAAGCCATTCCGGGCGATTCGCTCCAGAATCTCCTTATGAGCACCGCGCCGCCCGCGCACCATGGGCGACATGATCATCAACCGAGTTCGTTCGGGCAGTTGCAGAACCTGCTGCAGAATCTGATCGATCGACTGCCTCTGAACTGGCTTCCTGCATCCTGTACAATGAGCAGTCCCGGCGCGGGCGTAGAGCAATCTCAGAAAGTCGTAGATCTCCGTTGTCACCGCCAGCGTACTGCGAGCCGGCACCGCGGAAACGCGCTGGTCCACACTGATCGTCGGCGCGAGCCCCGTGATCTCGTCGACGTCGGGCCGAGGAAGTTGCCTTAGCAGCGTCCGAGTTTGAACGGAGACGCTCTCCAGGTAACGTCGTTGCCCTTCCGCAAACAGCGTATCAAAGGCCAGCGAACTTTTCCCGGAACCGCTGACACCGGTCATGACGATCAGCTTGCCAGCGGGCAGATCGACATCCACATTGCGAAGATTATGAGTCCGCGCGCCGCGGATACGGATTAGCGGCTGATTCTCAGGAAGCGGCGAAGAATTCATGGACATCAGCGACGTGCTTCGCCCAGTGTGACTTCGACGTCCAGTAGTTCAGCTCCTCGCTGGACCTTCAGCTTGAGTACATCGCCAGCTTTGGAGTCGGTCAGCTTTTCTACCAGCGTCTGATAACCTTTGACGTCTTCGTCATTGATCGTCGTGACCACATCGCCGGTTTGCAGACCGGCCATGGATGCCGGAGAATCCGGCCGCACGCCGCGAATCACAATTCCGTCATCGCCGCTGGCCGTGATATTTGGCTGGATACCAAGAAACGGAGTGCGACCGACGGCTGGGCGGCGACTGGCTCGCCCACCTTCTGCAAACGTCGGACGTGTTTCGAGCGAGTCAATCCCCCGCAGCAGTTGTTCGGAATAATCAATCACCGTGACCGCGCCTTCGATATTCAGCGTGCTGGAGTCATCATCCGGTGTGTGATAGATGTCGGTCATTCCGGTGAAACAAAACATCACAGGAATATTCTTCTGATAAAACGGCAGGTGATCGCTGCCAGCGAACGCTCCTGGAACAATCGTAATGTCAACCGGAGTCACTTCATCGGCTTTGCGAACGATTGCTTCAAATTCCGT
>CAMAXD010000290.1 GCA_945861975.1 Candidatus Kuenenia stuttgartensis | reverse complement strand
CACCGCTACCACCGTCAAGATTCTCGAATACCACAGCGGAATTCAGCCTCAAAGTGCGATTCAAATTCACCGTCTGAATCGATGTTGATCCGAGATTCACCACGACACTGGTCGTCAGAGAGCCAAAGTTCAGCGTGTCGATGCCTTCATTGGCATTCTCTGTCACCTGATCAGCTTCGGCGACGGTGGTCGGAACAAAAACATAGGTATCGTTGTTGGCACCACCGCGCATGACGTCGTTGCCACCGGCACCAAGTAGTTTGTCGTCACCGGCACCGCCAGTCAGAGTATTATTCAGAGTGTTCCCGAACAGTGTGTCTGCACCGCTACCACCGGTTGCATTTTCAATCGTGACGGCCGAGCCCAGAATCAGACTCAGGTTGGTGGCATGTACTGCCTGAGTTCCGGAGGTTGCCAAATTCAGCACCAGGCCCACTGTCGTTGTTGGTGTGAAATCGACCGTGTCCGTACCGCCGCCCGCTTCATCCAGCGTCCACAATCCAAGGGCTGCATCGGCGTCAAATCGGTAGGTGTCATTCCCTACGCCCCCTGCAAGCTTCTTTGTTTCGATACTATCAAGCATTAGTGGGGCCGCATTTATTGTGAGTGCAGCACTGGATATCGTGAACACGTCAGTTCCGACGGTACCGTTGATCAAGACGGAATCATTGCCCCCAAGACCACTTAGCGTCAATGGAGCGAACAGCGGGAATGTCCCCAAACTACTGACAGGGCCGCCGTTAGTAGAGACTGTGATCGTCACAGTGCCGCCGGGAGCCATGCCGGAGTAACTCAAAACAAATGTGTCATTTCCGGCTGTGCCCTCAGGCTGGTTCAGAACACTGATAGTGAAGACCTTGTACCGTTTTTGTCCCAGTTGATCCGTTGAGCGAACTCGGATTGAATAGCTACCCTGAAATTCAAAGTCAAAACTTTCATTCGCCTTCAGCCGATTGCCGCTGATCGTAAAATGTCCATTATCGACGCTCCCATCACCCGCCACCAGAGCATAGCTATAAGTATTGCCAGTGGTTGGTGTTGTACTGAACGATCCGATCGTCGTTCCAGCAGTCCTGTTCTCTGCGATAGAAACCGCAGAGAGGAAAATTTCCGGTGGTGCTGGAACTGAAAGGGAGACTCCAAAGTGGTTTTCAACTTCGATCTCACCTTCCTGAAGGTCATCAAACTGATACCCGTCTCCCGGAATCGGTGTCCCGATAACAACAGGAATAGACCCGAGGACAACATTCGTTCCTTCTCGAACAAACTGCAGATCAAATCGATGTGGAATACCATCGCCAACAAATTCAACATCGAACGAAGCCATCTGTCCTGCCGTGAGTCCATTCAGGATGCCCGTGTGACTGATAATCTTCACTCGTGGATCGGAAGCCTTAATCGTCATATTGACGGCGACGTTGGTGACTGCATTCTGAATAGCGTTCTGCACCCCATCGGCGACACTGCCAGCAAATCCCGTAGAGATCTGAAAGTACATTGGATCCCCTGGCGCGATCGGATCGGTGGTTCCGTTAGCAATTGTTGTCAATGTTTGATTGGTTGCTCCAGTCAGTTTAGAGATGGCCTCCAGCCCCTGACGCGGGTCAACGTTGGCCTGAGTATTTGTTCCTAAACCGATTACCAGAGCCCCCAGAGCATTGAGGCCGGTGATGGTCTCCTGAATCCCGGCTCCGGAATTGAATGGTGTCGAAGCACGTGATGTCTGAGTGAATGCACTGACTGGCAGGGAAAGACCACCCAGCCCATTGACCGATGTTTCTCCTTTGGGCTGATATGCAAAGCCCGTATCGGTCGCCAGCAGAATGACCGGCAGCGCGCCGGCTCGAAATCCGGCACCGCCGATGTTACCGGCTGGAGGCAATACGGACGCAGGCGCATCTGATGTAAATGATGCGAACGAAGGTACGTCACCACTCTTGTCAGGCGAAAGTTGTGTCGTACTCAGTCCGGCGGGACCGCTGTCCAACACTGAACCATTATTATTTCCATCAAACCCCGCTCCTGTGACTAACTGATAGAGGGCTTCAATATCGGTTTCCGGCTGATCTCCGCCGTACCCCGGGGTCGTGCGGTTCAACGCCGCCTGGATTGCCGTCAGGTAGCCAGGCGTGCTGGCTGCTACCATTGGCTGGTTCAGAACGAACGGACGCCCTGTGGAGTATTCGTAGGCAAAATTGGCGTAATCCTCAAATCGCCCTACACCAAACGCTAGATCAACTCCCGTCAGTGATGCCTGTAGCTGTGAAATGATTGTGGGGAAAGCCGATCGAATGACAGGACTGTTGTTGACGAAACTACCAGTGTCGTCGAACAACAGGAACACATCGACGGCGTTAGTCAGAGCCCCAGTGGAGGGGAGTGTCAGGCTGACAGTTTCACGATGAGTCTGTCCAGCGGCCAGCGAAGTGGTAATACTCAACGGGCCGACGTTTCCTTGCGATGGATTGCTTGTCCCGACAGGCCATAAGATGCCTCCCACAGTCGTCGGATACGTTTGAGCGAACCCGGATGTATCTACTTCTCGTACAACGTACGCGCCGGGACTCAGGTTGGTGAATGAATAAGAACCATCGGCCAGAGTTGTCGTTCCTGTCTCGCCAGCGTCGAAGAAGTCATTGCGATTGAGGTCCAGAAAGATAGAAGTTCCCGCGATCCCGGTTTCACCAGCATCCTTTAAGTGGTTGTTGTTGGTGTCCGCAAACTTGACGCCGTGAATCTCATTGGGACGAAACACATCGGCAAAATCGACGCCGATTCGATTCTCTGCCGCGGCAATCGTAACGTTGCGTGAGAGTTGGATCGCCGGCGTGGAACTCAGTACGGCCGGAATGATCTGTCGCAGGGTATAGGTGCCAATCGCCAGGTGTGAAAAACTAAAACTGCCCGCCTCATTCAGCGTCGGCGTGAAATAGAGGTCTTCTGATGACAACGTGCGAGGTTCGTTAAGATCAAGAGCGGCGTTGTTGTTCAGGTCAACGTAAATGGTGATGCCCGCCAATCCTTTTTCTGTGGCATTGTGCAAGCTGTTTTTGTCTGTGTCGGCAAAAACAACACCGCTGATAGAGGAATTCTGCAGCTGCTGATTTCCGAACGTCTGCGCAACAGCATTTTCTCCGTTGCGAAGTGTCAGCGATCGCTTGCCGGTGATCGGCCCCGTGGCATGCCATCCCGCGGGGAGAATTTCCACAATTCTGATTGTTCCTGGCTGAACGCTGGAAATCGTGTAGGAGCCATTCGCAGCTGTCGTGGCCTGCGGCTCAGTTCCATCCAGTACACCGTTGGAGTTAAGGTCTATAAACACTTTCCAACCACTCAAACCAGGCTCGACGACCGGAGCATTATCGAGGATGCCGTTACCGTTCAAATCATTCCACACGATGCCTCTGACGGAGCCTGGTGAGGTGGCGGCGAGATTAAAATTCGCAAAATCCAGAGCCAGAGCTTCAGCTCCGGAAAACACCGTCACGGTTTGGTTATCACCGAACGTCGGTGCCGTCTCCCATCCGGAAGGAATAATCTCGATCACGTGGTAGTCACCAACTTGCAAGTTATGAAAGTAATAGGCGCCCGTCAGATCCGTAAGAGCTGTTGGCTCGGATGGGTCGAAGACGTTGTTTCGATTCAGGTCGAGGTAGACAGACCAGCCTCCGAGGCCTGGATCCATGAACGCTCCCGAGAGATTCTGATTTCTCACGCCATCGCGATTGATGTCATTCCAGATCGACCCGCGAATAGAGCCATTCAATACCGTGAAGTTGGCAAAATCCCGGGCTGCCGTACTTTCCCCTGCCACGACCGAGACCGTCTGCCAGATATCGAACGTTTCTGAAGGATTCCAACCTGCCGGCAAAACCTCGGTGACTTCATAATCACCCGCTGGCAAGCTAATAAAAGAGTAGATGCCGTTTGAGTCCGTTGTTGTAGACGACTCGGAAACGTCGAGACTGTGATTGCCATTCAGGTCAAGAAAGATCGTCCAGTCGGCAAGTCCCGGCTCCGTGAACGCACCAGTGGAAAAATTCGTTTGTCGAACTCCATCGGCATTCATGTCATTCCAGACAGTCCCGTGAATAGCACCATTGACAAGTGAAAAATTCGCGAAGTCCTGCGAGACGGACGTTAACGCTGCGACGGTCGCTGTCTGCTTGATGTCAAATGTCGGCGACACATCCCAGCCTGCCGGCTGCACCTCGGTGACTTCGTAGTCACCGGCTGGGACGTTGGAAAAAGAATATCGACCGGAAGCGTTGGTCAGCGTCGTGGGTTCCGCTGGATCAATTGAGCTGTTGTTGTTGATGTCGAGAAAAACAGTCCAGCCAGCCAGACCAGGATCAGAAAATGTCCCCGGTGATCCTCCCGCTCCGCGAATGCCGTCTGCATTCAAGTCATTCCAGACCGTACCAACAATGCTTCCGCCGGCAAAATTGAAAAAGTTGGCGACGCTGTCTGCTGTACTTGTGACCTTGACGTCTTTCGAAGCTGGAGTGGTAGGCGTCCAGCCTGCTTTGACCACTTCAGCGACGCGGTAGCTGCCCGGCAAGACACCGTTGATTGTGTAGTCACCATCAACGTTGGTTCTGGCAGACGGCTCAGGAGTTCCATCCGCTTTGTTGTTGCGAGTGCCACTGTTATCCAGATCCAGGTAAACGATCCAGTTGGCCAGCCCGTTTTCTCCATTGTCTAATACGCCATTAAAATTGACATCGTCGTAGACGGTCCCCACTATGGCCGATAGCAGAAGTCGAGATTCCAGGACCTCACTGCTAAGGCTGGTCTCAGGGAATCCGTCAGCCCGAGATCGCGAGTTTGAGTGCTGACTTCGCAACGCTCGACGAAGTCGAGATAGATACTTGATCATTCGATTGCCCCTGAATGTCATCGGCTACATCTCAATTTGCCTGTCCAGTGTACCTGCTGCAAATGATGCGCCGACAACTCGCGTGACACCGCGACAACGCAGGTCAAGGGGCCGATAACAGGAAGCGATCAGGCCTGCTTCGATACCGCCGCAGCCCTAACTCCTCGCGTTCTTCGAACAATGCCATTATTCCTGTTATTGTCTGAATAGATCGCACGCCGCCGTTGGTTGTGAGCGGAATCACGCACACAATTGATGTGACGCACAAGCATTCTCCGTCTTTTGCAGTGCCGCAGATGAACCGCAAACACCTTTCGTGACGTTGTTAATAAACCGAGGTGAAGACTGACTTACTGCAATCTCCCGACCAACTCCTGCGACGCTTCCCTCTCGATGTATGTGATCATACTTGAGGTGGTCAGGATGCCTGGGGAATATCGCTCCGCCAACTGTTCATGGACTCGCACGATCTGGTCTACGATAAAAATTGTCCGCACGACTCAAGTTCTTATCACAATCATAATTCATCAGGGTGAGGGCGTCGGTTTCGATGGCAGCGTCGGCTCGGCTTTAAAGCCATCCAATCTTTCATGTATTGGAGCTGAGCCTGATAGAAATAAAGCTGTTGCGGTGCTCTGGCTACGGTCAAAAACCGGTTTGCTATCCTCTCCCCGGCCTTGCCGCACCAACTCACTCCGGTCAGACCGATTGTAGTCGCGTTATACACTGTCGCAATCTGCTTTAGTCACAATTCCGGCGCGTCGGACCGACGCACGCATGGCAAATTGCGTTGATCACTTCGGTCGTGAGCGTCGCGGTGCGTGGACTGCCATCTGCTAAGAAAGGCGATGTGAAGTAAACTCCATGAAGGCATATACGAGTGTTACTCAGGAACGTTTTGACGACATTGCGCCATCCACGGCGTTATTCACGCCCAGAAACTGGTGGTTCTTAACTGTGATCTTGACCAAACCGCCCTTGGCATCTTCAAACCAGGTGAAGTTTTCAACCAGATCCATCAGGCGATTCTTTTCACAGACACCCCGGATCAGAGTCTCCAGCGAGATCACGCCTGTCTCGTCTTCAGCGTTGATGCGTTTCCAATCTGCGAAATGCTCCCAACCGGCAGTCATGCTGCCCACTTTTGCCTGAGCCCCGTTGGGCAGAATAATCGGGGCGTTGTAGCAGAACAGTTGAGGAACGGTTTTCTTGTTGTCTTTCAGATTGTGCCTGTAGGCGTGCTCAATCCTGCCGTGACTCTTCTTGAGTTCGATGAAGATCAGCAGCAGGCTATTCACGAAGCCAACAAGATCTGCCCGACGTTTGTAAACACTGCCGGATACCCACAACTGTGCCGCCCGAAAGAAATCGTTGTTCCCCGGATTGTTTCAATCGATGACGCGAACAGTTTCATCCGTTTCTTCGCCTTCGTTATTCTGAAACGAGACTTTCACGCCATCTTTGAGCAGCTTGTAAACTTCCCGATTCGCCTGCACCAGACTCATCGCACTTCGATCACGGGCCAGTGCTTCAATGGCAAGGCTAATGGCATCGCTGTCCAGATCGGGATTCAGTTTCCACAGGGCACTTCGCAGTTTCGGAAGGAGGATCACCTCTGCGGTCGTCTCTCTGCCAAGCGTCGAACCAGAAGTGCCGATCTTTTCGTAGAAGCAGTTCGCTGTTTCATATTCGAGTTCCGAAAACAGTTCGATCGTCGGCTGTTCGACGAGTGTGTCTTCGGGATATTCGTTCATTGGCACCGAGTCCATGTAGGAGCAGGCTATTTCTTCAGCAGTTTCATCAAATCTGCAGGGGTAATCGCGGGAACAGAGCTTTGAGCAAACCCTGTTGTGTCTCGGGTGACGATCCAATCGGCAGCAACGGACCTCGCACACGCGATGCAGACATTGTCTTCAAAGTCGGTGCCTGATAATGATTCTGTTGCGTGCAGGACTGTGCGATCAACGGCGACAACTGTAAACGCATTCAGACACACACCAACTGCCGAACGTGCTTTTGAATTCCCTGTAAGTCGCTCCACAATGTAGAACAGATTTGTGAATTCCGTAGCGGCGAGAAACCCTTCGAACTCACCTGACTGCTGAGCATTCCAGACGGCCAGCGAGTCAGCGAGAAATGGTCGCCGATTCAGAATGACATCCAGAACCACGTTGAGATCCAGCAGCACTTTCATGGGCCATGCTTTCGCAGGCGTTCCTCCAAAACAATCCGATCGCATTCGTCGTCGTCAGGAGGTGGCTGAGGGATCTGCAGCAGTTTAATAACCTCTTCGCCCCGAAGCCCACATGTGGCAGGCGCTGTTGTCTCTTCGACCGTTTCCAAAATCTTTCTGGCCAGCGTAATGCGATCATGTGCGGGCCAATCGGCAACACTGGCAATCACTTTTTGCAGTTCATCGTGATTAGTGAAAATCATCGTCTCAACTTTCGTACAGAACAACGCGGTCAAGACACCATTCTAACGCTCACTGTGCCCGATTTGCCATAAAATCCATAAGAAACATTCGGTCAACCCGCAGCGATCTTTTTGATTTCGTCAACCGTCATACCCACGTCGATATCGAGATCTTCCACGTCCAGTTGGCCGGAGATCAGCTTGGGGAGCAGAAGCTCACGAGTTGTGCGGAGATTCAGGTTCTTTCTCTAACAGGATCTCTCTCTCTGCTCAAAGATTCCTTCTCCGATCGTTCCAAACCTTCATTTTATCTCTGAATCTGGGAGCAAGTTCTGAAATTTCTGAATGGTCGTCTTTGTAAGTGCTTCGCGTCTGCCTCCTTCTTGTGCCAAGGCGAGAATCTCTTTCTTGTGTGG
>CAMAXD010000289.1 GCA_945861975.1 Candidatus Kuenenia stuttgartensis | reverse complement strand
TCGCAGTACAAGGGCAAAGTGTTGCTGGTTGTCTTCTGGGCATCTTATGCTCAGCCGTTTACCGATGATCTGAAGACGATTTCAGAAGTCTACGCCAAGCACCAGAAGGCAGGCTTCGAGATTCTGGGTGTGAACATGGACACGGATTTGCCATCAGTAACGGCTTATTTGAAGCAGAACGGGATCACATGGCAAAGCCTGCGTGAAGCTCCCAAGTCTGAAGGCCAGCAGCCCGGCGACTTCAGCTATGGTATCGTATCAGTTCCAACCATGTTCATTGTCAACAAGGAAGGTCTTGTTGAGGGCGGAATCACCACGTCGAATCTTGAATACGCCGTTGATGCTTTAATCCAGGGCAAAAAGCTGGAAGCGACTCCAACGACTGAAGCCGAAGCCGAAGTGGCTGCGCCAAAGACAGGAGCCAAGCGAGACTCAACGGCTGATAAGCCCAAAGCTCGCAACTAGTGCTCTGTCAACCTTTAACGTTGGGGTTGAATTGTATTTGTACGACGGACTTCCAGTCCGTCGGCGGTAACCTTTGTCGACGGACTGGAAGTCCGTCGTACCCGAAAATTGAGCCTTGACAGAGCACTAGCATTCGTGGCGGACTGACTAACGACAGAACGTCTTCAAACGAAGCCTGAACTCAAAAACAGCCGGCAGGGGGGAATCCCTGTCGGCTGTTTCTATTTGGTTTTCGTTGAGCGACGATCGTTGGTCGCCATCACACATTGGCCCTACGACTTCGGAACATCCGCCGGTGGCAATGCACTGAGGCCGACTCCACTGTAAAGGAAGCCTCGTGCCGCCATTTTTTGGCGGTCATAAAGATTGCGTCCGTCGAAAATGACCGGAGACTTCATTTTCAACTTGATGTAGTCAAAGTCAGGGTTTCGGAACTCGTTCCATTCCGTCACGATCGCAATCGCATCCGCGCCTTCGCAGGCATCGTAGTGGTGAATACAGTACTCAACGGTGTCGCCAATTTCCTTGCGGACATTCTCCAGGGCCACAGGATCGTGGACTCGAACCTTCGCGCCCGCCTCCAGCAGACTTCGAATCAGCACCAGGGACGGAGCTTCCCGGATATCGTCCGTTCGCGGTTTGAATGACAGTCCCCACACGGCAATCGTGCGACCTTTCAGATCACCGCCAAAGTGAGCCGACAGCTTTCTGAACAATACGTGCTTCTGTTGATCGTTGGTCTCATCAACAGTTCGCAGAATCCGCGGCTCAACACCGTATTCTGCAGCCAGCGAAGCCAGGGCGCGAACGTCTTTGGGGAAGCAGGAGCCACCGTAGCCGACGCCCGGAAAGAGAAATGAAAAGCCAATTCGAGCATCATGGCCAATGCCTTTGCGGACTTCATTGATATCCGCGCCGACTTTCTCGCAGATATTGGCCATTTCATTGATGAAACTGATCTTCGTCGCCAGCATGCAGTTCGCGGCATACTTGATCATTTCAGCACTCTCGATGCCGACCGTAATGAATGGCTTCTCAGTTCGCAGGAACGGCCTGTAGACTTCCTGCAGAACGTCAGCCGCTTCGGGATCATCGACACCGACGACGACACGATCCGGCTTCGTGAAGTCATCAATCGCCGCGCCTTCTTTCAGGAACTCCGGATTGGACGCAATCGAGAACTTTGTCTGAGTTTTGGCCCGTATCCACTCGGCAACTTTGCGATTGGTGCCGACCGGGACAGTGCTTTTGCAGATGACGATCGTGCCTGGCTGCAGATAAGGAGCCATGTTCTCAGCCGCGGCTTTGACATACTTCAAGTCGGCGGCACCTGTATCATCCTGAGGTGTACCGACACAAATGAACACACACTTTGCCTTGCTGATCGCCTCTTCATAACTGGTGGTAAACTTCAGGCGTCCCGAGGCCGCGTTACGCTTCACAAGTTCTTCAAGCCCTGGTTCATAGATTGGCACACCGCCTCGGTTAAGCAGGTCCACTTTTCGCGTGTCTATGTCCAGACATGTGACATCATTGCCGCTTTCCGCAAAGCAGGTTCCTGTCACGAGCCCAACGTATCCAGTGCCGATCATAGTGATCTTCATTGTTGTCCTCCAGGGACCGGTCCCTGAGTCATGTCGGGCCGCTGCCCGAAATTACAAAAGTCGATTGTTAAATTCCGTTGAACGTCTCTGCATGGTCGTCGAGTTCCCTCACGACGGCTGGTGAGAACTGCTTGTGGGCAATCCCGGCGAGCTGTACTCCTTCGCCAACGCTTCCAGCAGGACATCGAGGCGATCCACACTTTCATTCGTGCTGCTGGACGATGGACGATCAGCCTGACGCGGCAACTGTAGACGATTCTTCACGCTGTCTGCAACAAACACCGGACGACTGCGAACCTGATCATAAATCCGAATCACGTATTCACCCAGAATGGAGATCCCCAGTGCATTCAACGCGCCGAAGAACGACGCGGTGATGATCATTGAGGTCCAGCCGGGGATCGCCAGTCCGGTCATCATCTTATGCCACAGGACAAATCCAATTGAGCCGGCACAAACGCTGGCCGAGATTGCAGCAATGACGTAAAAAAACTTCAGCGGGAATCCAGAGAAGGAGAAAATTGCTGTCTTGGCGAGTCGAAAGAGTCCCCGTAAAGACACTCGCGGCTGATCGTCATGCCGTGCGGCTCGTTCGACAGCAACTCCCGTCTGATTGAATCCCGCCCAGCTTCTCAGGCCAGGAAAAAAACGATCACGTTCCGGAAGCTGCAGCAATGCGTTGACAACCTTGCGGTCCATCAGTCCGAAGTTGCCTGCATCAGCGGGAATCGGGCTGTCAGCGATCGAATTAAGCACTCGATAGAAGCTATAGAACAGAAAACGCTTTCCTGCGTTTTCCTTCCGATTGACTCGCTGCGCATAGACGACGTCGTAACCACTTTCCCATTGATCCAGGAATCGAGGAATCGCCCTCGGATCATCCTGCAGATCAGAATCCATAACAATGACAACATCGCCCGAGCAATATTCAAGCCCGGCCTGAACCGCCGGCTGATGTCCGAAGTTTCGCGACAAGTGAACCACGACGATGTGATCATCGGCTGCGGCGAGAGCATTCAGTTGCTCACGTGAGCCGTCTTTGGATCCGTCATTGACGTAGACAATTTCAAACTGCAGAAAATCATCCTGCATGACTTCCACGATCTGCCGCGTCAGTTCACTCAGAATCGCAACTTCATTAAACACTGGCAGCACTATGGAGACGACAACTGATCGTCGGTCCCGATGCTCAGAGGGTAGCGGCATAATCATTTCTGCAGAACTCCTGCCAGCGAAAGCCCCGTCGGCACTCCCAGGTGTTTCAAACACCATCGCTCAGCAGCCGCTGCCGTCAGCAACGCACGATTGGTGAAGTCAGAAACGTGTGGGAAGTCCGGCTGCGTACGTTTAGGAAACAGTTTTTCCCAACCTCTGACGGCAACCGCTGCAGGCATCGTAAAACTATTCCAATAATTGAGCCATGAAACTCGAAAGTCGGCCGCATGGGCATGTTGTCGAAACTGACGCACTGTGTAGCGGCGATAGTGCCCTAGCTGTTCGTCCCAGCGACTGAAAAGCCACGGATGAGCCGGCACAGTAACGATGACTGCTCCTCCATCTTCAAGAGCGGCGTGCGCGTGTCGCAGGACCAATGCAGGATCTTCAACGTGCTCAAGTACGTCCAGGAGCACGACGGCTCTCAGAGATTTTGGATCAACCGGCCAGGGCTTGCCAAGGTCGTGTACGTGGACATCTTCGATGCCGCGGTTGCGGACATGCTGGACGGATTCCGGCATCAGGTCAAAGCCTGTGACGTCATATCCGAGCTGATTGAATTCCACAAGATTTCGACCTGATCCGATTCCGCCTTCAACCAGTCGCCCCGGAGCCGGACAGTATTTTTCAAGCAGACTAATAACGAGCTGCCGCTTGGCAACATGCCACCAATAGCTGTCTTCCAGAGTAACAAGTTCCTGCAGGTGACTGGGATCCATGTGATGCTGCCTGTCGGGTGTGCGTCATAACAACAGGACGCAGCGGCTGCAGAATGGCAGCAGAAACTGGCCCGTACAGAAGGATGACGGTTCAAAGCTCAACCATTGGAACTTAGCACATAGAACGGGATGGTGAGTTTTTGCAACACATACGTAAAGGCTTACCCGCCGGTCCGCTGTTAAACTGTGCGGGTTATGCAGAGCATCCGCATCCTGCCGCCACTCGACTCACTCGTCGCTTGAGGATCATGACTCGAGCACCACCAAGTGAGATTCTCTCACCGATCAAATAGCCGACCTGACAAATGGCCGACGTGATTCGTTTGTCGGATTCGCGAGGATCGACTAAGACTTGTCACATCCACCGCTCCTGTCGATCCAGAATCTCCCGCCTTCGAAAGTATGCTGCTGATGTCATCCGACCTGAACTCGCGTGAAGTCATTACCGTACTGGGCACGATGCGGCCCGATCAAATGGGAGTCACCCAGACTCACGAACATCTGATCCTGGATGCCATGGGGCATTATCCCAACTACGAATACGTGATCGATGATGAAGATCTGGTCGCTAACGAAGTGCAGGAGTTTCTCAGTCGAGGCGGCAAGACGATCTGCGATGTCACGCTGGATGAAATTGGACGGAACCCGGAGGCTCTGGTCCGACTTTCGAAACGGACAGGGCTCAACGTCCTGATGGGCTGCGGTTGGTATCGCGAATTCAATTATCCAAAGATCGTCGAAGAACTGACCAGCCGCGAACTGGCGGATGTGCTGGTCAAAGAAATCGAAGTCGGCGTCCGCGATACCGGAATTCGCGCGGGATTCATCGGTGAAATCGGCACCGGTCGACATTTTATCAAGCCGGGCGAAGAACGAGTGTTCCGAGCCTCCGCGCTGGCTCAGGCACGCACGGGCGTGGCGATTACGACGCATACGACTCGCTGGGGTACTCTGGCGATGGAACAGATCGCAATGCTGGATGAGTTCGGGGCCGATATGAACAAGGTCATTATCGGTCATCTGGGCGACCGCATCGGCGTTCATCATTTGCTGCCGATCGCGGAGAAGGGTGTTTATCTGGAAGTCGATAACATCGGCTACCTCGATTATCAGCCCGAATACGTCCGCGCTGACAATGTGGTGGCGTTGGTCAAGGAAGGATACGGGCATCGCGTTCTCCTGTCTGAAGATATTTGTACGCTGAAACATTTGAAGTATCAGGGCGGAAAAGGTTACGGCTACCTGCTGGAAATTTTTGTTCCGATGTTGCGGGATCGCGGAATTACGGACGAACAGATTCATCAGATGCTGGTCACGAATCCTGCTGAGGTCTTCTCGAGGGCTCGCCGCAATGACGGATGATGTTTATTCGCGATTCGGTATTCAGCCCGTTATCAATTGCATCGGTTATGCGACTCGAGTGAGCGGCAGTTGTCCGCATCCGGATGTCATTGCCGCCATGGCCTCTGCCAGCAGTCGCTATGTCGAGATCGATGATCTGCTGACCGCTGCGAGCCATGTGATTCAGGAAGCGACAGGCGCTGAAGCGGGAATCATCACGTGCGGCGCAGCAGGAGGCTTAACCCTGGCGGCGGCGGCGTGCCTGGCGGGAAGCGACCCGGACATCATGGATCGGCTGCCGGATGTTTCCGGATGTGCTCGCAATGAGATCATCTACCCCCTGCCTGGTCCGTTTGATTACGATCATGCGATTCGCATGTCCGGGGCCAGGACGATTTTCGTGGACTATCGTGCGCCCGATGCCCTGGCTCAGATCACATCTCTCATTACGCCACGCACCGCCGCGATTGGATTTGTCTGGATGGGGGTGAATGAGCAGCCAGGTTTTGATGATCTCGTCAAGCTCGCGCACCAGCATGGCCTGCCTGTGATTGTTGATGCGGCTTTCGCGATGCCGCCCGTGACAAACCTGACTTCGTTCATTCGCCGAGGTGCGGATCTGGTGGCGTACAGTGGAGGAAAGCATCTTGGCGGACCACAGGCATCCGGAGTACTTTGCGGACGCAAAGATCTGATTCGCAGCGCGTGGGTTCAGATGGTGGATATGGATGTGCGCGGCGGAACGTGGTCGCTGCAGCATTGGGTGGATGCGGGCTGGATTAGTCGAGCCCCCCGGCATGGACTTGGGCGTTCCATGAAGGTCAGCAAAGAATCGATGATTGGGCTGATGGTGGCTCTTCAGCGATATCGTGAACGAGATCATGCGGCCGAATATTCGCAATGGCTTCATTCGGTCAATGAAATCTACAATGGCCTGCAGGATCTCTCTGCACTCCGGATCACTCGACTTGAACACGCTGCGAGCGGGCAACCCTATCCCTTGTTGGTCATCGAACCCGGCTCCGGGCCTGCTACGATGACCGCCAGGGATCTCCAACTGGCGTTGCGCAAACTGCCGCGAAAAATTCTGCTGGCGGAAGATGAGGTCACACCGGACCGTGCTTACTTGTTTACTCAATGTCTGCACGACGGTGACGTGGATGTCATTGTGCAATCCATTCGTCAAATCGTGCTTGCGTATGAGCAGGGAGCAAATTCGTGAGTGCCAATGCAACCCTGATTCGCAATGGACAGGTCTATGACGGCACCGGCGCGGAGGCTCAACGGGTCGACGTGCGAATCGGGAACGGCGTCATTCAGGAGATCGGGCCTGATCTGCCGTCACAAGGAGAGACGATCGTTGACGCAACGGGGTTGCTGGTTTGTCCTGGCCTGATCGATCTGCACGTCCATGTTTTCAGTGGAATTGGGCTCTATTCGATTGATCCTGTCGAAGCGGGTTTAAGAACGGGCGTGACGTCGATGCTGGATACCGGCACGGCCGGCGCGCTGACTTATCCCAACATGTCACGGTTCATTCTTCCGGCCGCCGAGGAAGATGTCTTTACGCTGCTCAATATTTCCATGATTGGAGCCATCCAGGGGCATCCGGATTTTCCGCCGTTTATGGGCGATCTGAATGACGGCCGACATGCTCACGTGGCTTCTGCCGTCGAGTGTGCTCGAAAGTATCCGAAGAATCTTGTCGGGATGAAGGTTCGACTGACGTCGGCTCTGGCCAACTACGACGAGAAGAATGAACTGGCGGGATTCGATGGCGTCTTCGAAGCCGCCGACCAAATGGGCACTCCGCTGATGATTCATCATGCGGCCTCAAAGATCCCGACCACGACAGTACTGAACGCTCTGCGCAGCGGAGATATGTATACTCACCTCTATCATCCTCACGCCGACCACGCTTTTGCGGACGACGGGATGCCGATTGATGAGCTTCTGGAAGCTCGCCAACGCGGAGTCGTCTTCGACGTGGGGCATGGTGTTGGAGCGTTCGTGTGGAGAGTTGCGGAGCCGGCTTGTGAGAAGTTTGGCTTCTGGCCCGATACGATCAGTACCGACCTGCATCACTTCAATCTGCGTGGGCCCGTGATTGATTTGCCCACCACGATGAGCAAGTTCCTGTTCCTCGGCATGCCCGTGAAAGACATCATTCGAGCCGTCACAATCAACGCCGCAAAGGCCATGCGCGTCGATGATCGACTGGGCTCGATTCAAATCGGCAAACAGGCTGACATTACGCTTTTGAAACTTGAAGATGGACGGTTTGCGTTGTCCGATGCTGAAGGCGTGATGCGCCATTCATCGCGGCGTCTGACGGCGGAATTCGCCTGCAAACGAGGAGTCTGGCACCGCTGCGGACTTTGGATTTGACGTGAAACGTTTTCC
>CAMAXD010000288.1 GCA_945861975.1 Candidatus Kuenenia stuttgartensis | reverse complement strand
GGCAATGGATCGAGCTGCGGAAGCTGCCGAGTATACTCGCAAGATTTCTGAAATCGTCGGTGACCTTGGGCGAGCTAATTTAAAGTTCTCTCATCCATTGTTGGAGAAGCGAACCGAAGAAAAGAAGAGCATTCTTCTGGTGCTCACGTCCAATCGCGGTCTTTGCGGCGGCTACAACGCAAGCGTTCTGCGACAGAGCGTGGCTCATATCCGTGGCTTGAGAGAGAAGGGCATCGAGTATTCGATCGAGGTCTCTGGTAAGCGTGGCACGAAATTCCTGAACTTCCAGAAGATCGCGTATACTGAATCGTACACGCACTTTGAAGATCAGCCGAAATTCGAAGAAGTAGAAGTGCTGGCTGGTCGTTACGTGCAGGATTACATCGCGGGGCGAATTGATCGTCTTGATGTGGCTTACACAAAGTTTGTTTCTTCATCGAAACAATTCGCGGTGGTTGAATCGTTGCTTCCGATTGCCAGCCTTGGTGGTGCAGCCGGATCAAAGATCGAAGCTGCAGTGGACTACGAGTTTCTTCCTTCGGCTGAGGAAATTCTGGCAGAGATTGTGCCGGCCGCGTTTCGCGCTAAGTTGTTCAAGTGTTTTCTTGATGCAGCGGTCAGCGAGCAGATTGCTCGTATGGTTGCCATGAAGGGTGCAACGGAGAACGCAGACGAAATGGCAGGCAGTCTGAAGCAGCAGTACAATCGTGCTCGTCAGGCCGGGATCACTTCGGAACTGGCGGAAATTATCGGTGGTGCAGCGGCACTGGAATAATCAGGTTTCAGGTCAGTTGGCTGTAGGGTACTTCAACGTGCCTCGGCTGATGTCAACTTGAAGCAATGGAACGTTATAAAGATAAGCAGAGCGTCAGGCATGAAGTGGCTGGCTCTCGATGAATTTTTTGTCAATTTCGTGTACGGGGCAACTGACCCATGAGTGTCACTGCAGTAAACGGTAAGGTTTCCCAGGTAATCGGCTCAACATTTGACGCTGAGTTTCCTGAGGGGCATTTGCCTGCGATTTATAACGCCCTCAAGATCGAAGAAGTGATCAAGGGCAATCCGGTTAAAGTGACCGGTGAAGTTCAGCAGCATCTGGGTGGTGGACGTGTTCGTTGCGTTGCTCTGGGAAGCACCGACGGCATGCGTCGCGGCATGGATGTGGTTGACACTGGCAAGCCTCTTTCCGTTCCGGTTGGCAAGGGAACGCTTGGGCGGGTGTTCAACGTCCTCGGAGAACCTATTGACGGTCGCGGCGATGTTCCGCATGAGGAACGCTGGACGATTCACCGAGACCCGCCGCCATTGGAAAGCCTCAGTGCCAAGACGGAATTGTTCGAAACGGGGATCAAGGTTGTTGACTTGCTGACTCCGTTCGTCCGCGGTGGTAAAGCGGGTCTTTTCGGCGGAGCCGGTCTGGGTAAGACTGTGATTCTGACCGAGATGATTGCTCGTATCGCAAGTGCTCACGGGGGTTACTCTGTGTTCGCGGGCGTGGGCGAACGAACTCGTGAAGGAAACGACCTCTGGCTTGAGATGCAGGAAACAGAGATCGGCACAACCGGTCGTTATGTTATCGAACAGACCTGCATGGTGTTCGGTCAGATGAACGAACCACCGGGAGCTCGTCTGCGAGTCGCATTGTCAGCTCTGACGATGGCTGAATGGTTCCGTGATGCGACTGGATCTGACACGCTGCTGTTCGTCGATAACATTTTCCGCTTCTCTCAGGCTGGTTCGGAAGTGTCTGCTCTGCTGGGACGTATGCCGTCTGCGGTAGGTTACCAGCCGACGCTGGGCACAGAACTTGGTCAGCTTCAGGAGCGAATTACTTCCACGAAGAGCGGAGCCATTACTTCGGTACAGGCGGTTTACGTTCCTGCGGACGACCCGACTGACCCTGCTCCTGCGACTGCGTTTGCTCACCTTGACGCGTTCATTTATCTGGAACGAAAGATCTCTGAAAAGGGGATTTATCCGGCGATTGACCCGCTGGCTTCTTCCAGTCGAATTCTTGACCCACAGTATGTTGGTCAGCGTCATTATGATGTCGCTCGTCGCGTTCAGAGAACTCTGCAGCGCTACCGCGAATTGCAGGACATCATCGCGATTTTGGGTGTTGATGAATTGAGCGAAGACGACAAGATGGTGGTACACCGTGCTCGTCGCATCGAGCGATTCCTGTCTCAGCCGTTCTTGGTGGCGGAAGTGTTTACTGGCAAGCAGGGTAAGATCACTCCACTCGCCGACACGATTCGCAGCTTTGAAGAACTGTGTGACGGCAAATGGGACCACTTGCCAGAATCAGCATTCATGTACGTGGGTGCGATCGAAGAAGCTGAAGAACAGTACAAAAAGATGCAGCAGGGTTAAGGTCAGGATCAGTTCTTGTAAAAGCCGGATTTACTTTTGGCTGAGCAGCAAGACTTAGAGTGACCAACAGAAGAACATGGACTTGTAATGG
This sequence comes from Candidatus Kuenenia stuttgartensis, assembly GCA_945861975.1. Classification (GTDB taxonomy): domain Bacteria; phylum Planctomycetota; class Planctomycetia; order Planctomycetales; family Planctomycetaceae; genus SXXK01. Next base: position 5,294 of record CAMAXD010000288.1, on the reverse strand, counting down.
CAAATCTCAGCTTAGTTCTTGTGACCCCTGAACGGACGTTGTTCGATCGTCCTGTGGCGTCGATTCGTGTTCCGCTATTTGACGGATCGGCGGGTTTCTACCCGGGTCGTGCTCCTCTGGTGGGTCGATTGGGATTGGGTGAGCTGCGTCTAACCGATTCTGCTGGCGTTTCAGAGTCCTACTTCATTGATGGTGGATTCGTGCAGGTCAAGGGATCTGTGGTTTCTGTGCTGACCAACGGGGCAACTCCGGTGGCAGAAATCAGCCGCAAGGCGGCCACAGCGAAGATCGAAGAAGCGAAAGCAATTCGAGTGAAGAGTGACGAAGAATTCGCAGTCGCGGCCCGTCGGCTTGAGAAAGCTCGGAAGATGCTGGTACTTGCAGGTAAAGATTAATTCTGGTCAGACCATTTTGTGGTCAGCGATCTTAATGTAGAATCCTGAAGCTCGGTCCTGATTGCAGGCCCGGGCTTTTCTTTCATTCACGCGGTTGTTTTTTGATTGAAGGTCGGAGTCAAACGATCATGAACAAGTTTGATCCACGCATTGATGATCTGGTGATGGAAACCCGAACTCAGTGGGATCCTTCGGTTGGCAATCTGTCAGATGAAGATCGTCGTTGGGTTGCCAAAGCGATCCATGAGCAACCTCAACTGGCGTCTCAGATTGCTTACGAGCGCAGCCACACCGGGTTCTCGCGCACAATTACAGTCAAGCTTGAGGATATTCAGCGACTGTACGTCAGCCGTCGTTGATCGTCCTACGGTGGAGTTGGCTCCTGATGGAATGCTCTCGAAGAGCGGTTATCATGGAGACGGCGACTTCAACGCGTAGTTCAGGGGGCCGCTTCGTTACTGGAGTTTGCGGCTCAACTGTTTTCTGCCACGGCTTAACGAAGCCCCTCTTGGGGGCAATCAGTTGCCTCGCCGTTGTCGCATCGATACCGTACCCGTTTGTTTTCCCACTCAAGTGCTGCGATTCGCGGCCTTGGTACAGAACGGTCCATTACGGAGCAGTGAAAACGTGCGTCAGGTGCATCGCTGGATAGTGTTGGTTGCGGCCATACTGCAAATCGCCGCAAGTGGAGAATTGATGGCTCAGGGGCCGTCGAAGGAACTCGCCATCAAGCTGATGTCGCTGGCTCCTCGGCCTAAACGTCCGGATCTCCCGCCCAGCCAACTACCATTGCAGTTTATTCAAAGCGAACGCGTTGGCTTTCTGGGGAATTCCTCCGCAGAACGAATGAACCTGTTCGGCCACTTTGAAACTCTGTTGCAGACCCGATTTGCCGACAAAGAACTGATCGTTCGCAACTTTGCGCGTCCTGCAGAAGAAGTCGGAATCCAGCAGCGATCCGCCGACTACACCGCGTTGGATGACCCGCAATTGGCTTTCGGTGCTGATACTTACTTCTGCTTCTTCGGATTCAACGAATCCTACAAGGGACCAGAGGGGCTCGACACGTTCAAGCAGCTGTACAAGCAGTATCTGGACATGATCACCAGCCGATATCCGCGCGACGATGAAAAATCGCCGCCGCGATTTATCCTCGTCTCTCCATTCGCGTTTGAGCCTACTGGCGATCCATTGCTGCCGGACGGTCAAAAAGAAAACGCCAATCTTAAGCTGTATTCAGCGGCCGTGGCCGAAGTGGCGGCCGAGCGAAAGCTGGCGTTTGTTGATGTCTTCGAGGAATCGCTGAAGTTAGTGACTCAGAAACCCGGCATGCAATTGACCATCAACGGCGCGCATTTGAATGCGTCGGGAGATCAGGAGATTGCTCGTTTGATTGACGAGAAGGCGTTTGGCTCGGCTTCTCCGGCCAGCTTCGGCAGTGAAAAATACGAGACGCTGCGAGCAGCGATTGTAGATAAATCCTGGGTTCATCTTCAGGATTATCGTATGCTGAATGGCTGGTACGTTTACGGCGGGCGACGCACCTATGACACCGAAACGTTTCCTCGTGAGTACCTGAAGATCCGCAAAATGGCGGAAGTTCGTGATCGATATGTGTGGGATCTGGCTCAGGGCAAGACGGATGTTGCCAAGCCGGACGATTCGCAGACCGGTGAGCTGTTTGTTCCCAACACCCGTTTTGGTGAGCCTCGTCAGGATTATTCAGAAGCTGAAGAGCTGCGATACCTGACGCCTCAGCAATTGATTGAGCAGACGACTGTTCCCAAGGGCTTCCAGATTCAGGCGTTCGCAGATGAAACGATGTTTCCGGAACTCGCAAAGCCGGTGCAGTTGAACTTTGATAACAAAGGTCGGCTGTGGGTGGCTTGTATGCCAACGTATCCTCAGTGGAAACCAGGAGATGCTCCGCCGGACGATCGCTTGATCATTCTGGAGGACTCCGATCACGATGGTAAGGCTGATGCCTGCAAAGTCTTCTACGACAAGCTGCACTGCCCGACCGGGTTTGAATTTTGGAATGGCGGCGTGCTGGTTGTCGATCAGCCTCGTATGTTGTTCCTGAAAGATACGGATGGCGACGACAAAGCTGACGTGGTTATTCAACTGATGGATGGCTGGGCGTCGGATGATACTCACCACACCTGCGGAGCTTTCGAATGGAGCCATGGCGGCAAGCTGCACATGCTGGAAGGCATTGCAACCAGTACGACTCTGGAAACTCCATGGGGACCTCATCGCAGTCAAGGAGCTGGTGGTGCGTATGTAATGGATCCTCGCTCTTTGAAAATTCGCCAGTTTGCACTGCCCGGTCAGTACAACATGTGGTGCTATGTGTTCAATGGCTGGGGGCAGGGCATCGTCGGTGACGGAACGACAGCCAACCAGGCATGGGATACGCCATTATCGGGTGCTCAGTTTGGTGGTCGGACCGGTCTGAACTTTGTGTTCAACAACGAAGGCATGCGACCCGCACTCGGCAGTGAATTCCTCAGCAGCCGACATTTCCCTGACGACGTTCAGGGGCAGTTTACCTACGCCTGTGTGATCAACATGAATGGCCTGCCACGGTTCTCTGTAGCTGATGATGGCGGCGGTTACGCGGGTGCTCGACTGAAAAACGAAGATGGAAGTCCGGACGACTTGATTCGATCATCGGACAAGCATTTCCGCCCCGCTGATCCTCAGATTGGACCTGACGGAGCACTGTGGTTTGGTGACTGGGCCAATGCCCTGGTCGGCCATATGCAGTACAGCCAGCGTGACCCGAGTCGTGATCACACTCGCGGACGCATCTATCGACTCGTCTATCCGGAGCGTCCGCTGGTCGCACCGGTCACGCAGTTCGGTAAGCCGGCTTCAGAGATTCTGGAACAATTGCGAGAATACGAATGGCGAACACGCTACCGTGCTCGTCGAGAACTCCACGGTCGACCGTCTGAAGAAGTTGTGCCTGCGGTCGAAGCCTGGGTGAAAAGCCTGAAGAGCGATGATCCTGAGTACGATCGTCTGCGAACAGAAGCACTCTGGATTCAGGAATCTCATCATGCCATCAACAGCGAACTGCTGTCCGCCGTTCTGACCTGCAACACAGCCGACGCTCGTGCTGCAGCCATTCACATTGTGGCCGACGAACATGAGTCATTGCCGGACGCACAGGCTCTTTTGATCGCGGCTTCAAAGGATGCTCATCCACGTGTTCGTACCGAAGCCGCTCGCGGACTCAGCTTCTTCGGGAACATCGAAGCGGCCACCGCGTTGCTGGCGATGACGACATTCGATGCTGACTACTGGGTCGATTACACGATCCAGCATGCTCTGGGAGCCAACGAGAAGATCTGGCGAGCCGACTTCCTGACCGGCAAGATCACGGAAGCCGGACCACGAGCAATCGGCATTGTGACTCAGTTGATGGCAGCGTCCAAGAGCGGTGCAGCCGCTTTGCCGTTCCTTCAGACTCTGATGTCACAGCAGCCGAAGCCGGAAGAAGAACGCAACAAAGCCATGACGGCGCTGGCCGGTCTTCAGGGCGATACCAATCGAGGCCGCGAAGTGTTCGTTCGCAACTGCACCGCTTGCCATAAAGTCGGAAACGGTGAAGGACGTGAGTTCGGGCCAAACCTTGCTGGTGTTGCCAAGCGGATGAACAAGGTGAAGATTGTGCAGTCGGTTATCGATCCGAACGCCGACGTGGCAGAAAAGTATCGGTCGACTCTGATCGTCACAACGGACGGCATGCCGACGGCTGGTCTGGTCGTGTCTGAAAACGATACCGAAGTTGAGTTGTTCGATGGCAAGGCGGTTCGCAAGATCGCTAAGGCTGATATTGAAGAGCGAGTCACTCAGCAGCAGAGCAGCATGCCTGAAGGTGCGGCCTCAACGGTGGCTCCATCAGAGTTTATTGACCTGCTGGAATACCTTGCGGCGCAAAATCAGGATGTGCCTGCGGCGAAGTAGACACGTCCGTTTCCAGTAGTCGTTTTGATGAGGGCACGGTCCGACTGAAAACAGTTGACCGTGCCCTTTTTATTGGTTCCATGCGGCGGAGAGGATTTTGTCATCAAGACGTCTGCTGATTTCGCAGGGCTTTGTCTACGCCATCTCCTGATCAAAGCCCCGGATACCTTCGTGGTTAGCGGCCGACGGATCCAGTGTCAGAAACCGGTGTCATGTGGTGAATCTTTCTGCTGCCAGACCGCAGAACAAAATTCGCTTGTGAACATCAGCGTTCCCATTGGCCAGTGAGACTTTTTTCTTTACGGAGTTCTCCTGCAACCGTGTACCCCATCAGCAGCAATGTCAGGCCTTGAGCAGCGAGTTTAGCCGGGAACAAAGAACAAGGTGTCACGCAGAAACTGTGCCAGGCAGGAATGGCACCGTCGTCGTCGCAACCTGAATCAACTCCAGTGTTGACTATTCGGCCCTGAGAACGTCGCGATGCCTCTGCACGAGCGAGTCGCTCTGGCAACAGTGTTCGAAGGCGCGGCGTTCGAAAGGGACAGAGCGGTCTCCGGCTCGTTGTCCAACGCGGTCTCCGGCGATGCATAGGAAAAGCTCGTCCGACTCACGACGCATCATGATCGACTTTGTGCGTCAGCCATTTTATGCGTCAGCCAATCGCATCGATTGCGCAGCAAAGCACTCGCATTCTGTGGGTTACGAATGTATCTGCCGTTACGCAGATTGATTTGAAGGTTCTGATGCCCGACACGCGACGGACACAAGCCGATGATTACTTCCCACACTTCGCCAGCGCGACGTCCTTGATGCCGCGCAGGTCCAGTTTTCCGGTTCCCAGCAGAGGAATCTGTTCGACCTGAATGAAGCTGTCTGAGGATGGGATAAACAGGTTTGGCAAGCCTGCGGCCTGAAGTCGATCCA
>CAMAXD010000287.1 GCA_945861975.1 Candidatus Kuenenia stuttgartensis | reverse complement strand
GCTTTGCGATTGGCCGCCACAATTCGCTCGCCAGTCGACTTAAACTCGGACCCGGCAGGTTCCCCATGATGATGCAGGAACTCTTCGATATGCTCAAAACCAAGTTTACTAGTGTCCTTACGACCCCAATCCTGCAATGCAACGCCGATCGGGCGAGCCAGTTCATAACCGGGCATGTCGTGACAAGCATAGCAACCATATCGAGAGATCGTCTTGCGACCGACATACTCGAGCTTTTTCTGACGCCAAACACCCGGATCTGTGATGGCAGCACCATCCTTGTCTGCCAACGCCTGCTCGTCACCCACCACGTCGGCCAACTTCTGTGGGAATGACCCTGATTCAATAATGCCTCGAGCAGCCGACTTACTGAAGCGAGTCTTCTCCAGATACAGGCTCACCAGGTTATCAAGTTCTTCGCCTTCAACTTCATGGACCGCGAACTGCTCAGACTTACCCTGACTTAGCAAGAAGGCGGTAATGTCGGCCGCCGGATCGATCAATGTCGTCCCATCGACGTCGGTATACACGTCGAGATAGAGATTTGGCATCCGAGTTCGCTTGTGATGTCGCTCCGGCTCACGAATCCAGGTGTACAACCAATCGCTGAAGTTATCATCATCAGCATTACGAAGCACCTTTTTGTGAATGTCCGAAATGTTCGGCCCAAAATCAGCAGTGTTCCCCGGAACCGCCGTGTGCTGATGGCACGCCAGACAGCCACGCTGCGAAAACAACTGCTTTCCTCGCTCGACATCGGCTACATAACTGTCTTCTGGCTTCAATAGTTCAATTGGCTGAGATGTCCCGATCAACACGGCTGCAATACCGGCCAGTTCCGCGGCTTCAAACTTCGCCGTATGAGCGGCATCAGCCTCACTCAAGTGATCCGCCAGGCCAAAGAACTTTGGCATCTTCGTGGACGGACGGTACCGTGATGGATCCTCTGTCCAGTACTGAATGAATGCGTCGGTTGTCTTGGAAGCCACGTGACGAAGACTCGGACCAACTTTTCGCATCTTGCCGGCGACCTGAGTCGGGTCAGCAGCGATCCGAACCACCTCTTCAGGAGTCTGCGGTTCCAACCGCATATCAGGACCAATCGCCACGCCGCCGTCATAGCCCTGCATCTCATGGCAACCATAGCATCCATATTTCTGAATCAACTCAAAGCCCTTGACTACCTTTGGGGCAGAGGCTCCAAACTTTGGATTGACTCCCAGTTCAGTCACAGAGTGATGACACTTGATACAGGTCGACTCGGCAAACCGAGCCGGCTGCATCGGATACTCCCAGAAGTGATTCGGATGGTAACCGTATTCACCATGCCACTCGTGAGCCAGACCAGGATCGTTTGGAGTGTGTTCGGCATTGCCGAAGCTAGTACCAGATCCCTGACCATCATGACAAATCGTACAACCAAACTTCGCCACCGGGTGAGGACTGGAAGCCGTACAGAACAGCTCTGTCTTGGGGTGCGTTGAAAACGGCTGAGGGAACTTGTTTTCCTTGACCCAATCTTCAACGGATGCCGTTGAAGGGTGGCCTGCAGGAAATGCTTCACCACCGGACGAAGTGGTCTTGTCGATATTCTGATGACACGAGCGGCAACGATCAAAACGAGCGATCTCAGCCATGCCAAGCGTCTGCGATAGTCGAGGCATCCAGTCTTGAACGATACGCAAATGCGAATTAAAACCGTCGATGATTGGCAGCTCCATCATCGCTCGCTTCCAGCTGGAAACGAGGTTGGTGGGCTCAATCTTCTCTACAGAAGCTCGCACACGTTCCGCTTCAAAATTTAGTTTTTCTCGAGCAGCAAAAAGATTGTCATAGTCGGCAGTCAATTTCTTGACTTCAGCGTTCTTCGTTACGACGAGATCCTTTGCCGCATCCAGCTCGACCTTGGTCGCATTACATGCTTCCTGCTTTGATTGGTAGCCAACAAATCGAGCCTGAGTCAGCTCTGCTGACAGCGCATCCCGCACCGCAAGGTCGTACTGAGCGCGAGCCTGATCGCGGATGGAGTTCTTGAACTTCAGATTAATCTCCAACGCATCTACGCTGCGTTGCAGGGTATCCTGCTCTTTGAATAGCGGAGCCTGATCAATTTTGATCTGGTTCAGCTTCTCTTCCGCAGCCTTCACTTGCGCATCCATCTCGGCGCGCTGCTTCCGAAACTCAGGAGACTCCAACTTCGCGAGGTCCGCCTTACGGACGGTCGCGTCGAGCTTGAAGTTCGTGCGTTGATAACCCTTCCACTCATCCGCCTGATCGGCCCGCATCATCACGATTACGGACAGAAGCAGGATCACGGAGCTGGCGGCGAACACGCCGTTCAGGGTCTTTTGATTCCAACGATAATTGTCAGTTGCTGGCATGAGACTTTGGCTGGGCCTTCTGCCCGTCCTCAGTGGATTTCAGAAACCGGAAACCTGAATGCGGCACGCGCCGGCATTAGATATTGAAGAAAAACTCAGGGATCCCGACGATGTACTTCAAGGCAAACGCCCAGCGAAGCAACATCTTGATCGGAAGAATTGCCATCCAGAGAATGAGGTTCGAGAACACAAGGAACCGAAGCACACCCATCCGAACAAAATATTTTCTCAACACCGTCAGTCCAAGAACCGGCGGCAAGGCTGCGAAGTAAACAATCGTCAGAATAATTCCTGGAGATTCCCGAAGCAGAATATCGCCAACGCCTGATCCTTTCGGAATCCCAAGCCCAAGCCCGTTCCAGAAGAACTCACTCAGGTTGACGTTGTTGGCCGCCTCTACTTTGTGAACGTCCCAATACTCGTAGATTCCGAAGAAGTTCCAGTTCGGACCCCGCAGAAACGTTCCCAAAACAATCAACGCGACCCACAAAGGCATAAAGCCGAAGAGAAACGTGGTGATTGCAAATGACCGTTCCTTGAACGAATAGTAACCATTGCCAGCCTTATTAAAGTCGATGTAAGGCACCGCGATTAAACCGCCCAGAATGATGCTGGGAAGAACCACACCCGCCAACCACGGGTCGAAGTAAACCAGCATCTCCTGAAGACCCAAAAAATACCATGGGGCCTTTGATGGGTTTGGTGTCTTCATCGAAGACGCCGGCTCTTCAAGAGGAGCCTGTAGAGCGATCCCCCAGAATACCAATACCGCGGTCAGCACGACCATGCAGATGAGTTCGGTGTAAACAAGATCAGGCCACACCAGAACCTTGTCGTTGTCTTCCTGTTCAAACAGAGGCCGGCCTTCGTCAATTCGACGATCGTTGTCGACTGCTCTGCGGAAATAGATCCAGGTGAAGAACGCGACAATGAACAGCATCGCCACGATCGGCACATTATCCGGCTTACCAACAATCTGCCGGAAGTCATAGTCCGTCAGACTGAGGGTCATGAAAATCAATGAACAATTCAACAGAACCCACGCAACCGTTGGCTTCGTCCACCACTCCCGAAACTGAATCATGGCCCACAGACCCAGGATTGTCAGGAAGAAGTACAAGACCGGATTCGAAAAGTAGGCGTCAAAGAAGTCCTTGAATGCCAACGGCATCGAGAACATAAACCCTTCCACAGGATACGTGAAATGGTAGAACGAAAGCATCATTACGATGGAGGTGTAGACCGCCCAGAGCGAAGCCTTTGGCATACCATTCCGATACTCCCCATCAACCTTAAAACTGCGGATCGTCCACAGCAGGTTCATCAGGAATATCACAAGGTAAAACCAACCAAGACCGACCAGTACGCTCGGTGTGAGATCGGGATGAGGATTCAGCATTGACAAAGCCCGGAAAAAATACGCCAGATCCGGAAGAATCAAAAAGAACACAAGAGAGCAGACCGCCAGCCACTACAGAGGCTGACTGATCCCACCATCTTTTCGCACACGCCAGAAGTGGATCGCAATCAACCCGCTCACCACCAGAGGAATCGCCACACAATGCAGAATGTAGAAGCGATTCAGAGTCGCCTCACCCACGAACCGACCACCCAACAGCAGGAACTTCGCATCAGATGCGTTCGTGATCAATTCATAGCCACTCGTATTAAACAACTGAAAACCCGGACCTTCAGTACCGAGACCGGGAGTCGCTTTGGCCATATTCGAACCGACGGTGATAGCCCAGATCGCCAACTGATCCCAAGGCAACAAGTAACCAGTGAATGACAGCAAAAGCGTCAGCACAAGCAGCAGCACACCGATCACCCAATTAAACTCCCGCGGCGGCTTGTAACTGCCTGTCAGGAATACCCGATACATATGCAGCCAGACCGTAATCACCATCGCGTGAGCACCCCAGCGGTGAATCTCTCGCATGATGCCTAACGTCTGAACGTCGCGCAACGCCTGAATGTCGTAAAACGCCCACTCCAACGTGGGCCGATAGTAAAACATCAGCAGCACACCGGTGATCGTTTCCACAAGGAACAGGAAGAACGTAATCCCGCCCATACACCATGTGTATGACAGCGCGATCCCCTGCTGCTTAATGGAAACCGGGTGCAAGTGAAGGAAGAAGTTTGTCAGCATCACGACGACACGATTTCGACGATCGGTCGGCGCGGGATGCCGGAAAACACTCTTCCAGATCTGTGAGTTACGAATGTAATCGCCTACAGACACCTTCAGACCCTCAGATGAAGCCGCATCATGAACCCGCGGCAGCCAAATAAAAAATCAGCGACAACACACCTGTTCAAGCCACAACCATCAAGTGGCACTACGTCACACCCACGAAGCACGATGGATTTGACCACTGCCCAAGTTCCCTTTGGAACTTAACGCTCTTATCAACTTCAAGCATCCCATCTTCAGCCAGCCGAATGCCCACACGCTCCAATGGGCGAGGCGCCGGACCTTCGAAGTTGACGCCGTTCTTGTAGAAACCAGAACCGTGGCAAGGACACTTGAATTTCTGCTCGCCTTCGAGCCAGTTCGGAGTGCAACCCAGATGCGTACACACCGTGCTTAACGCATAAATCATCTGAGCCCCGTCAACTTCACCGTTAACAACCCAGATGTTGAACTGAGCTTGCCACTTAGTCGACACAGTCCCTGGAGCATAATCGTTAGTAGGACCAATCTTGAACTTCGTCGGAGGCTCAACAAGCACGTTCGGCATCATGAACCGAGCGACGCCGAGCCCAAAAGCCCCACACGCAGTGGAGAAGGATGCCCACGCGATGAAAACCGGCGACAACAAGAAGACAACAAGCTCCCCAACGGCAGTTCGTCGCTCGATCTGAGCCGCAGGAGCCTTTGCACCGGTTACTGGAGCCTTGCCCACAAGCGGCTTCGCTGGTAGCACGACCTTCGGAGGAACCGGAGTCCCTCCTGCCACTGACCGAGCGGCTTTGATCATCTCAGCCGCAGACATTCCTGCAGGTGCCGCAATAGCAGCTTTTGCTACCACAGACTTCTCTGCCGCAGGAGCCGCCTCAGCAGCAGGTGCCGCACCGGCTTTTGCACGAATAGCCGCCATGATGTCCGCGGGACTTTTCGGCGTACCACCAGCCGCAGGTGCTGCAGGAGCAACGACTGCAGCAGGCTTCTTGATCGCCGCTAATATGTCAGCCGTACCGGCTGGCTTTGCAGCAGCGCGAGCTGCCGCGAGAATATCACTTGTGCCTTTGGGAGCTGCTGCCGCTGGTTTTTCCACTGGAGCAACAGCTTCAGAAGCGACCGGAGCTTCAATGACCGGAGCAACCGGTGCCGCAGGCTGTTCAGCCGGAGCTGCTGCGGCATTCTTCGCACGAATCTTTGAAAGAATGTCGTTCGTTGAAGGCTTTGGATCTGTCATTCAACCCTGCCAGCCGTCGGAAAGGATACGGTAAAAGCCATGCTCTCTGTTAGAACATGGACACAACTTCTTGAACCAACGAAGTTTAGTGCCAGCCCAGAACAGGGCATCCTCTGGATTCTGTCTCTCCTCTTTCGGACTGGCAAGGCGGCCAAAAGTACACGAGTTTCTTTTCTCGAAGGCAGGAAGGCCGAAACGCGTTTTCCGTAGACCGGGAAGGAGAGATTCAGACCAACTTCATTCAAGTTGTAGACTCTGAACGCTCTCAGATCTCCGATCCGACTCGCCTCACCGAGTGTTTCCCTGCGATGTCTCATGTCTTTCTCCATGTGATCTTCATAGATCCGAAATTCCGCCTCGGCGATTAGGTCCCTGAAGTTTCTCGAAGTGCGGATTCGTATTCTGTTGGGATCGGATAAAAGACGATTTTCTGTGTTTTAGGCCCGGAGGGCAGGCACAACCAAATGTGTGCCGGGGTCGATTCGGCGTCTGGAATTGCCATCCACAAGTAGAAATATTCTGCGTGACAATGCTTAACGGTGCTTGATGAGAGGGGACTTTCAGGTGTGGAACAGTGGAGACACTGGTTATGACGCATTGAATCCGTACCGTAACAGTCTTGCCAACTACGTTTTGCCGAGCATGGACGAGTGGTACAAGGCAGCGTACTACAATCTGACACGAGTACCTATTTCGACTACGCCACCGGCAGCAACACGGTGCCTGCGGCGGTTGCCAGTGGAGATGGTACAGGTTCAAACGGGAATAATGAGGCGGTCTATGGGCAAGACTTCGCACGAGGCCCAGCGAATATCACCTCTGCTGGCGGTCTCAGTCCGTACGGCATTATGGGGCTGGGTGGCAATGTGCGTGAATGGGAAGAGACATCATACATCCAGAACAATAGTTCAGGTTCGTCTGTTCGTGGGATCCGCGGCGGCAACTGGAGCGTCAGCTCCCTCAGCTTGTCGTCGTCGACCCGGAACGACTTCAACCCCGCGTTCGAGGACCTCAGCATTGGTTTCCGTGTCGCAAGTCTTTCTTCTTCCGCAGCTGCGGTGCGGGAACCGGGGTCGTTTGCAGTGTTGACACTGCTGGGGATCACGGGTGCGGCGTATCGAAAGCGGAAGAGGAAATAACGCTTAGCACTTTTGAGCTTTTACCCTTTGTGTTTCGCAGCGTCGCCGGAGGCGTCTCGTGAATTTAAAATTTGGAAATGCTGCTTTTCCGGCGAGCGGCAGGGCGTGAGCCCTCCGTGTCCACTCGCGTAAAAAATGATTCCAGCGAGCGGCGTCATCCCTCCGGTACCTCGTTTTTGTACCGGCAAGCTGACGCCCAGCCGCTCGCCTGTGGTTTTGTGCGACGCCTGTGGTCAGGATACGTTACTGCCGTTCAGCAGCGCGTTCAGCACGGATTTCAAAAGACGGAAGCAGCGTGGCGAAGAAGCCCGATCCATCGGTCGTGTTGAAGGAGCAGGGTCGACGCGTGAAGGAAAAGCTGACGTCACTGAGTCTGCGGATGCATCCCGACAAATATCGCTTGGTTCCCGCGCGTTGTGGCATCGACTTTGTCGGCTTCGTGGTGCATGCCGATGGACGTGTCCGTGTTCGCACTGCCACGGTGCGGCGTTTTCAAAAACGGTTTCACGCGATGCGGTGTGAGGTGCGACACTGGCAGCGGTCTGCTGCCAGTGTGACAACAAGTGTGCGTGCGTGGATTGCTCACGTCAAACACGCGCAAAGTGTGAGTCTACGTCGAGCGGTGTTGAGCCGCTGACAGGAGGGAGGGGAATCGGGATCGTGGGTTCGTCTGATCGTGGGATCCGTGGCGGCAACTGGAACAACAACTTGTCGTCGTCGACCCGGAACAACAACAACCCCGCGAACGAGAACAACAACATTGGTTTCCGTGTCGCAAGCCCCTTTATGGAACAGTGCCAGCGCAGCAGCCTGTTTGGGCCAGAATCGAGGAGGT
>CAMAXD010000286.1 GCA_945861975.1 Candidatus Kuenenia stuttgartensis | reverse complement strand
CCGACAAGTTCTGCATGATTCGTTCAATGCATACGGAAGCAATCAACCATGACCCGGCAATTACCTTCTGTCAGACGGGTTCACAGTTAGCGGGACGGCCCAGCATTGGTTCGTGGTTGAGTTATGGACTGGGCAGCGAGAATGCCAATTTGCCTTCGTACGTGGTACTCACATCGTTTGGGAGCGGCCGACCGGATGATCAGCCATTGTATGATCGTCTGTGGGGATCCGGTTTTCTGCCCTCAAAACATCAGGGAGTGAAGTTTCGCAACCAGGGTGATGCTGTTCTGTTTCTCAGCAATCCCCCTGGGATTACTGCTCAGGTTCGACGCCGCACACTCGATCGTCTGGGTGCTTTGAATCAACAACATTTTGAAGCGGTCGGAGATCCTGAAATCCAAACTCGGATTGCGCAATACGAGATGGCATTTCGTATGCAGACCAGCGTGCCCGAACTGCTGGATGTCAGTGGCGAACCGAAGCACGTACTGGAAAGTTACGGCCCTGATGTAATGCGCCCCGGAAGCTATGCGGCCAACTGCTTACTGGCTCGAAGACTGGCAGAGCGCGATGTACGGTTCGTGCAGCTATTTCACATGGGCTGGGATCATCATGGCGGCTTACCGAATGCCCTGCGTGGTCAGGTCAAGGATACGGATCAAGCGACAACAGCATTGATCAACGATCTGGATCAACGAGGACTTTTGAAAGACACATTGATCGTCTGGGGCGGAGAATTTGGCCGCACGATCTATTCTCAGGGTTCATTGAGCGAAACCGATTACGGGCGAGACCATCATCCGCGATGCTTCACGGTGCTCATGGCAGGAGCCGGCATTCGCGCCGGATTGACTCACGGCGAAACGGACGAATACTGCTACAACATTGTTCGCGATCCTGTTCATGTGCATGACCTGAACACCACGATTCTGCATCTGCTGGGGGTCGACCACAAGCAATTGACATTCAAGTACCAGGGCAGAGATTTTCGGCTCACCGATATTCACGGGGAGCTTGTGAAGCCCGTGCTTTCCTAATCATCAAAAACGTGCAGGTCTGGGCACCGCAGGGGCTTCCAAGACGGGCTCAGAAACGAAGTTGCTGCGAATTTCATCGTCGAGAACATACCTGAAATGCGAATTCCACGCATAATTCGCCGGGAATTCCGCGAAGGTGGGAGTCTTCTCTGGAAAATCGGCCGTTTCTTTGTATCGTGCCGCCTCCTTCGCGTGTCGAAGGAAAAACAAGGAAGCCGGATTTTGTCCGGGGTCCTGATGAATCGGTAGCTCAGTTGGTAGAGCAACGGACTTTAAAATTGGAGTGCCCCGGTCGGAAGGCTGGAGGTAGAACCGCACCATATGCTGGAACCCCCTAAGAGCCGTCAGTACGTGAAAGCGTGACAATCTGACGGATTGGGCAATCAGCAGGAAACCTTGTCAGATGTTGCTTCTGGAGAACTCGTAAAGGGTTCAGCAGACACAATAAGTGACAGGGGCTCCTCAGAGACTTGACGTGTGGCTCCCGTTTCGGGAGATGGTAAAGTCCAGACCGCAACAGTTAGAAATGGCTGGTGAAAGCCAGTGCGGTAGGTTAATCCGTAGGTCGCGGGTTCAAGTCCCGCCCGGTTCACTAAAAGCCACCCGTCATCGGGTGGCTTTTTTTATGGCCATTCTGAATCAGGGATTCTTCGCGACCGTGGCCTTTGGAATTTCATCACACATCTGCAACGCCAGTAATGGGTATGCGGTCCCGCTGTAAGTGATGAAGTGCCAGGTGTCAGTGTTCAGCGATCGAGTCCACCAGCGTCCGGATTCGCGTTGAGCCATGCGATGCCTTTCTGCACGCGAGCATCATCCGCACCAATGCCCGCTTCACGCAGGACAATCACCGCCAGCCCAGTCATGTGCCCGTCGCTGGGAGGATCCGCGAATTCTGGCTCCGCCTTGAGCTTGGGGGCTCGGTTTCCGGAGCCCCATGTTTCGGGAGCCGCGAAAGTTCGAATCGACCAACCGCCATCCTCTCGCTGATGCCTTGCCAGCGCGTCAATTAATTCCTGCTTCTGTTCAGCACTTAACAGATCCGTCATGCGACTGTTGGCCCACAACAGCAATGTGCGACTGTAATCATGGGCCGGCTTTTCCGTACGCAGGTAGTTCTTCAGCTTTTCAATACCCGCTTTGAGAGCAGCATTGTCCGAGGCTTCTGTCTTCTGCAGCCAGCCAGGAGCTGTGGCCGCTGCCATCGCGGCGACGGTGGCTTCGTGGTACGCATCGGATTCAAACGGAGGCCAGCAGTCGAGTGATCCCCATGTCCCGTTTTCCGTCTGAATTGAGAACATGAGTTCAAGAGACTTTTCCGTCTCCGGAGACAATTGCTTCGACACGTGAGCATCCCACTCTGACAGTCCGGCCGCGATGTAAATAATCTGAGCAGGCCGGGTTGACTGCTTAAGTCGATCCAGCGTTTCTTCCTGAAGCTTCGACAGAGTTGCCAAAAAGAACTGTCAAGTGTCCTCCGGTGGCTGTCCCAGCGAAGCGCTAAGTGCGGGACGAGTGACCATGTAAGTGCCGTTGGCATGGCAACTGAAGCACTTCCGTTCACCGCTCCAGGCCAGCGTGCCCTGTTCCAGATAGGTTTTGGCGAGGTCCACGGATACGGCGTCGCGCTTGGGTTCCTCAGCAGATGGCCTCGGGATTGTGATCTGTTCAAACTTGTACTGGTAGTCGTCAGCCGCAGCGTGATGCAACGACAGAAGCAGCCACAGCGCCGCCAAAGGAGAAACGTAACGCACGAGTTTCGTGAAAGCAGTCTTCGGATTCATCGCAGACCCTTCGTAAAAAAGTGACAGACAATCGTATGCGGAAAGAGGGAAGTCGCCATTGATGGGCAGGGGCAGGGGCAGGCGGGAGATTACAAGCGGCGGTTTTTCAGAAGTCAGCTCCGGCAGGCAGCAATTCCTGCCGGTCTGCGTAGCGGATCCACGGATTGGAACCAAAAGCTGTATCGATCACAACGATTCTGTGCAATCTACTACCCAAATCCGTCGATGGATACACGGGACGAATGGGACGCGCCTTATTCAGGCACCTTCGTCATCGGGAGCCATCTGGCCAGCCGAACTGTCACTGCTGAACTAAGGTAGACAACCGTGAAGACATCCTCAGGACGACCCGGACTTCTGCTGTCACTTGCTGCTGCTGTAGCCTCAAGTGCGCTCTTCACCGGCTGCCAGACCACAATTGGCGGGCAGACGCTGCCGTCACCGGACTTTCTGACGGACGATGTGCAGTACTTCCCGGCCGGTCCGGAGAATAAGCTGATGAATCAGATCGAAGCCTCCAAGAAGCAGGCTGCCGAAAAGAAAAAGATCGAGCAAGGCTTCTGAGCCGGGCATCGCTCGTTCGCGTCGCGTTTTTAGCGCAGCGTTAAGAAAAGAATCATCAATGGGGCATGCTGCTTTCGTTAAAGGCAACGTGCCCTTTTGCTTTTCGCTTTGCTGACAGGCTGCACACGGTAGCCTGCCTGCGCCAAATCAATCCCGGCTGGTTAAATCAATCCCGGCTGGTTAATGGGCTTCAGTACGCCGAGCGGCCGCGCCGTGACTTCTGCGGCCATCACTACTATCCAAACAACTCCATGATGGGTTTGCCGGTGGTCAGAGAACGAGAGATCCCGCTGGCGTCGAGAGGATCGTTGATCGGGATATCCAATGCGTGATAAATCGTCGCGGCCAGTTCTTCGGGGCGAACGGGCTTGCTTATTGGATGTTCACCGTACTTGTTCGACTTGCCGTAAACCTGTCCGCCAGCGATGCCTGCTCCGGCGATGATTGACGAAAAGCACTGAGGCCAGTGCTGCCGGCCCGGTGGATCCTGCTTTAACACGTACGGCGTGCGTCCGAATTCGCCTGTCACCACCAACAACGTATTGTCCAACAGACCACGCTCTTTGAGGTCGGAAATCAGGGCTGATAAGGCCTGATCCAGTCGCGGCAGACAGAATCCCATGCCATACGAACCATTTCCAAAGGCATTGCCCATGCCCATATTCCCGCCATGCATATCCCAACTGCTGCTCGGTGGGCCGGCTTTGTCGTGTTCAGCCTGACCAGTCCAGCCATTAACCGTCACAAAGCGAACTCCGGCCTCGACCATGCGACGAGCCAGCAACAGATTCTGACCAAGCGGATGCATGCCGTATCGTTCACGAACTTCGATCGGTTCACGAGTCAAATCGAAGGCGAGGCGTCCTTCTGATCGCGTCATCGCATCGTAGGTTTTTTCGCGGAGATCGGACCAGTCCTTCACCTGCTTGTCTCTGTCCAGTCGGCTGGAGTCCAGACGACTCAGCAGCCACTTGCGATCGCCAAAACGTTTTTCATCGTACGTTTCATAAATCTGCGGTGGCTTAAAATCAGGCATGGCCGGATGATTCGTTTCTGATCCCACAAACACCGGCGCGTAGGCCGAACCGAGATAGCCGCCCAGCCCGATATTCGGAGCACAAAAAACGGGTGGCCCCACACATTTAATCAGCCATGCATTCGAAACAAAGTTGCGAGTGCTTGGTTTATGCTTTGCCACAAATGAACCAAGATAAGGTTTCTCGTCAGAGACCCCCTGCTGTACTCGTTTTTCGGACTGTCCACTGAGCAGATTGTGCATCGCATCAAAGTGGTTACTGATCGAACCGGGATGAGACATCGAATTGATCAGAGTAAAATGATCCGTCAGCTTCGCAAGTTGAGTATGCATCTCATTGATCTGCATGCCCGGCACTTTGGTCGCAATCGGCTGATAGGGTCCCCGATAATCCAGCGGAGCTTCCGGCTTCATGTCCCAGGTATCAACATGACTTGGACCACCGCACAGCAGGACAAAGATACAGGATTTCTCTGCCGCGACGGCCTTCCCGGAAGCGTCAACCTTGTCGGCCCCCATCACAACGCCAGGCATTCCGAGACTCATCGTCCCCAGCCCACTCGCGATCAATGCTTGACGCCGATTCAACTGGAATTCATGCATGCGAAGTCCCCAAACTGAAAGCGTTGACTTGAATGAGAAGGCCTGCGTCAGATCGCAGAGCAAATAGATTCTTTAGCAGCATGTTGAATGTTGCCTGATATCGACAGAGGCGACGTTGAGCACTGCAGAACCGTCCAGCAAACCGAGGCCTGCCTGATTCCGGAAATCCTTACCAAAGATCGTGAGCCCAGAGCATAACACGCGGAACTTCGCTCGGTAAGTGTCTTCCGCCATTTCACCTGGACTCCGTGCGATGCCAAACTCGTCGCAAACTCCGACCTCGAATCAGACAACAAGAGAATTGTCGATTGAGCGACTCTCAATTCCGTGCCAGGGCATCAATCAAACGAAACACCCTTCGGTGCTGCCGCAGAGTTGCTGATCGACTGAGCCTGAGCATTCCGGCTCAAATCGCAGCTTTTGAAATGCAGTCCGTCGATCCAGTCTTTGATGCGGACTCCGATGTCAAAGTCCTTGATCGTGACATTCTGCATCTGCACTTTTGAAACCGCCGTAATAAACATTCCCAGCGACTTCGCGGAACCGTCGCCTCTTAACTGGCTGTTGCGAATAACGACGCCGTTAAGCCCTGGCTGAGCGGGGTCAAGCAGCATCTGATAGCGATGCGCCAGACTGGCACGATAAACGTTGTCGGATAAACCATTCAGAACTATTCCGATGCGAAAGGCATTGTCAATGGTGAGTTCATCAATTTCGTAACCGGTATGTGCCAGCGATCGAAGTTCTTTCGGAGCGAATTCGAAACCGCAGTCTCCGCCAAAGATAGCAACACCGGCTGCTGCGGATGCGACATGCACCCGATGAATGCGAATGTTGTAGCAGGCCGAGCATCGAACTCCGGCATCGTTAGCATCCACGTTTCGGGTCAGGTTTCCGATCGTGATATCTTCGACCAGAATGTCATGAGGATGCGTGGAGTAGATCTCGTGCTTTTCCCAAAGGTCGCGCATGAGTGGAATGGACTCATCGGCTGTGGTCATCTTTCCGACGCTGCCCCAGTCCATACCGATTCCCAGCAAGGCTTCTTTGGAATCCAGAATACGAACTCGCCGAATTACGCCGAAGCACCCTTCTGACATAATTTGAATCGCGGACGCTGCGAAGGGCTGGTCGATCGTCATGTCTTCAATGGACCAGTGTTCAATCTTCGAAAAGTAACCGGGCTTATCCGGAGTTCCTCCGTCATCGTACGGAGCACCAATGCTGATCGCAGAATGCCAGATTCCCTGGGAGCCTTTGTTCTCACTGCGGACGACACGAATAGTGCCGTTGCGAATTCCGGAATGGTTCGACAGACGGACGCCATGCGAATTGGAGCGAAGATCCAGCAGCAGTGTTGCGCCATTGAGATCCAGAATGATGCCTTCCGGAATCAGCAGAGCATGTCGCGAAATCTCATCAACGACTTTTGACTCCTGCACCAGACACGTCAATTCAGCTGACTGCCGGATTCGCAAGGTGCAGGGAGTTTTCGCATGCTCGTCCAACACAAGTTGCAGGTCTGCGCCGTTAATCACCTCAACGACTTTTAAAGAACCTTGTTCTGATTCGTCTGCCACGCAAATCGTGGAGGCCAGGATCACACAAAGTGCAATGATAAAAGCACGCAGCACTCCGACTGTTATTGCAGTGATCGACCGCATGGATTCTAAACCTCGGCAGAGACAAGATGCTTCTTTGGCGGGTACTCATCCGGTACACGCCGCATTCAGCATATCCATCAGGAATACAGATGGAAACCGCGTGCTTCCCTGCATGCTGTGCATCATGCCCGGAATGACGGTGATTCAGTGGCATCAATCGGAAAATTAAGGAAAGACCCCGTGAGCGATCGGGAGATTCCGACACGCCTGAACACTGAGACACGACAGGGCAGGCAACACACTGAAACTGACCGAACTGGACGCGTTGAATCAGGCGGCGGAATGTCTGCGAACACGAGCCCATCCGCATCGGTTGCGGATGGTTGTAGAGAGTCAAATCCGCCAAAGCCTGGCTGCTGAAGTTTAGCTGTCTACTTCGCAGCCAGGCTGACGAGTCGGCATTCTAAAAGTCCCATGCCAGTCGAGTGCCAAAGCCTTGTGTCTCTCCTCCCCCGGGACCGGCCTGTGCATCGCGGATCGTATAGATATAGTTGTTCTGGATCTTCAGATTTGGGTTCAGAAACCAGTTCAGGCCGAGGGTGACGTCTTCCAGTTGACCGCCATCGAGTAACCCGTCAATCAGGTTGACCTTGGAGTATCGAGCACCCACCTGCCATGCACCAAGGCTTCCACAATCGCCATAATTATTATGAGGAACAACTCGCCCGAAGACCCCGGTTTTCTTCTCATAGTCACGATGTTCGCCGGACAGGAAGTATAGGGCTTCTGCATACCATCCGTACATGGTGACATCACCAAACGCAGTGTTTTGATCCTGACTGACGCAGTACTCGGCCTCAAGAAGCAGCGAATCCAACTGCAGCGCGGATTCAAAGTTCAGCATATCTGTTTGTGTTGACGTGAAGCTGCCTGTGTCAGCCAGCACCGGATTCAAAGAACCCGGACCATTTCGTAGCGACCCACGAGCGCGGTATCGTTGCGTTCCGTTATTCGGATCACGAATACTGCCCGACAGACCTACGTGAGCCAGATACCGGCCCTCTTCTTCATACCACGGCAAATATGTTGCACGGCTTGTCCACGCGTATTCTCCTTCACCCAACCCGTAGGCGAAGACGTTCGTCGTATTCTTGAAGAACCCTGTTGACCAGGTACCGTTCTCTTCATCCCAGTTATCAAAGAA
>CAMAXD010000285.1 GCA_945861975.1 Candidatus Kuenenia stuttgartensis | reverse complement strand
ATCGACAAATCGAAGCAGTACAAAGACCTGCTTCGTCAGCAATTGCAGCCAGAGGTGTATCAGGCGGCTGATTCAGTGGGATTCAAAGCCCTGTTTTCAATCGACCAGTTCAATGAGTCGAAGCTATTCGCGGCGTTTTCAACAGCAATGGCAGGAGTCAAAAATGATTGATACCGATGTGCGTGTACCACCGCAAAATCTGGACGCGGAGAAGGCCCTGATTGGTTCGCTGCTGCTCGACAGGAATCAACTCGATGAAATCAACATCAGGCCAGAGCAATTCTATAGCGAATCAATGGCCAGAATCTTTCGGCTGATTGAGTCAATGAGTCGGTCAGGCTTGCCGGTTGACCTCGTGACGATCTCCGAAGAACTCGCCCGATCAGGACAACTCGAAGCGGTTGGCGGACTCGGAACGATTGTTGAGCTATTCGAAACGGTTCCGCACTCGAAGCACGCGCCACATTACGCTCGCATCGTCGCGGAAAAATGGATGCTGCGACAGGTGATATACGCGGCAAGAGAAGTCGAGTCGGATTGTTTTGGATCTGATCGGACTCCTGACGCGATTCTTGCGTCAGCGGTTCAGCAGCTTTCGCAACTGAGCGACGGCAACGACCGTGATGGCCTCGTGAGTCTTGGCGAGTCGTGCGACGAAGTCTTGGAAGCAATCCGGAAGCGACAGAACAACGAAGTTGATGGCGGCCGACTGTCAACGGGTTTCGCGGATCTTGATTATCACCTCGGTGGATTCGGTGAAGGCCAGATGATTGTTCTGGCAGCAAGGCCAGCAATCGGCAAAAGCGCCTTAGGCCTTAATATCGCCGCTAACGTGATGAAGGCCGGGAACGGTGTTTTGTTCGTCTCGCTGGAGATGTCTCACTCAGAGCTTACTGAGAGGCTCCTGAGCAGTGAGGCGTCTATCAACGGGCATTGCATTACATCCGGCAACATTAGTGCCGACCAGATGTACGAACTGAGCAGGTGCGCCGACTCGGTTTCTCGCAATCGCCTGTTTTATCTCGACAACAAATATTCCATCGCGGACATCACAGCAAAAGCCCGTCTTGCGTATCGGAAACATGGTGTGCGTTTTGTCGTCGCGGATTATCTGCAGTTGGTGGACGCAGAAAGTAAACGCGGCATGTTGCGTGAGCAGGCTGTTTCGGCTGTCAGTCGTGAACTCAAGCGGCTCGCAATGGAATTGAAGATTCCGGTCCTCGTGTTATCGCAGTTGAATCGAGAGGTTGAGAAGCGAGACGACAAGCGGCCAAAGCTGTCAGATATCCGGGAGTCAGGAGCGATCGAGCAAGACGCCAATGTGGTTCTTTTCCTGCATCGTCCAGATGCTTACGACGCTGAGGATAGGCCAGGGCAAGCAGAAGTTATTGTTGCGAAGAATCGCACGGGGCCAACGGGAACTGTACTTCTGACATGGCGCAAAGAGTTCTGCAGGTTCGAGAGTTTCGCGCCAATGCAGGACTACGATTTCAGCTTTGCCTCTGATGCTGGAAATCTGGTGAGAACATGACAGCCAAAGCAGATCCATCCCCCGCCGAGATCGCAGAGTTATGTCTCGAGATTCAAGCAGGCTGGAGCGAGCGTGAACGCCTCTCAAGGCTTCGCAGCGATCAGCGGCCAATGTTCACAACTTGCGACGGTCGAGAACTCGACATCGACGCGGCGGTTTACAACGACCATCACAAGCAGCGTGCGGAACTGCAGGAGCAAACCCGATGACAGACAACATTTCGGAAAACGTTTCCAAAAAGAAACGCGGACGACCGAGAGGTTTCGGAAGTCAAATGATTGAGCTAAGTGGATTCGCTCACACAGTGGACGGTGGCCATCGAACAAAGGTGAATTGGGTCTTCATGCTGCAGGCTCTCAGGCTCGTGAGAAATGCCAGCGAGGATGTTCAGCGGATTGTTTGGGGCTGCACTGCTGACGACATCGAAAGCGGCAACGCTCGATTCCCCAAAGGCTGGACAACCTACGCGCCAGAGATCGGGCGATTCCTGATTGAGATCGACGACGACGACAGAGCAGACGTCTTGAACGTTATCGTCGAGGCACGACAGCGAGGGCTTTCATGGAGCGATATCGGGGAACACTATCGAACACTGCGACTTGGCGAGAAGACCGGCAACGAAGATGCACTAACGAAAGCACTGCTGCGGGTGGTCCATGAGTTTCGGAAACGTTTTCCTAAAACTCCTGAGCATGTGTTCGTCAATGCGGCGGCGCGGGTGAATGCGGCTATGGCTGCGGAAGACTACGCCGACCACCACGAGGCACGGGAGACGCTGCAGGCAGGGGCCCCCCTCTGCCGGGGATCAAAGTAACTTTACAGCGTTTTGGCCTGTACGCGACGCAGAAGACGCTGGATTCCCTCACTGGCTGGAACACCTACCTAACGAAAAGGAAAATTTATGAAGCGTTTGAACAGCAGAATCGACCGGCTCGAGCAGCAGGCCGGAACCATTGGCGGCTTGTCCATGCCAGCGAAAGTTTTGTTGGTGGAATGTTTCGGCAGATTGCACTCGCTGTTCGTCGCGTGGCGCTGGCAGATCCGCAAACAGGTACCAATGTGCGAGATCATTCGTCGTCAACGCGGATACCTGAAAAAAACTTCTGGTGTCTCTGCGCGGGCCAATGGTCAAGGCGAGTGGAAATCAGCGAGCGAGACGCGGCAAGCGTTGGTGGCTGCGGGAATGCTCGAGGCGATCGGCGCGAACGGCGAAACGACCAGCGTGATTTTAACCCGTCTCGGATTGGCGACCGCGGCGCGGCTGATTGGTGACCGGCTCGCCAGTCATGCCGATGCAGAAATCGGCCTGGCGATTCTGAAGGCAAAGATTTCCCTACATGGCTCGCCAGTTCGGGAAAGCGTGTTGTTCAATCATCCGTGTTTCGGAGATCCGGGGACGTGGGAGCACCTCGAGGAACTGATGGTGCCGTTGTTGGTGGCTGGAGTCGTGCGAACAAACAGCGACACATGCGGCCGGATTCTTTACGCGTTGACCGGCTCAGATATGCCTGAGGCCGTAGCGGTT
Organism: Candidatus Kuenenia stuttgartensis; assembly: GCA_945861975.1. Lineage (GTDB taxonomy): Bacteria > Planctomycetota > Planctomycetia > Planctomycetales > Planctomycetaceae > SXXK01. The sequence goes on along the minus strand of CAMAXD010000285.1, from coordinate 4,832 downwards.
GACATTCCCGCCGAAGAGGAAATTTTCGACCCGGTGTATATGCAAGCGTTCAACGCTGAACGCGCCTTTCTAACGACCGTGGAACCGCAAGACCCGATGGAATGTTATATCCCGGTCGGTGCGTCTGATGCGTGGCCAAAAACGAAGGATGCTACTCATGAAAAGTAAGTACTTTGAACCAATCGCCGTTCTGGTTGCTGGTGGTAGTTCCATCAAAGCGGCTTCGGAAACTGCCGGTTGCAGTTTGCAGACGGCGTACAACCTTTCGGCTACTCCAGAGTTCCGGCAGCGGGTTTCCGAGATCAGAACTCACTTGACGACAGAGACAGTTGGGAAGCTGACATCAGCAGCAACGCAGGCCGTCGATACGCTGATGGAACTGCTGACGGCAGAGCATGAAGCCAATATCCGATTGAACGCGTCCAAAGCGATCCTGACGCACTTGGGGCCATTGTCAGAACATGGCGAGTTGAGGCAGCGTATCAGCGACATCGAATCCAGAGCACATCTGAAGGTGGCGAGATGAGATCCGGTGAACGATGTTCAGCCTGCAATGTCGGCCGGATGCGAACCCGTACCACGATCACGCGTGGATCAAGTCGCGTGCGGTATCTCGTGTGCCCGTCCTGCGGCTCGACTGGCAAGGAGTCGTTGCGACTGGATGACATCGGCCGACCTGTGTTTGTAATTGCTACGCATAGCAACGGGGCATCTTCCGGACTGTCAGAAACGAAGTAGTATTCGTGAAACCTTTTTCAGGAGATCAGAGCATGAAGACAATCAGAGTTGACGCCCCGATCGGGCAGGAGTCAGGCGAGCTATCGGCCAAATGGCTGCGGAGCCAATTACCAGCGACTGGCGAAGACATCACACTGCAGATCCATTGCGAAGGCGGCAGCGTTTTCGAAGGCTTTGCAATGCTCGACGTTCTGGCAGCGTATCCGGGCAAGGTTCGTGCGATCGTCAGCAGCATGGCATTGAGCATGGGCAGCGTGTTGTTGTGCGGATGCGATGAGGTTTCCGCGACTGCGAATAGCTATGTAATGCTTCACAATCCCCACATGGGCGAAGATGAAGCGACAGATTCCGAAGCCAAGTTGCTCGGCAGTTTGTCGGAACGAATGGTCACGATGTACGCGGGTAAAATGAGAAAACCTGCCAGCGTAGTTCGTGAGATGATGCAGGCGGAAACCTTCCTGAGTGCCAATGAAGCCGTCAGTTGCGGACTGGCTGACAAGATCGTCGATGCTTCCCGGCTGCAGATTTCAGCCAGGGCGATTCCTCGAAGGATCGTTGCACGGATCAAAGCGGCGTCACCAGTTGGTGCGACGGCAACGGCTCGCTGGAGATCCGCCGTTGTGGCTTCGGGTGGCGATGTATCGGCAGCAGACAAACAGAATCCCGGGCTTCGCCTGAAGATGATTGCCGAAGTCAACAAACGCTAATTTTCTCACTCACACATTTTCAAGGATCAAACCAATGAGCACAGCAACAGAACCCTATTCCGTGGCAGGCGAAGTTTTTGACAGGCACGTCGGTTGTCTTGGAGAGGCAGAGATTCTGCTGCGTGAGATCAATCATGATGCACGCGTGCCGACATTTGCAGAGCTGACATTTTTCAAGCGTGAATGCGGATGGGATCAAAGGGCCGTCAATGATCAGATTCGACGGGTGAATTCTGTCTTGAGGTTTACGGCCATTGCGGGCAGTTCTGCCGATCGGAAAGCAACATCGAAAGAGGCAGCGACAGCGGCGGATATTCTTGAAAAGGAAGGCCCGAAGCTGGAAGCGAAAATTGAGGAACTGCAGGCCAAGCTGAACGGACTGGAACGAGACGCGCGACTATCGGCCAAACGATGCGAAGAACAATCGGAAGCTGCACAGCGGTTGCGTGAACTGGTTCCTGAGTATGTCGCGGGTCAAGTACGGGCCGAAGTCAACCAAATTGAATCGACGATCGGGCGAGAGTTGCTCGACGCTGAAACCCGCGTGAACGAGCTTGAATGCTGCTTGACGCCTTCCCAGTACAAAGACGAACAAACATATCTGCAGGCGTTACGAAGAAGTTTTCCCGATGCTGTTATCGTTGTTGCCGGTGATGGATTTATCAGACGTGCTTTGTCACCAGAGTGGCCAGCGATCAGAGCAGGGATTCAGACCGAACTGGCTGAACTCAAGCCGCGAATCGAATCGTTGCGGAACCAGCGGGCAGAAGCCATCGAAGCGGCAGAACGGCCGTTGAACTATTACGCGAATTGATTGATGCAAGGCATTGCAAACAGCGTGGCGAAAATCGCTGTACCTGGGCCATTCGATGTTCGGTGGCTCGGCATATCGGGATTCAAGCAATCCTGAGGCGTCGTCACTCTGAGGCCGTCCACGACTTCTCCTTTTGTCGCGTGGGCGGCTTTTCTTTTTGGAACTCATCCCGGCGGCCGATCACTTCCAAAATGTTTGGAAGTCAATTTTTCACTTCCAACGGCTCGCCAGTGGTTGATTGAGATCCCGGGCCGATGATGGCACAATGAGTTCTGCGGGATAGGCTTAGCGGCCGACAAGCTGGCACTCATACCAGTTTCCCGCAATTCATTTTATGAGAGTCACTGAATGAGGAGTGGCAAACATGGCGAAGAAACTCGCGACCGGCGAAGGCACAAATAAACATCGGGCACATGGCGAAGGCACAATTGATCAAATGCCAGACGGCCGATGGAGGGCTCGAGTATCCCTCGGAGTAGATGCAGACGGGAAGCGGAAACGCAAAGCTATTTACGGCAAGTCAAAACAGGAAGTACAGAAGAAGCTGCGAAAGGCCCACAACGCCAACGACCTCGGCAGACTTCCGACAGCGAACAAAACGACCGTTGCGGAATACTTGGAATTCTGGATTGAGAACATCAGCAAGGCGGCGACGTCCACAAAAGACCGATATCAGCAGGATATCCGGACGAAGATCAATCCTCTGATCGGCAAGGTAAGGCTGCAGCAACTGACTGGCCTTCACGTCGACAGCGTTATCAGCACAGCGGCAAAAGATGAGTATTCAGCAGCCAGTCAGCAGAAGATTTTCGCCGTCCTGAGCAAATCTCTCAATGACGCGGTCAAACGGGATCTGATCGGATTCAATCCCTGTTCCAAATCAGACAAGCCCCGTTTAGGGAAGACAAAGCACACAGTTTGGACTGCAGATCAATCTCAGGCCTTCCTGAAGCATGTGGCGGGGCATCGCTGGTTTGCCCTGTTTACGCTCGCCATGTTCACGGGAATGCGGCAAGGCGAATCCCTGGCGTTATATTGGTCCGATATCGACTGGACGAAAAACGAGATCGGCATTTCCCGGACGTTGACCGACAACAAAGGCAAGGCGACGATTGGAGAGGTTCCGAAGACAGATGCGGGAAATCGGTCAATAATCGTGCCGCCTTACGTTATGGAGGCCCTGGACAAGCACAGAGCCAAGATGATGATGGACGGACACCCAACGGCAGTCGATAACCTCGTGTTCGTCAACCATGCCGGGAATATCATCAACAGGAACAATCTGGTCAGCAGGACGTTCAAGCCATTGTGCGAGAAGGCAAAGGTTCCTGTTCTCGTTTGGCATGAGATGCGTCACACGACGGCGACACTGCTTCTGGAAAGCGGGATTCCGATTAACAACGTCTCGGAGCTTCTCGGCCATGCCAGTTCAGTCGTGACGTCGAAGATCTACGCTCACGCAACGCGAACAGGGATGGCAAAGGTAACAGCGGCAACGGCCAGTCTGTTTCAGCCAGTTGAGGAAAAGAACCCCGCAGAATGAGCAATGGGGTTCAGAATGGGGTTATTTAACGAACAAAGGGTTTCCGATTTTTTCGGAAACCCTTTGTTTTATCGAATGGGCAGAGGGGGAATCGAACCCCCGACACCAGGATTTTCAGTCCTGTGCTCTACCAACTGAGCTATCTGCCCAAACAGCGAGTGGAACGGTCAGTAAACTGAGTCGTGCCAAGGAGCTGTTTTCCGGGGCGGGATGTTAGGGGCTCATTCGCGGCTTTACAAGACATCTGGCCCTCGTGACGCAAAAACGAGACAGTTGAGTTGGGCGATGACGACAGTTAGGCGTGTTTTGCCGAACAAACGCGGCCAGGAATTCTCTCGTGGCTGAAAAAATGCTGAAATAATCCCCGAAGGCCGGGCATCTTTTCCCGGTCAGGTGTGATCTTCGGAGGATTGTCGTTGTCGCAGATGGAACCAGAGAGTCCTGCCGGTTCGCAACAATCTCTTGATTGGCAACAAGCGGTTTCCGGAGATTGCGCGGCAACTCGCGAAATCATTGAGGCGGCCTGCGTTCAGTGGGAAGCAGATCTCAAGGAATTTCTTGCGGGGGTCCTGAAGGATCGTCATCTGGCAGAAGATGCATTTCAGAAAACAGTCGTGCGGGCGATTGAGACCAGTCAGTCCGGACGGCAGGACACATTGCGAGGCTGGTTGTTTCAAGTGGCCTTGAACGAGGCTCGCCAGATTCGTCGCGAGATACGTCGCGAAACTGTGCAGCGGCAGAAGTTGATTGATCAGGGTGCTGGTTTGCGGGCTGGGGACGCTTCTGGACGGTCGAATGATTTAATGTGGATGGTGGATGCGGTTCTTGTGAATGACGATTTGGCGGTGGCGATTCGACGCTCATTGGCGAAGTTGCCGGCGGATCAACAGGAAGTGGTTCGGCGAAGGATTTACGAAGGGCAGGGATTTGCCGAAATTGCTGCTGACATGAAATTGCCGCTGGGGACAGTTTTGACGTGGATGCGTCGAGCGTTGATGCGGCTAAGAGAAGACTCCGGGCTCAGAGAATT
>CAMAXD010000284.1 GCA_945861975.1 Candidatus Kuenenia stuttgartensis | reverse complement strand
CTGCAGGTATCGAGTCATTACACGATTTCGCCTACGCCAACGCCTACGACTCGCCATGAAACGATTCAATCAACGGCCTGCCAGGATCTGGTTTTCACCAGGGGCATCTTAGGCCGAAGAAATGGCGAAACTCACGCAGCAATCGGATCGCGTGTGCGATGCCGACTGCTCGTGACTTAAGCCTGAGCGATTTCCGCGACAGACCGGAGGAGCGTTAGATAACGCCGCCATGGACCCGGTACGGAGTTGCCAAGTCGGGCAGATCAAGGCCCCAAATGCGTTCCCAGATCTCCGGGATATGACGCAAGGTTTCAGACTGATAAATCAATTGGCGAGCTCTGACGTCTGGATTTGGACTCCAGATCGGCAATGCGCAACCCACATTAATTGTGGTGCATGCCAATAAAAGCCCTGCCATCAGTCGTGTTCGAATCTTCATCGCAAACGTCCTTCCCTGGACCCGCTTTTCCGCCGGGATCAATGCCCGCGGTTGCCACAGTATTCGGAAGACAGATCAGTTTTCTGTTCACCAGCCCGAGTCATCGACAAGTGTCGAGACTCTTCACTTTGAAAACATGATCCAATGCGAATCGCAGTCAGCCAATCAGTCGCTTCAATAGCCGCAGAACAGTCTTTTTTGGACAGAACTCACTTTGAACCTTCGGAGTAGCCAGAGTTCATCGCTCCGGATCCTCGATTCAAATTCCCATCCGACTCATATCGCGTGATGGGAGTGAGCGGCGGTAATCCGCTGGCTTTGCTGGCTGCTTCGGCTGCAGCTCGACTTCGAGCCGCCTCGCGCTCTTCCAGCTCGCGGACTTTCGCTTCCATCTCTTTACCCGGCTTGAAGGTCACCACAAACTTGGCAGGGACTTCAACCTGACCCCCTGTTCGAGGGTTTCTGGCCTTTCGAGCGGCCCGCATCTTGACCTCGAAGACCCCGAAATTTCTGAGTTCTATTCGGCGGTCTTCAACAAGAGTTTCCACAATCGCATCAAAGGTCTTCTGGACGATTTCCTTCGTTGTCAGTTGCGTTAACCCCAGTTCATCCGAAATCGCTTTAACGATTTCCTTTTTGGTCACGGTGGGTTTCTCCCGAGTAAGAGCAGAACGCAAATTCAATCTATGAAACGATACAACTTTATGGACTGTCAGGACTTACTGTCAAGACCCTGCCGGACAACCCTCCGCGTTTCATGTGATGGACTCTGCCGATTCTGCGCGTTCGATCGGTCGACCGATTCGCATTCGATCATGATTTCAAGTGAATTGCCAAAGAACCAGCCGTCGTGTGGACATAGCCCAGCACTTGAATCCTTTATCGGACCGCTGGAACCCCTGTTTTGAGGAAACTCGGCATAATCGATACAGATTGCGCAAGACTTATGACCCGCAGGCCCTTCAATAAGGAGGCAAAGGAAACATGGGATAGTTGGGAATTCTGGAGTTTACGCGGCTATGACGTAAATCCAGCAGATTTCGCCGGCAATGTTTTTCCTATGGCCGCAAGGCGAACCCCGTGTGCGGGCTGTTAATAATCGCTGGCGGACGTGGCTCATCGCCTGCTCACAGGTCGCGGCAAGTTGCGAGGTCCTGCTCGGCGAGCATTTCGGAAGGCAATCTGCTGACGAACACCGCCTTACGAACCGCGTCCGTTGGCGTTTGAGTGACAACGAGCGACTCTTTATAATCCACCCAATGCACATCGTCGGCGATTCTTTTGCTTGCAGAACGCTCGGGAGATGGCATTGCTTTGATCACTCCTGTCCCAGAAAATTTCTCACCAGATTATTCTCTGCGCGGTCACGATTGAGGCAACGCCCGATGATGTGTCCCGCGAACGCCCGGCCTCAATTCATACCGTGTAAAGATTAAGTCATGAAATCTATCCTGATCCAGTTCGATACCGATACTCTTCCCAGTGTTTTTGATCGAGTTGTCGCGGTGGATTCCAACGTCGAACATCTGTTCTCCTACGGTGGCGTCACGCCGGAGAATGTTATTGGGCTTGTCCACGGAGCGATCTTTACTCGAGGTCCCGCGGATCTTAAGAACACCGCCATCTTTGTCGGGGGAAGTGATGTGGCGGCCGGCGAAGTGCTGTTCAAGAAAATCCAGAAGACCTTCTTCGGCCCAATGCGCGTTTCCGTCATGATGGATTCCAATGGTTGCAACACGACCGCTGCGGCCGCCATCGCGTCGGCTCGTAAGCATTTGTCTCTGGCCGATGCGTCTGCCATTGTGTTGGGGGCAACCGGGCCGGTTGGGTTGCGAGCGGCGGAGTTACTGGCTCTGGAAAACTCCCGCGTGACTCTGGTCTCGCGAACATTGGATCGAGCTGAAGCGGCCTGCGAATCCGTCCGAGCCAAAGTCGCATCCGCTCGACTCACTCCAGCCGCCGCATCGACACCGGAGGAATTCGAGAAGCTTGCGGGGAAACAACAGATTGTCATCGCGGCCGGAGCCGCCGGTGTGTGCTTCCTGAGCGAAGGTGCGCTGGCTCGACTGGATGACGTCAAACTGGCGATTGACCTGAATGCAGTGCCACCGGCGGGGCTTGCCGATGTTGGCGTGATGGACAAAGCCGCCGAGAAACACGGCACGATCTGCTACGGCGCTCTGGGTGTCGGCGGACTGAAGATGAAGGTTCACAAGCGAGCTGTCGCATCGCTCTTCGAATCGAACACGGCCGTTCTGGAAACGAGAGCACTCTACGAACTGGCGTTGAAGGTCGCGGGAATTTCAGCTTAGGCTGTGCCGCTTGTGGTACCGCAGCGATTGCTGGCTACTTCTTCTGGTTTTGCATCCGGCGTTGGAAGGCGGCCAGCATTTCTGACTGGCTGATGCTGCCATCATTGTCGGTGTCAGAGGCTTTCATGTTTCCCTGCATGCGCGGGGGAATCTCTTTGCCGGTCAGTTTGCCGTCCGAGTTGCGATCGAGCTGTTTGAACATCGCCTCCGGGCTGGCATTCTCCATCGAGTTATTCGGATTCTTCTTGCGGTCAGCGGATTTCCTGGCCCCGGATTGCTCAGTACCCGGCTTGTCGGCACCGGGTTTCCCGCTCGTTGATTTCGATTCGACTTTGGGATCATCCTTCTTCATCCGATCCTTCTTCATCCGATCCTTGTCGGCGTCCATCATTTCTTCCGACTTCCCAGTGGTCGGCTGCGATCCAGGACGTTCGCCGCGGAGGTAAGCCTGCACCTTGTCGACAGGTACGCTATCCTGTCCGATGCGATCCAGCAGTTGTTCGAACCGATCGCGCATCGGGCCTGGTACTTCGTCCAGAGAAACATTGCCGTCACCGTTGCGATCGAGACGGCTGACGTCCAACGACGCCATGCGATCGGCCATGTTCTCCCCGGGAAGCTCCACGGGTTCAGGATCTGAGACGGCTTTGGCAAACTCGTCCTTGTTCAGTGCTCCGTCTTCGTTTCCATCGGCGACTCGCAAAGCCCGTTTAAACAGAGTCTGTTGCGGTCCGGTCGTTTCGGACTGAGTTACCTTACCATCCGAGTTCTTGTCGAGCTTCGTAAAGAGATCCACGGCCGACATGCCGTCGGGAGAAAACGCTGACACGGCCAATGAAAGCAGTGAAGAGATCATCGCGGATTCCTCTGAGAAACACAGTTACGTGGACTCATCTCGTGCGTTGTCAAACCCTAAAATGTACGCTGGACATTCTTGTTCGACTGAGTTTCGACTGAGTTTCGACGGGCAAGAATGGCAAGAATGGCATCCTGCTCGAAAATCAAGAAGTCGCACCCAGACGCATTAACACCTCGCTGGGCGCCCGGAGTCGCCTGATCTTAAGAAAACCAGGCGGACTCCACAGCCAGCCGACCGAGACTATTCAAGAATACGGATGCAGGATGCCCCGGTCACCTCGACCGGAGTACCCGAAGCCGTCAGCTTGCCGGTTTCCGCATCGATGCGAAAAGCCGCCACATTATTGCCGGGCATATTGGCGCACAGCAGCACTGAACCGCTCTTCGGAATGGCCAGATTTTGAGGCCCCTTGCCCAGGCTGGAAGTGATCTCGATCAGCGTCAGAGTTCCGTCTTCCGCAATCTTGTAGCCGGCAATACTGTCGTGTCCTCGATTCGTACCGTAAAGATACTTTCCGTTCGGCGTGATCTTCAGGTCGGCGGTGTGAGTGACTCCGTCGTAATCGGCCGGCACTGTTGAAATCGTCTGACGTTCAATCAGCATGCCAGAGTCCGCCAGAAAATCAAACAGCGTGACCGTATTGAGCAGCTCGTTGATCACATACAGATTCTTTCCGTTCGGATGAAACGTCATGTGACGTGGACCGCTGCCCGGTGGAGTTCGCACGAACGATTGAGCGGCCGGGGTGAGTTTTGCAGTGGCCGCATCAAGGGCGTAGCAGACAATCTGGTCGAGACCCAGATCCGCCGAGTAGGCAAAGCGATTGTTCGGGCTGATCACAAAACAGTGGGCGTGAGCTTCCTTCTGGCGAGCATCATTAACACTGGAACCATGATGCTGCACGAACGACACAGGTTCGGACAGAGAACCATCTGCTTTGATCGAATAAGACGCAACGCTGCCGCTCGAATAGTTGGCCATCAAAACCGTTTTTCCCGTCGCGTCAACTTCCAGGAAGCAAGACGCCGTGCCCTTGGTCGACTGACGATTAAGAGGGCTCAACTTCCCACTGCGACCTTCGAGCTTGAATGCTGCGACCTGTTCAGGCTCTTTGCCGCCAAAGGTGGGAGCGTAGATGGAGTAGAGAAATTTGTGGTCGGGTGAAACGGCAATAAAGAAAGGATTTTCTACGCCAGCCGTTTTGTGAACGGGCTTCAGAGTCGCTGATTTTTCGTCCAACGTCATCGCATGAATGCCGCCTTGATCACCGCCTGCGAATGAGGATACAAAAACCAGAGGTTCTTCGGCCGAGGCTGAATGAGAAAGTGTCATCAGGCTGATTCCTGCAGCAAGAAAGAAGGATTTCGAAAACTCCGCGATTCGCATGATCAGTTCCTTTGTGTTCGAAGGTCTGCAATCCAGGGGCACCATCCACTTGAGTAACGGATCAATCTAAAGAGTCCGCCGAGATCAAGCCAGTAACTCGCAAACGAGGGGTGTAGTCGCGGAGGGTTGTTAAGGTACGTCCTTTCTGCCGAAAAGCACTTTCTCCGTCAGGCGAACCTTGTTTGCAATTGGGTGAGGATTGCAGGCTGCATGATGTCGTCACATGCACAGAGGTCGCGGCAAGCCGCGAAGTCCAGCCCGGCAGGCAGGACCTGCCGAACACCGCGACTACAACCCCGAATGACGCGAATATCGCCGAGCGATGCTACGTGCGAGCACCTCGTGGTAACTTATGATCTGTCCACAGTGGGCAAGTTTTTAGCCCAAGGTTGTTTGCCGCAGAAAGAATCGCTTCCAACACTGCCGTCTGTCGCCAATTTCGGATGGCCCCGTAACACAGATGGCCCCGTACCGCATCGTGCGCGATGAGTGGGATCCGGCGGCACATTCTGAAGAATTCACCCGAAAAGGTGAATGGAGAGGTGAATGATCACTCCTGAAACGAAAACAGGGAACCCGATATATTTCGGATTCCCTGTCTTTTATCGTCTCAAACGAAAAGCCGCCGAAAGGACTTGAACCTTCGACCTACGCTTTACGAAAGCCGCAAGATAGTCTGATCAATGTCAGAACGTGGCATAAACACTGGATTTTATGCGGTTTCTGAAATACACTCCTGTCAGACAAGTGTCACCTGAAAGCCGTTTTAGGTGACACTTCAGGTGACACTTTTTGAAATCAATCAGGGCTAGGTTAGCTCCCGAAAAGCGGCTTCTGAACCGCCTGCCCTGTTTGTCTTACTTCAGAACTCGACTCTTCAGAAAGTCGAACCGATGGAAAACCGTTTTGACGGATCGCCACAAGGCGCAAAAGAAATAACGGAGCAGATTATCTTTTGGGATGTAATGCGAAAGCGACTGCACACCCCGGAAGAATGGCTGAAGTGTCCAGCAACGCTGCTTGAAGACCTTCGCAGCCTTGAGACGTGGCGTTCTGAATTGGTTACTGACAACCCGCTCGGAGTCGAGGAATATAAATGCGAGGTTCACAGAGAGAAGAATCTGCTCTTCACTCTGCTGAAGGCGACTGCAAACGAAATGATCGTGAATCTTCGGGCCATTCAATCCATTGGGAAACTCCCGGTTTCTCCCGTTGCGATTGAGCAATTTGCCAGGGCAGTTGAGGCAATCCAATGTGGTCATGACGACGCGCAATGCGTCTATGATTTGCATCGAGTGTTAAACGTTGAAATTCAAACGATGGAAGCGTTCTGCCGATTGAACGCTGGGCCGTCTGATCCGTGGTCCGATGGCCGAATGAAACGCGACTGGATTGCAGAGAATCCAAAACTGCTGCCAAAACAGTTTGAGAATATTCGCACAAAAAATCCTGATCGCGTGCGAGATGCTGGGGGAGGCGGTCGCGGACCGTGGCAGTTTAAGAAATCGCTATGCCACGAATTCGGTTTGAAATGCCCCGAACTCGCTGAACGATCTACCTGATATCTCCCCTTATGTCCGTTCTTCTCCTGCACCCCTGAAGTGGAATTACTCAGGGGTGCTTTGCTTTCTAGTGTTCTGCCATCTGACCGCGTTTGAACGGTCAAAACACTTTCAAGAGTGAGGCAGAACATGAGACAGAAAACAGATCCGGAACAACTGGGAACGATTGAGGACGGGACGACTTACCCGATGACCGTCTTCATGAAGAAGGCAGGCATCGGCAAACATGCTTTGACCATGCTTCGACGACAGGGATTGAAAGTCATCAGGACCGGCGGCCGCGCGTTTGTCCGTGGTCGAGACTTCAGCGAGTTTCTGGCGAGCATGAAGCCAGCGGACAGCGAGGTGGCGCGATGAAATACATCGACGCAGACACCATTCGTGAAGCCACTGAATTCCTCCGCAACGGTGGCGACGAAGAACGCGCGGCGGCTTATCTCGGATGCAAGCCAGAGGATGTGCCAACGCTGCTTGACTTGCCAGCGAAGCCAGCACAGCAACAATCAGGCGAAACCGACTTGTGGGCGGCTGACAAGCTGCAGGAGGTACTGTGATGCAAACCAGAGTCGTAAACATCAAGGGCGTTGACTTCGATGCAAGTAACCCCGATCACGTTTACATCGGACGCAAGAACAAGAACTACGGGCTGGCAGGGTCGAAGTGGGCGAACCCGTTCATAGTCGGTGAAGACGGCACTCGGGAACAAGTCATCCAGGCCTTCCGTGAGTGGATTAAACATCAGCCAGAGTTGATGAACTCCCTGGAGGAACTCAGAGGCAAGATTCTGTTTTGCTGGTGCTGTCCTGAGGCGTGTCACGGTCATGTGCTGATTGAGATGCTGGAGGGCAATACCGAACTCAAGATCCATCCTGCGGCTGAACTCTTTCCGCTAATGACTGAAGCGGAGTTCCTCGGGCTCAAACAGGACATCCGCGAACATGGCCAGCGTGAAGATATTGTTGTCTGGCAAGGACAACTGATTGACGGGCGGCATCGTCTCAGGGCTTGTCGTGAACTCGGCATTGAACCAGAGATTGCTGAACTCATGGATGAGACTGATCCGTGGCAGTATGTCGTCTCGCATAATCTTCATCGACGGCATCTAACGACAGCACAGCGAGCGATGGTGGGAGACAAGCTGGCAAGCCGGAAGCAGGGCGAGAAGAAACCAGATAGCGGAATTCCGCTATCTCAGCCAACGCAGGCTGAAGCAGCGGCGATGCTGAATGTCAGCGTGGATTCTGTAAAGCAGGCTCGCAAGATCCGTAAGACAGCAACGCCTGAAACAGTGGCAGCAGTTGAACGTGGCGAGATCACGTTGAACGCTGCGGTGGAGAC
>CAMAXD010000283.1 GCA_945861975.1 Candidatus Kuenenia stuttgartensis | reverse complement strand
GACTGCAGTGATGGTGTCACTGCTGAGAATCCAATCACCACGATCGGCAGAATGAACCAGAGTGACGGTGGCGGGAAAATTCTCAGCCCCGTCAGTCCGATCAGCACAAAGCCTGTTGTCATCAGCGTGACGCCGATCAAGGCCATGCGGCGTTCGCCGAGGCGAGGCAGCATGCGGCGAACCAGCAGGCCTTGTCCGATGGTGAGCACCAATCCGACGTAGGCATACAACAGAAAGTTCCAGCGACTGCCGTAGCCGAATTCTCGTGTCAGCAGCGACAGAGTACTCTCAAACTGTGCGAAGCCGAATGTCGTGATGAAAACGGCGAACAGGATGGTTGACATGCCTGGCGTTGTCAGGTGCCGCAGAACTTCACTCGGCCGGAATGCTCGATGAGTTGATCGCTGAGCCTGTTCGGATGGCCGTCGTGATTCCTGAAGTTTCATTGCCGCAAGCAGAAGGGCGAACGCGGACAGTGTGCATGCAACGTAGCCGGGAAGCCCGGAAGGAGGCGTCAGTAGTTGACGCTTCAATTCATTGCGAGCCAGAGGCGTCGGTAAAAGCAGATTGATCGCTTCTTTATTGGCTCCCTCGATTGGCTTTGTCGCTTTCGGTGATGACTCTGCATCATTCAGTAACCCAATGAATTCTTCTGAACTCAGCGTCGTCGAGTCCTCATCCTTCCACGACTTCACCATCGCCAGTTGCGAATCACTGAGCGCCACCGCAGCGTCTTCGGACACACAGGCCGCTCCGATCAGAGGTCCGAAGGTAAAGCCGATCCCAAACGCAGCTCCAATCAGAGCCATGCCCTTGCCTCGGTTTTCAACACCTGTGCAGTCGGCGATGACTGCCTGGGCCGTAGAGATCGTTGCTCCGGCAATCCCGGCACCGATGCGTGTGATAAACAGCCAGGGCAAAGCACCAAGTCCAAGCCATGCGAAATCACGGCCCTGTGACGAAACAAAACCGAAGAGTCCGTACGAGAACGCCGAGCCACAAAGTCCCAGCATCAGAATTGGCCGCCGTCCGACTCGATCTGACAAGCCGCCCCACATCGGAGCGAACAGAAACTGCATGGCAGAGAATGAGGCCATCAGCAGTCCGAGTTGCATCTTACTGGCATTGAACCACGCGGCGTATCTTGGCAGCAGCGGGAGAACAATGCCAAAGCCCAGCAAATCAATAAAGACCGTCAGGAAGACGATCATCAGCGTGGATTTATTGACGGAGGATACCGCAGGTTTTGCGGCAGGATCAGCGTTAGACACAATCAGATCTTTCAGTAACGTCACGAGTTCAAAAAGCCTTTGGCGAGCGGCAGGGCGTCAGCCCTCCGTGTGTCGAATCCATAAGCGGAGCGGCGCGAGCCGTCCGGTTTTGCAAGGAGTGTAAGTTCCATCACCAGACAGCTTGCGCTGTTCCGCTACAAGTGATCGCCACGGAGGGCTTACGCCCTGCCGCTCGCCGGGAGGACTCTACCGTTTCATAAACCACACACACGCCCAGGCCAGCAGCGGGAACAGCACAAAGATCAGCCCGAGAGCGATAAAATTGGAACGAGGATTGTCAGGCCAGCGTGCCATAGTCTTGGTTCCCGGCGGGATCTGTCAGGAGATCCCGCCGTTGAGTCAGTGTTGAATAGTCAGAGCCTGAGAATTACTCAGGAGCCAATTGCCAACGTTTCGAAAGATCAGGATGGAATCTGTTCGTCGGTTTCAGGAACAGCATCGCTCGATGCATCGAACCACTCTTCCTTAAACACAATGCGTTTCTTGTGCTTCATCGCCAGGTTCGCTGTCAGCGCCATAATCGCGTCGGCCATGGCGACTCGACCATTGCAACGCAGTTCCTGCCAGCCCTTGCCGTTGCGAAGGCAATAGCAGAAGTGTTCCATCTCTTCACGATAGCCACGGCTGACCTTATCGCCCATTGTGCCCTTCGCCATCGCACCAGCTGCAGAAGGAGCGGCTGTGTTGTAGCTGTCTAGCGCTGGGCCGCCGCCTTTGGAATTGTCGATCACCCACAAGCGTTGTTCGAGACCGCCACCGCTGGAAGGACTTTCTTCCTTGTACAGCAGGGCTTCCATTTCGGTCTTCATGATCAGAGTACCGCGGCTGCCGAAGACGGTCTCGCCGTAAGGCTCCTGGCGATTCGTGTTGATCGATGAATACGTCACGATCGCAACATCGTTCTTATCTTCTTCGTAGTGCTTACCAGGGAACTCGAGAGTCACATAAATGTGGTCGTCGATATCGCGATCGTCCACCCAGTTCTCTTCCGGACCCACACCTTTGACACCGTAGAAGTTCTTTCCACCATAACCCTGAACAGCCAGAGGGTGCTTCTTACCGAGGAAGATGCTGGAAGCGTCCATCTGGTGGCTGCCCAGTTCTGCCATCAGGCCGCCGCCCGTGGAATTGTACAAACGCCAGTCGATCAGTTGTCTGGCACTTTCGTAACCCAGTTCCTTCAGCCGACCGGATTTTTCCATCTCCAGCAGCGTCTCTTTGTCTTTCTTTGCATCGGCATCACGGTCCCATTTTCGCCAACTGTCGCGGCCGGGGAAGCTGTTATTGCGATGCCACTGAGCACGGATGAACTTGATGTCGCCCAGCAAGCCCTTCTTGATCAGGTCGTTGGCGTTGTCGTACAGTACGCTGTAATGACGCTGGTGACCGACTGCCAGCAGAAGGCCCTTTTCTTCGGCCTTGCGAATCATCTGCTTGCACTGAGTAATATTGTGGGCCATCAGCTTTTCTGTCAGCACGTGCAGACCTGCTTCAAGGCAGGTGATTGCAATCGGAGCATGCTGACTGAGTGGTACCGCAATGACGACCATCTCAAACTCGACTTCGCCCTTTTTGCGAGCTTCGAGCAATTCCAGATGGTCCTTGTAAACCTTGATCCCTGAAGCCTTCGCCTGGCCCAGTTTTTTATTCAATCCGACGCGTGCTTCCGGATGGCTGCCCTTGAACGTTCGTTCGATGTTGGCTGGTCGCGGATCTGCGACCGCCACGATCTCCATGTACTCCGGAGGATGTTCGGTAATCAACACGTTGGCTTCGTCGCCACAGCCGATGAACGCCGCTTTAACTGGCGTGCCGTTCAGCTTCTGATAGTCAAAGTACAAGGCGCCGAGGCCGATGCTGCCGGCGGCGGCTGTCTTCAGGACATCTCGTCGAGTAAAACCGACAGCTTCGTTGAAGTTGTCCTTCCCGATCTGTGTCTGTTCTGGTGTGAGTTCCATGATTGAGCTCCAATATCTGGATGATTTTGTCTTCGATGTTTTTGAATTCGGTTGATCGTTCTACTTCGCCGCAGATTTGCTTTTTCCGGAAAAGACCCGGCCCAGCAGGTTGTCCATTCCAAACCATTGCCCGCTGGGAACGCAGGCCAAAGCCAGCAGAGCCAGGACTTCGATCAGGTTCTTATTGACGATGAAGCTATGTTCGGGACCCGGCGCGTCGGGGACTCCCGGCAGCGGTGGCATGGCCATATAAAAACCGAAGACCATGAAGGCGGCTGAGAATGCAGCGAAGCGGGTGAAAAGTCCAATAATCAGCAGGATGCCCAGGCCCGTCAGTCCGGCGATCGTCAGCATGTCAACAATTTTGATCGGAGTCCACGGAGCCGGCAGTGGTCCTCGTTTTAACTGATCCACCGACAGAATATCCATTGCGTCTTCCTTCAGTGCCACATCCATTGCCATGATCGGTCCCGCCAGTTCTCGCCCTTTTGCTCGAGCATCCGACCAGACGCGATTCAAATGATCCATTTCGAAGGCGATGTGGGCCGCAGACAGCTTGTCCTCGTAACGCTTGACCATCTCTGAGTAAAGTTTGAGTTGGCTGATCCGACCGTTAATGTTTCCGGAGTTATCCGGGTTCCCCATCAGATGCGCACGGGTGCGTTCTTTGTAAGACAGTTTGCTGGCGCGAGTGAACACATCGTTCAAAGCTTTACGGTAACTGTCGTACTCCGGACCTTCTTTATCAGCCACTTGTTCTTCCAGTGTCGCTTTCTCTGTTGCCAACAGATGCTTCTTGCCGTCGACTCGCAGTTGTTTGGCTTTGGCATCGAAGCTCACGGTGCCGTCCAGCTTTGCGGCTTTGAAATCAACACCTTCAGGAAGAGTTTCGAGAGGAGATGCGAAGGCAGACGGCCCATCGATCAAAGCGTTCAGCCGTCCAATTTGTCGTTCATCAACACCGTAGTGAGCGGCGAAGCGAGACTTCCACTGATCCCAGCGCTGAGCCACCAACTCTTCATCCAGCCAGTTTTTGTCGTCGGGGTCTCCCGTCATGGTGCGGAAGACGTTTCGCATGGGGCCCTGCGCGCTCTTCAGGTATCCGTCTGAAGACCACGGTGTTGTGGAGCCGCGGGTGTCGATCTTCCAGAGTCCCTCGTACAGCAACTGCCATCCCAGACCGAGTCGCAGCACGACCAGCAGGACTACAGCGGCGAATGAATATCGACGAATATCAGTCACAGGAAACGAGCTCCGGGAGAGTGGGTTCGGCGGGAGTTTGACAGTTTGGATGACGCAGGATTCATCTAAAAAAGGATCTGAAGGCAGCCAACCAAAACTATTCGCAGAGAATAGTTTTAGAGCGTTGCATCAGAACTGGCCTGCTTCAGGAACGAAAAACCGTCCTGCAGCACAACCTGATCCTCATCCCAGACGATATGGTCTTCAGGGATTCCGATCACCGTTGGGCAAACTTTCCGGCCCTTGTCCGGAAAAGGAATCAGGATAGCACCAACCTCTGGCCAATTCTTACAACACAGGCAGGCTTTTTCGACGCCCATGACGAAAAACGCGGTCGATAGAGCGTCTGCGACGGCTGCGGAGGGGGCGAGAACGGTCACGGACAGCATTCCGTCCACCGGCCAGCCAGTCCGAGGATCGAGAATGTGACCGTAACGACGGCCTTCGTGTCTGTAAAACTGGATATTTGAACCGCTGGTGGCCATGGCCCTGTCACAAAGCAGCAGTGTTCCGAGGCGCTGTTCAGTGAACAGTGGATTCCCGATTCCAATTGGCCACCCGCGATGCCCGTTGTGAGGCCCGAATGCTTTGAGGCTGCTATGACCTCCGTGAAGCAGAAAAGACTGGGGGGAATGCTCAATCTGCTGCAATTGCAGGGCGGCATCGTCGAGTGCGTAGCCTTTTCCGATTGCCCCAGGATCCAGCAGAATCCCGGGTGTGCGAAAGGCGACGCTGTTCTCCTGAGGATTCAGTGTCAGATGTTGCATTCCGGAGATCGCCAGAGCGGCCTCGATCTCTGTTGGTGCAGGAATTCTTTGTTCCTGGCGACAGGCTCGCCAAAGTCGGGTCAACGCACCTGTGGCGATATCAAACGCGCCGTCCGTGGTCAGATGGATTTTCTGAGCAGTTTGAATCAGTTCAAAGATGTCGCCCCTGAGGGTCTGGGGGGCGTCAGCCGCTTTCCGGTTTAGCTGTGAAAATTCACTGTTTTCGCGATAAATACTCATCCAGGCTTCACTGGCATGGATGGCTTCGAGTGCTTTTCCGGCGGCTTCGATTTGTTCTGTCGGGCCCGGATTCATGATGACCGAAAAATCACAGGCCATCGCGCGGGTTGTCAGACGAACCGTGATGCCGGCCGACGGCTGAACTCGTGTCGCAGGCAGGATTTCTTCAGAAATCCGAGCGGGTTTCAGCGCAGAGAGCACCTGACGACGGGTTGTGGTAGGACGTGGCTCAGACATTCCGACAGCATCCGCAGAACCGCGGCGAGTTTCAAGGGAGATTAATCTGGGATGAAAAGCTTGGCCGATCATGCAGATTTTCCAATACAAATCCGGAAAAATCCGTAGTGAACCTATAAGTCAGGAGAAAGGGCTTTTCGAAGACGGCTCGTGCTGCACAGAATTCTTATTGTTTCGGGCTATACTGCTGCTGGAGGAGTCACGGAAAAACTTTCTGTCAGATGTCCTTCTGCTGCGGTGTCAGAAACTCTCAAAAGCCATTGATTCCGGATTCATGCCGTTTTTCGATTCAGTCATTCTTAGACAAAGACCAATGTCCAAACAACCTGCTTCAAAAACGAATCTTAAGCCTCGTGTCTCTGGCGGAGTTCCCTGGTGGATTTTGGGGATCATGGCTGTTTTGGGAGCCGGCATTATCTTTGCCTTGGTTCAGCGATCCATTCCCGAGGATCCCGCACTGTTGTTTGACCAGGCCATGGTCGCGACAGACAAGCAGGATGCGAACGCGATCAGGTCGATCACAGAGAAGTTAGCTGCCTATCCTGAATTCGCGAGTAAAAAGAAACTCCTGGATGGCATTCTGCAGCTGGGAAGCTCACGACCGCTCAAGGCGATCGTCTTGCTGAAAGAGGCGTCCGAGGTACCGGAGCTTCGTGAAAAGTCGTTGATGCTGTTGGGGACAGCCTACGCTCAGTCGGAGAACTTTCAGAAATCTGTGGAGACGTTCGAGACCGTTCTCCTGGAAAACAAAGATTCAAATGACGCTCGATTCAGGCTCGCCTCCATCTACAAGGAAATGCTTGCCCTCGATTTATCCCTTTCCCATTTGGAGACCTTGATCACGGCTGAATACAAGCTCCCTGAAAGCTGCAGGATGCGGGGAGACATTCTTTTTGATCGACGACAGTTTTCTGAAGCTGCCCAGGATTATGAGGCTGCGATTGGTGCGGACAAAAACAACCCGATCAATTCAATGATTGCTGAGCGTTTGGTCCAGAGTCTGCTGAGGATTAGTGATCTGAAGAGAGCAGAAGAGTATTTGGCTCTCCTTGATCAGTCTCCGGCAAAGGGCTTTTTTGAGGCAGAGCAAATCCTTCAGTCTGATGATCTCGCCAAAATGGCTGTCGCGGTGGAATCACTTCGAAAAAACGCATCGTTCGACCCCAGAAGCCATGTTCTCTACGGTCGGCTGAAGTTGAAGGAGGGCACTGCGGAAAAGGCGGCTGAGGGGATCGCGGGCTTAAGGGCCAGTCTGGAGTTTTTGACAAGAAACGCGGAGTTGTTTCAGGTTTTAACGGATCTTGCAAAGCTCGCCGGCGATGAAAACTTGTCGATGGCTGCTCAACAGAACGTTGATCAGTTGCAGGCGTTGGATAAAGAATTTCTCAATCAGTTGATGGCGGTGTCGAAAACACAGGACGGCTATGAAGAGAGATTGAAGTTGGCTCAGTTGTCGCGTGACATTGGTCAGTTGGAGTTTGCGACCCAGGTTTATCAGTCTTTAACAAATGCCTACCCGGACAAAACCCAGGAAATCGCGGCATTGAAAGAACAGTTGTATTCGGTGCTTCCTCCATTGGTTGCCTTACCTTTGCCTGCAGAGCAGGAGAATGCTACTCCGTCCGAAGCCGCGACTGAGGCGAAAGAAGCGACCACTTCGCCCCCAGCGGCCACTCCGGAGTCAGCGACTAATCCAGAGCCCGCCTCCACGCCGGAAGCAGCGAGCAAGGGGTCAGATCAGCCGGCGGCCGAGTCAGCCCCTGCAGTAGAATCGGTCCCGGCCACTGACGCGAAGTAATTGGTTGACCGGTTGCCGCGAAGCGGAACCGCCGGTTCGCATCCTGTCAATGCATTTGAGAACGATCACGGAAAGAGGGGTTCAGCAGATGACGAGCGATGTTCAGGAGGCATTTGAAGCGAATGCGACGAAACCGCGTGACGTGAGCACGCGGATCTTTTTGGGATTCCTTGGATTCATTGCCGCGATGTATGCGGTTGTCCTCGTTTACCACACGACAAATCCTCCCGAAGCTGTGGCAGAGAACAGCGGACTACTTGAGCAGTGTCGTCAGATCTGTATGCAGTATGGCCTTGTTTCCACGGGCCATATTCGGAATGACGCAGAAGCCTACCTTCAAGCTGCACAGAAGCGACGATTGACCGAAGGCCTTTCCGTTGTTCTGGC
>CAMAXD010000282.1 GCA_945861975.1 Candidatus Kuenenia stuttgartensis | reverse complement strand
ACGAAGCGAACACCCGCTTCACAGAACCGTCGAGCCATCAGGCACTGGCGAGCAAAGTTTTCCGTGATCGGCTGATCGAGTCCGTACAACTTCTGAGTATCCTCAGTCTCCTGCGAAATGTCCTGCAAGTGAGGCATCTCGGACTGCATGCGAAACGCCAGCTCATACGACTGAATACGAGCATTCAGAGCAGACTCCTGAGGAGACTGAGACAGGTGCTGCTCATTCATCTGTTTCAGCAGATCCAACTGCATACGCTGAGTGGTACTTGACCACTTTTTGTTGGCGATATACTTCACAGCAGCCGCCGTCGCAGGCTGACTGGCAACGCCCAGAGGAATCCCCTGATTTTCTGCCGGCAAAAAAGCAGAGCCCCAGTTGTTAACTCCGCCATGAGCCAGTGTCGGACAGATGGTAACGAACGACGGCAGGTTGCGATTCTCCGTCCCCAGTCCGTAACTGACCCACGCTCCCATACTCGGACGCACGAACGCATCGCTGCCGGTATGCAGTTTCAAAGCGGCTCCACCGTGAGCCGCATTTGTTCCGTGCACGGAATTCAGAAAACAGATATCGTCGACATGTTGCGCAACATTCGGGAACAGTTCACTGACATGAATCCCGCTCTGGCCAAACTGTCGGAATCGCCAGGGAGACCCCAGAAGATTACCGGTCGGAGCAAACTGCACTCGAGGCTTCTCGAACGGAAAAGGCTTCCCATCATCCTGCTGAAGTCGAGGTTTGTAGTCGAAGGTATCAACCTGCGACGGACCTCCCTTCATAAACATGAAGATGACTCGCTTTGCCCGAGGAGCAAAATGGAATGGATTCACGACGGACTGATCCGCCGCTGCCAATTCCTGCATCATCGAAGCCAGAGCCACGCCTCCAAAGCCAACGGCTGTGGATTGCAGCAGTTGTCGTCGTGATTGATTGCAGTCAAACATAAGAACTCCTTGCCATATCTTCGATACCCGAATCTTTGCGCCACTGCAGTTCACGACTTCGATACCGCGAACAGCATACAGAGCGAAATCATCGACGAACCAAGTCCGATCAGGTAAATCAGGAATGGTCGTCGGTTGACTTCCCAACGACTAAACAGGAAATAGACCGCGTAAATCCCAATGAACAGGTAGAGAAGTCCACACAAGACATCTTCTTCAAACGCATTGAGCATGATTCGGAGCCCGCCCCATAAAGCGAGCGTCGCTCCAATAGCAATGGACACCACAAGCCCGATCAACGCTGCGCCGGGAACCGCCAGCTCAGCCAATGTAAACATGAGCCCACTTCCGATATTGATTCCACCCAAAATCAACGGCACGCCAAATCCCGCTTCCTCACGGCTGTGATGAATGCCAACATCCTGTCGTTCGTAGTAGTAAGGCGACGAAGTCTCTGCTTCCTCAGGAGATTTCCGTTTCTTTCGCTTTGGCGGGAGACCATAGGATTCAGCTTGTTCGTCCGGAATAGCTGGACTCGAATAACTGGACAGTGATTCATTCCATAGATCTGGTTCACCAGATTCGCCTCGGGGCTTACGAGCTCGTGGCGGCACCAGGGTTCTCGGAGCAGGGGCCATAGCCTTTGGCTTTTCAGCCGGGACCACGCGCCGAGCCGTAACCGGGGCCGTTGAAGATCCAGATGACGTGGCAACCGGCACAGAAGCCAGTTGAGGTAATTGCACCACCCCGCTGCAATTGGGACAACGAATTTTCTTCCCGGCATGTTCGGCTGCAACCGCCAGCGTCTTTGCGCAACCCGGGCAGATGGAGGTAATCTTCATAGTTCACCGAACATACAAGAACTCATTCGACATTAACATCGCCTGAGCAACCGCCGTCCATGTCGCCAGCGAATGAGTCGTGGGATCAACACCATCATCCCGCAACTGCTTTGTCAGGTTCTCCGTCGAGGCTAACAGCTGATCGATCTCCCCAGCTTTCGCGGGTCGTCCTAAAGTTCTCATCAGCAGCACATCGGCCCGTTTGCGGTTGTCATCCGGGAATTCCTTCAGTAACTCACCGGCCAAATGTTCGGCCGCCTGGATTACCAGGTCACTGTTCATCAAAAACAGTGCCTGCGAAGCCACCGTTGACGACGCACGATCTCCGTTAGGGACGGTGCCGTCAGTGCAATCGAACAAAGACATCGCGTCGTAGAGATTATTTCGAATCACAGGCAGATAGACCGACCGACGTTTTGAATCATAAGAGGTGCCATCTTTTGAAGTGTGATCAAAGAGAAACTCTCGATTTTTCACATGCAGCATGGATTGTCCCATCGACCGATCCAGCAGACCTGATACAGCCAGCACCGTGTCTCGCACGGCCTCTGCTCCAAGTCTCTGAGTCGACCAGCGCCATTGGAGAATATTATCCGGATCTTTCTCCGTCGCAGCTTCGTTGTGTTCGTGACTAAGCTGCCACGTTCGTGACATCATAATGTTGCGATGCAGCGTCTTTAAGGACCAGCCACTCTTCACAAAATCGCTGGCCAACCAATCCAGCAGGGCCTGATTGCACGGACGATCCCCGAGCTTTCCAAAGTTGTCTGCGGTCGCGACAAGACCGCGTCCGAAATGCCATCGCCAAACTCGATTCACGATCACTCGCGCGGTCAGCGGATTAGCCGGACTCGTTAACCAATCCGCGAATTCAAGGCGACCACTATGTTCTGCCGGAGCAGCGAACTCTGCGACATCCAACACGACCGGGACGCCTCGATCGATTGCTCTTCCCGGAGACAGATGATTGCCACGCATCAGAATTTTCGAGTTTGTCACTGTACCTTCCGCCACTCCCATCGCAGTGGGCAGTTCCGGAATTGTTGTTTCCAGCTGCTTCAGGCCTTCTCGCAACGTGGCCAATTCTTTCTTCGCGGCTTCAGGCAACTGATCTTCCGTAACCTGCTGTACGGTTCCGGTTCGTGCAGAAACGGCAACTGCCGATTTTGCTTTCTCCAAATAGTCGGCGATCTCTTTTTTTCGCGCTTCGATTTTTCCCTGATGAGCTTCCAGGTTCGCCTTGTCCTCGGCCGTTGCGATCGAATTCTCATTCCATTTCGCTATGCGTTTCAGCGACTCCATCGTCTTTGTGCTCTGGAAGATCCCTGCAATCGCGTAGTAATCCGCCTGAGCGATCGGGTCAAACTTATGATCATGACATCGCGCGCATCCGAGAGTCAGGCCAAGCATCGAACGACCGATGGTATCGATCTGTTCGTCCAGAATGTCCATCTGCAGTTTCGTCTCGTCACCTTCCGCAAGGACCTTTGGGCCCATCGACAGGAAACCAGTTGCGATCAGGCGATCATGACGAGTCGCCTCTTCTGTTTTTTCATCGATCAGCAAATCACCAGCCAGTTGTTCCCGAAGAAACAGATCGTACGGCTTATCAGCGTTCAACGACGAAATCACGTAATTGCGATATCGCCACGCATTGCCATGGGCGATGTTTTCATCAAGACCATTGGAATCCGCATAACGAACAACGTCCAGCCAATGCCGGCCCCAGCGTTCGCCGTATTGCGGGGCGGCCAACAGACGATCGAGAACTTTCGCAAACGCTTCTGGCGACTCGTCGGCAAGGAAGTCCTGAATCTCCTGCGGAGCCGGAGGAAGCCCGGTCAGATCAAACGTTGCTCGACGAATCAATGTAGCCTTATCAGAAACTGCGTTCGGGCGAAGACCATTCTCAGCAAGTCTTGAAACGACGAAGGCATCAATTGGTGAGTGAACAAGTTCCGCATCAGCAACCTCAGGAACAGGAGGAACCTGAACAGGCTGGAACGCCCAGAACTTGCGAGCTTCAGTCACATCAAACGGCAGCGCATCTTCTTTTACGACAATTGCACCTTCGGGATGAATCGCACCGGCCTGAACCCATTCGACAAGTTGCTTAACATCTTCATCCGGAAGCTTTTCATCCGGAGGCATTTGTAATAACTCGTCTTCTCTGCGAACTGCCGTAATCAGCAGGCTCTGACCTGGCTTGCCGGGAAGCAACAAGGCTCCGGATTTGCCTCCTTTGGTGAGCCCGGCCAGCGTATCAAGACGCAGCCCGCCTTCCTGCATATCAGGCCCATGACAGGCAATGCAATGCTTCTGCAGCAAAGGTGCGACGGAGTCTGCAAACGCTGAGGAAACCGGAGTCTCCTGCGAATTTGCAGTGACAGACAGCCAAACAGAAGCCGCGAGGATCAGTCCGGATCGTACGGCATATGTGGCAAGTGGCATTGGAGTTCCTCCAAACCCAAAAAAAGGCGGGATCAACAAGGTAGGCGTTCGAACTCCGAATCACAAGTCGGAAACCAGGGAGCCTTGAAAATGGGTTCAGGAACCAACATCGCGAAGCTCCTTCATGGCCATTTGACTTTCAGTTCTCTCCTCATTCTCAAAAGCGTCCACTATTACGCCTGGTGCGACCAGAAGGCGAACAGATGTTACAGAAAGCCACGAGAATCTGACTGTCGACTTGCCTGAGAGCCATCCAGTTGCCACCATGGACAAATCTCCGCAGTTTCCCGCCGCACAATCTCTCCTTGAAGGACCACGCCACGATGCCTTCCGGTTCTTATTTCCTGCTGGTCGCTTTCCTTGTCGCAAATCTCGCTTTCAGTGGCGACATCGCCCGGGCTCAGGTTCGTGATCGAGCCGTCGTGAGTCTCAACTTTGATGATGCTCCGGCCGTCGTGACCACGGCAGCAGACAGCGGCAAGGCTGGCAAAGTTGCCGATGCCGTTTCGTTTGCAACAAGCCCCACAAGAATTTCCTCTGCCTTCGTCACGGGCAGTGCGGGCTATTCCCTGTTTATTGACGGCACTAAACAGCAGGTTCTGTCGATCGCCAACAGCGAAGACATCAGTCAACCAAACGCCGTCACGGTGAGCGGTCTGTTCGCCAGTTTGCACGCCTTGAATGATGGCGGAACTTTCGGGCTCTTCGCGAAACGAAAAGTCGGCGCAGGAGATCCAACCAACTACGGCATCAACTTCCAGCCAGCAGCAGACAACTTTCAGGTCTATCTTAACGACGCCACCGGTTACAAAGTTGTCAACTTCAGCGTCAAAGGCGCGATTGGTTATCGTCGGCGAGTTCACCTGACGGTCAGTCTCGATCAGGGCGATGCTCCGGGAGCTGACGCCGATGCAGACGCCGACGATGTTCGCATTCGACTGTTTATCAATGGTGTTCCTCTCGCGCCAGCCAGGGCTTCCGGCGGCTTTGTCGAAGGGAACGTGGGCTGGCTGCAGGATGTGATGCTGGCGAAATGCGTGAGTGATACGCCGCTGCTGATTGGCTCCAGTTTTGCCAACGGCGAAATGATGAAGTTGATTTGTGACGAAGTGCATGTCTTCGCTGAAGCTCTGACAGACGAAGATGCCAAATCCCTGTTTGCGGAAGTCGCTGGTGCGGCGGCGGCTGAAATCGCTGCCGATCAGGGCAGTGCAGGGGACGGCGCAAAGCCTCTTCCACAGATCGCAGGAGTCGCTCCGCACTCTGCAGAGATCGGTAAGACGACTCGCATGGTTTTGGCTGGACAGAATCTGGAGAACGCAAAGCTGCATACGGACATCAAAGGTCTGACGGTAGCCGTCGCAGAGGGTGGCAACGCAGGACAGGCCGTTATTGATGTGACCGCCGATGCAACAGTTGTCCCCGGTCGATATCTCGTCCGCTGCGTGACTCCCGCGGGAGTCAGCAACCCGGTCATCATTACTCTCGATCGGATCACAACTCAGCCGGAAGGCACGTTCACCGAGGCAAACCCGGCAGCCACATTTCCAATCGCTTCCTCAGGCCTGATTTCCGGCGCGGAACAGAAGCGAGTCTGGTTCCGAGGCACAGCGAATCAGAAGATCATTGCTGAAGTGGAAAGTCGACGAGTCGGCTCAATGCTGGATCCCGTCATTGAAATTCGTAGCCAGGCTGGAACTCCTCTGGCGATTCAGTGGCAACAATCAGATCTCAGAGGCGACGCTCGTGCGGCTGTCGTTCTTCCGGCCGATGGTCTGTATTTCGCCGAAGTTCATGACCTCCAGTTCCGCGCTCCCGGCGGCAGTCCATGGAGACTTTTACTGGGCGATTTGCCTCCATCATCGCTGGCATTCCCAGCCACTGTCGCAGCCGCCGCAACTTCCTTGCGAACTGTTGGATCTGACGCCGTTTCCGAAGCCGTCTCTGTGAAAACTGCGGCTGGTCAGGTCGCGGTGGATGCCGGATCACCAATCCTCGCTCTGCCGCCTTTGAAAACAGAAGCCGGGACACTGATCCTCGAACCTGTGGACGGGACTTATGCCGCAACCGCCATCGATACAACGTTCATCGTCGCACCGTTCCCAGCCTTGTTGGTCAGCGGTCGCATTACTGCAGCAAAAGAAGTGGACACGTTGCTGCTGACAGTAACGCCGGGACAGACTCTGCATTTCGCTGTCGCGGCCAGGGAACTCGCTTCACCTTTGCGACCATATCTGGCCGTACTCAACGGTGATGCGATCGTCGCCCAGAACGACGGAGAAACCGGTGCTGCTGACCCTGCACTGGACTTTAAGGTCCCCGACGCAGTCACTCAGTTGAAGGTTCAAATCAAGGATGTGAATGGAAAAGGTTCGCCGAATTCAACTTATCGACTGCTGGTGTCTCGCACAGATCGACAGGCGTTTCAGATTTCTACGCGCGACGGCGCGTTGAGACTGCCATTAAATGGCTCCGTCCCCTTGCGACTCTCTGTTGTTCGTCAATCCCGTTCATTCCGATACACCGGTCCAATCCGCCTTGCGATCAAAGGGATCGTCGGTGCGAGCATCGTACCCGAGTCAATTGCAGCCAGCGAACAGAATCAGCAGGTGCTGGTCATGGTGACTCGTTCAACTTCCGGAGATGCCAACGCTCTTGCAGCAGGCCAGTCGATTCTGGTCGAAGCTCGTGCAGAGGGCGCTGAGCCGGTCTTCACGACGGCCGCCACGGTCGAAGTTGATAATCTTCAAACCGAGTCACTGACACTTCCCGAAACTTCCCTGGTTGCAGGGCCCGCGGATTCTGTTCCGGCGACCATGTTGCTGGATCAGGTGCCTCCGGTTCTGTTCCGTGGCATCCCGGCCACAATTTCAGTTCGGGTCATTCCGCTGACGGAGCAGGTCCCGGCCTACGCACGCTTTGAAATGACAACCACCGAGGTCGCCCGACGCGAAGACCCGAACAATCCAACTTCGCCATTGAAGCCACAGGTCAGCCTTGATGATTTCCAGTTCGGCCCAACCTCACAGGGCGTATTCCCGCTCACTGTCCGAGTTCCAGCGGATACTCCGTCAAGCACGATCGACACGGTCATCTCCGCGGACTTTGTGCCACAACCTCTGGCCGCAGCCAGTGGCTCCCGCTCATGGACCGCACCTTTGGTTCTGGCCGTGGATGACGCTGTTCTGGTGAATGCTCCTGCGGAGCCCGCCAAAGGCACGAAAGCAACGACTGTGAACATTACGGGCACGATTCGTCGTCATCCGTTCTTCAATGAAGCCGTCACTGTCGTGCTCGATGGCCTGCCTCAGGGCTACACGGCAGCTCCTGTCGCCGTAGCTGCTGATCAGGCCGCTTTTGCATTGGCCATCACCGTTCCGGAATCAGCCGCACCAGGTGAAGTTCCGAACCTGTCGGTACGAGTCCAACACGCCAACGGAGCGACCATCAGCAAGCCAGCCCCTGTGAAGATGGTAATCGAGTAACGCAGCTCGATCAACGGAAACTGAATCATACCGGTTCCGGATGCACCCACGGGGCTCGGTATTCGCGGCGGAGGAGTCGAGTGGCTTCTTCGTCGCCGATGACCGTGTGAGTTTTCGCGTCCCAGTTCAAGGTACGTCCCAGCTTCAGCGCGATGTTGGCAAGGATGCAGCTGGCCGTCGAAATGTGGCCCTCTTCAATGTC
>CAMAXD010000281.1 GCA_945861975.1 Candidatus Kuenenia stuttgartensis | reverse complement strand
TCTTTCAGCGTCACAAATCGATGCGTGACGAGGACAATTTCAACACTGATGTCTGAAACGGTAAGCTTCCCGGCAACCTTCAATTGCTCTGTCTTTCCGGTTCCTTTGTTTCTGAACCAGGCATACCAGACGCCGTCCTTCGATAATGCTGCAGACAGCAACGTCAACGCAGCGTTGTCGTCCTGCACATCCAGGGCGATTTTTCGAGACGCCGACTTCGGTTCGTCTCCTGAATCAGTCACCTTGACCTCGACGTCATACTTTCCAGGAGTAAATGTGCGTGACGGGGTCCACTTCAACTGCCCCGTAACCGCATCAATAACCAAGCCCTCCGGCGTGCCTGCACCGAGCGAATACTTCAATGCCTCTTTCGGACCATCGTCTGTCGCCGTGGCTGTCGACGCAAATTCTCGCCCAATCACGACAATGGCCGATTCAGCCAGCGTCAGCACTGGCGTCTGATTATCACTCTTGATCGTGAACTTCACCTTCGAATTCAACTTGAGTTCCGGATTGCCAGCCTGAGTCAACATGACCGTCGTTGCGTAGTCTCCCGCACCCAACGTCGACGCAGGCTTCCAGGCAAATTCACCGGTTGAGGGATTGATCGACATGCCTTCCACCGGTTCCGCGAGCGAAAACTGCGGCTCCCCAAGCTCCGGATTGAAACTCTCCGCGCGCGCCGTGAACTTGACTTCTTCACCCGGCTTAATCGTTTTGTCACTCACGCCGGCCAAACGTGGATTCCACGTTTTTGGCGGTGATGGAATCACGAAAGGCGAACCTTTCACAAAGTCCGCATATTGCTCCAGTGTCTTCTCCTGACGATCCCACGCCACAGGCAATAGCTCAACGGTGGCCTTCTCCGGATGCACAGCCGCTTTGGTTCCACTGAACCCTCGCTGAACTTTCCATGCTGATCCGTTAACAGCTTCCACTCGCAATAATTCCCGTTCAACTCGAACCAGAAACGGCCGGAATGGATCTTCGATGATGATCGACTCGTTCGGCACAACACTGATATCAGCAGCACTTTCGCTAATCCCGCTCGTGATCGTCGTGCGTGGCTGCAGTTCCGTTTTGTCATCGCCCCCAACAACGCTCATTCCTTCGGCTGTGAACGAAACGAGCAGCCGCGGATTTCCCTGAGCACCCGGGCTGTCAATTTTCATGGCTGAGATTCGCTGCAGCATATCCGCCTGATCGAACAGAAACAGAAATCGTGTCAGCCCCTGCAGATCTGTCTCGGCCTTCTTCACCTCAACGCCAACAGTTCCAAATTCTTTCTGCTGCGATCTCGCGCCGGGAGTCACCTCAAAGCCCGGACCGCTGAAGCCACACTGTCGAGTCAACTCGTGGACCCATTCCCGATACAGGCGCTGCGCGTCGTCCTGATTCTGAGGCAGGCTGATGTACTTCCAGTCATCCAGATTCTTTCGCGCAACCTTGAATTTGATCTCCTGCAGTTTCAGAGATTCATTTTCGGCATTTGCCATATTCAGATTTCTCTGCAGGTCGCGAATCGGTTTCATCAGAAACCCGTCCAGCGTCGACCTCAGACTGTAAACGGCAATCACCGCGACCAGCCCTGCAGCAAGAATCTTTGTGCGTTTCTTTTCATCCATTTTCATTAGCCCGATGCTGATTCCGGATCCGCAGGGAGCGAAACTTCCAGAACTATCTGAACACCATAATCCTGTGACACCGCCGACGCACGGTACTCCGGCTCAAACGGCTTCACTCCGTAGCCCGCATCGCGAAGCTTCCGCGCCAGCTCATTAACATCCGACTCAGACTTCGCAAACCCAACAAGCTTCACCGACGGCGATGCTCCACGCTGGATTGCAGAGAATTGGAAACTGTCGATAAACATTCTGTCTGTTGCCGGAAGAATGGCTTTTAGACGAACCATTTCATCCAGCCATTCAACATCTCGATTCACCCACTCTGAAACACTTTCAGCCTGAGTCATCTCCTTGCTGCCGGCTGCCAGCATCTCTTTGATCTCCGCATTCTCTGTATCTAACAAATACTTGACGTCAGCCAGCTCATTGATCTGCCCCTGTCGCCAAAAGTATCCGCCGGCCAGAATAACCACGCCGGCCAATGATCCCAACAGAACTCGCAGCCGTCGCAAATCCTTCTTTACCGGCGCACGACGAGGATTGATCAGGTCCACAACCTCAACGCCAATTGCCGCTTCACCCAGAATCGCACCCGCCAGCGTCACGATATCGGCGGCGTTAATTCCCTCTGGCAACGCCCCGGATAGAAATGCATCAGCCGGGTTGACTCGCTCAATTCGAGCCCCATCCAAGCGAGTCGAAATCTGATCGGTCACTGCCGAAGTGACTTCCGGAGCACCAATCAAAATCACTCGATCGATCTTATGCTCGCCCAGAATCTCGGCGGCAGACATCCGTGCTCGGGTCAACTCCGCACGAATCGTCTTCTCAACGGTCTCCAGAGATGTCCACGAACTACCGCTGTGCGAAAAGACGACCGACGTGCCTCGGACAAAAGTCAGCTCGATAAAGTCCCGCCGCATCACGGCAACAACATCGACCTTTTCCAGGTCGGCTGAATCGCGCAGGAATCCAGCTCGAGCAGCCGCCTGAGCCACACAATACGCACTGACGCGAACTTCGGACAGCTCCAAGCCGGCGTCATTCAATGTTCTTCGTGCCACCGCGACCTGATCGCTGGGCACGGTTACCAGCAGGACGTCTCGCGTCGCGCTGCCCGGCTGAATGGGAAGCGGGGTAAAGTCCATGCAGACCGATTCGACCGGCACTGTCAGGCGCATCGACGCCTGCAGCCGGATCATCTCCGGGATTTCGCTGTCCGGCACCTGAGGCAACTGGATGCGATGAATCGTGACCATCTGCCGAGGAAACACAACAGCGACTGAGGCACGCTTGCGATCCGCCCCCACCGGAAACAACTGCTTCAGTTGATCCACCAATAAGAGCGTGTCTTTTGAATCCGCCTGACGTTCAAGGATCCTGACCAGCCGGAACTGAGCTTTCTCGCCGGCAGCAATCCCTTCAGCGACGACCAATCGGTCGCGATCCCATTCGATGAACTTGTCTGCCATATTTCGGGACCTGCGATTTACATGACGCTAAACGATCAACCTGATTCCAGGCCCGAATCCGGACGGGGATCCCGAGCGGATTCAGCAATTCCGGCCGAGTTTCCAGCCAAACCGAATCAGTTACCCCTATATGAACACCACAATGGGCATGGTGGGGCCGCTGTTCGGAAGAAACAAGCATAGGTTCTCTATGTTAGCTGCTCCGTGCTGGAATCTGCTGATTTTTCCAATTTTTCGCCCGGCTAAATTTTTCGCCCGGTGACACCCTCCGCCCGACACACCCTCCGCCCGACACATCGCCCGCCCGACACACCCTTCGCTTGCACGTCGCCGCCCGCCCCGGACGAATTGCAGAGACTATTCCAAGCGGAAGAAAAACAGCCTGCGAATTGCGTGCAGCAGCCCCTCAGGGGTGCCTTCCTTCGCTTCGTCTTTAAGTGCTTCTAACGGCGGATGCAGAAGCTTGTTGACTATCCGCTGAATCGTGGCTTCAATCGCCTGTCGCTGAGCACTCTCCAGCGTCGGCAGTTTACGATACAGACGATCCAACTCCGAGCGGCTGATGTCTGTCCAGTGCTTACGCAGACGATGAATCACCGGGCCCGTCGCACGATGATAAATCTCCTGCATGAATATTCGCGTCTGAGCAGTAATAATCACGCGAGCCTTCTCAACCTCCGCCTCTCGGGCCGCGCGGTTGCGCCTGCAGGTTTCTTCCAGAGCATCCAGGTCATACAGGAACACGTTATCGTCGACGGTTCCCGCTGCCGGATCAAAGTCACGCGGTGCCGCAAGATCCAAAATGAACACCGGATGCCGTTGCGAGCGTGCTCGAGCTGCCGCAAAGCGTTCCTTCGTGATCAAAGTCTGAGATGCCCCGGTGGTGCTGACGATGACATCGGCTTTGGCCAGCCATTCGTCCAGCGTTGCAAAATCTACGGCGTCACCCTTAAACTGCGCAGCCAAACGCTCGGCTCGTTCCCGGTTGCGATTCGCCACGACAATTCGTTTCACGCCCTCCGACTGCAGATACGTCAGCGTCTCTTCCGCCATCTCCCCCGCGCCAATGACAAGCACGGTTTTGTTGTCGAAACGGCTGAAGATGCTTTTTCCAAAATCGCCCACGGCCACGCTGGCGATCGAAACTCGCCCGTCGGCCAGACCCGTTTCCGTGCGAACCTGTGCTGAAACTTTCAAAGCATGCTGGAACAGAACATTGGTCAACGGACCGCAGGCTTCGTTCTCCTGAGCAACCCGATAAGCCTCTTTGACCTGATTCACAATCTGCGGCTCACCCAGCACCATGCTATCGATGCTGCAGGTGACTTCGAAGAGATGTTCTACGGCAGCAGTTCCTGAATGAGCCAGCACGGAATGCATAAACTCATCGGATGGGACGTTGTGAAACTGGCTAATGAAACGAGTGATATCGTCGAAGGAAATACCGTCATCTTCGCGTTCATCGGCCGCGTAGATCTCAACCCGATTGCACGTTGAAAGGACAACCAACTCAGAACCCGGATGAATCTCACGCCATTGCGAATAAGCGTTGTTCAGCAATTCTGAATTCGAAAACGCCAGACGCTCACGCAGCTGCACTCCGGCCTTATGATGATTGCAACTGACGACAAGAACGTTCACCGGCCCACCTCCTGAGGAATTTCCTCAGTCGAGGACATTGGCGAAACTTCAGCGCTACTCTGAGGACGATCGGAGGATGTGTCCTTCTTCTTTTCTGACGAATTGTCAGACGAGGTTGAACGAGGACGGCCATGGAAAGTATTCAGATTCCCGGATCCAGCCAGCAACATCGGGCCAAGAACTGCAACGATCAGAAATCCTCCGCTCAGCAGAGAAAGCTGAGCAACCGACTTGCCGGTTTGGTGAGCCCCTTTCAGCAGCCGCCCCAGAAACAGAACCATCGCCAGCCAGACGAAAACCGTCGTTATAATGGTAGGATCCCACCACGATATCGACTCGGATGCCATGGAACCACGGCTCCATGAAATCAACAGGAATCCGGTCAGCAGGCCGATCGTCAGGCATGGGACCGAGAAAACCACCATCCAGCGATTCCACGCGGTCAAATTTTCGAGGCTGGGCAGAGGCAACTTCTGAAGCCACTTCGAGCGTCCTCGCAATTGCTGATGATTCAACAGATACATCAGTCCGGAAATGGAGGCTCCCACAACCGCACCAATCCCAAGCACCAACGACGCAGCGTGAAACATTCCCCAGCGACGCATGGCAACCGCCGCCAGATTACCGCTGCCTTCCGAACTGACAAACACCGCCACAATCACGAGGAGCAGAATTGCGGGCAACATAAACAGGCCGTGAGCCATCTTGCGATGGGTCAACATCAGAATGACATACAGCAGACTGCCCAGCCACGCAAGAACCAGCAACCAGTCCTGCTGACTGGTCAGAAGAGGCGGAAGTCCAGCCTTTTGGCTGCGAGTAATCAGAAAAGCCGTGTGCGCCACGAATCCCGCAAGGGAAAAGAAAGCCACTGCCATCCGCGCAGAGGCGATCTCGCGGCGAAATACCAGAAGAATTTCGCAGGCCAGCGAAACCAGGTAGCTGAGCAGAAAGCAGTAAATATGAACTTGTGCCAGAAATTCCAAGTGTCGCCTCAATCCCGAGTGTCGCCTCAATCCAGGAGCAAAATAACCTCAGTCATTTTAGCACACGATTTCAAATCGGCCGCTCTGCATTGTATTCTCAAAGGCTCACTGAAACACGGCCCGTGACCAAATCCATTGATCAGAATCCTCAACTCCGAGGACGTCCGCGCCTCACACCCCGGTACCGGACGTTTCTGTGCAGCCAGTCCATAAATCTGTGCAGCGAGTCCACAAAGTGGTTGCCAAAATTGTTGCTTCGTCAATTTTGCCGTCACCAATTCCGGTTTTGACGAATTGACCAACTTACGAAACATGGCGAAGCTGGGAAAGTGATCTGAACGGCTGAGCATTCATGCCACTACGACTAGAAAGACCGGCCGCATTGCGGAAATTGCGAGGATTTCATTTCCAACAGGTGTCTTCTGTTGGTTTTCTACACACTTGTGCGTCCGATAGCTGTGGATACAAACGCGCAGGGGAAGTCCTGCTCAAAATCTGTTGTGAGGTTGTCGGCCCTACCCCACTGAAAAGCGCTGGAAGCCAGAGGTTGATTTGATGAAAAAGTCCGGGAAAATCCTGCACAGTTTCACTTCGTTGTTCCGCAATTCCTCAAAGAATCTGAAGCGGAAGACAAATTGCAAATCCCAGCTCCTGCATCTCGAAACGCTGGAAACGCGTCAGCTTTTGACAGTGCCGGCTCTTTCGAGTCTGCCCAATGCTCAAATGACCGTGCACCTGGATTTCGATGGTGAAGACTATGGGAATCAGATAGTCCGGGTGCAACAAAACCCGAACCTCGAGCTGGAAAGAATGAGTGCTATCCCGGCGTTTACCATTGATGGAACTCCGGGGCCTGATTCTCCGGCAGAAGAGAGATTGATTGAAGAGATTTTCCATCGAGTCGCTGAGGACTTCAGGCCGTTCAACGTCAATGTGACGACCGTCCAGCCTCCGACGGGCGTACTGCAGATCAAAGTGTCAGTCGGCGGAAATGGCGTCGTCCAGTATCGCGTGCTGACTCGTATATTGGATCCGACGACTGGGGCTGTGATCCAGATACTCGCCGGTCCTCCGCAGACTTACCGCTTCACGTCGCCGGTGTTTGCGGAACTTAACGCCTACCGAGCGAATCAGATTAATCCTGTCCTCGTCTTTCCGCAGCAACTTACGGCAACCGAGCAGAATGGCCAGACCATCGCGAGACTGGTGTCGCAGGGTGTCGGGCGACAACTTGGCTTGCAGAACCAGACGGCGGTCGGCACTGCAGACTCTGCTCCGATCATGGCCGATCTGACAGCGAATCCAATTCGAGATACCTGGGCGAATTCACTCGTTCAGAATGATCTGACTCAATTGACCGCCGCGAGCGGGATTCAGTCGCGTCCGGATGACTTTGGCGATTCGATAGCCACAGCCGCGAATGCTCAGGTGGATCTGGTTTCATCATCCGTTGCCAACCCACAGCAGATTGCCTCAGGAATCATTAATTTTATTCCCGCTGTTGCCGTGGCTGATCGCGATGTGTTTCGCACTGTTCTGGATTTGACAAGTACCACCGGAACCGCTGAACTTTCTATCAAGGTTGATGGGCTTGACCTTTCTTCTCGTCGGTTTCTTGATGGCACAGTAAACGCCAACCTGAATCGCGGGTCGAACCTCGATGTTGTGGTCAATCTCTATTCCGCAAATGGAACATTGCTGGCCTCGGACAGCCCTTCCCCTGAGATCGACGGGAAAATTCTGTTTGAGATTCCAGCAGGTTCAATTCCCGGCAATCGGCTGCTGGTGTACTACATTGAAGTGACCACAACATCTGAATACGGGTCGCTGGGTGAATATACCGTAAATTGTTCACTTCAGGAGGTTCTCGGAGCACCAGTGGTGCTGGCACCAGTAGGGACTGTTCCGACAACATTGCCGAGCTTCGGCTGGACATCTTCGCTACGGGCGACAGGCTACGTTCTCGAAGTCTCGAATGCCGCAACAGGAGCTGCCATCTTCACCAAGAGGACCTCCGCGACCATCTACACGGTCAATCCAGAAGATAACAGTGTTCTGCCGAGCGCGATCAATTCGTTGCCGGAGGGATCCTACAATGTTCGAGTAAAAGCGATCCGCGGTGCCGGCGGGGCAAATAATGAATCAACATGGAGCAATTCCGTCAGGTTCACCATCGCGGTCCCATTGCCATCCAAGCCCACGATTATTGGG
>CAMAXD010000280.1 GCA_945861975.1 Candidatus Kuenenia stuttgartensis | reverse complement strand
ATTCAATTTCAAATTCTGCGACACCACCAGACCCTCAGTTTCCCCAGAGAGTCATTGGCGGAGGATCCTGCGATGATGAAGAAACCTATCCTGCTGACTTTGGCCTGTGGCCTGTTGTTCTCCACGGGCTGCGCCGCAAAGAATCGCTGGTTCTCGCGAAAAGACTATTCGGAAATTCAGGATCCGTTCATGGAAACTGAAGCGGTTGCGTCGAAAGATGAATCGCCAGCGTCAGAAGGATCCCGGGACAGCGCGGGACGCGCCAAGCTGGGCGGAACGGTAAGTTCCACTGGTTCTGTCGCCAAATCGGAGTTGTCACCGGGCTCACCACCAAAGTCGGTTCTTCAAACCGGAGCTTCCAAAGACGGGGTTGCAGGAGTTGGTCGTGTTGCCAACGCTTCCTATCCGGAGAAAGCGGCAGCAGCCGGATCCCCCACACAACCAGGTGGGACCACAACAAGTCCCGCCGTGCGTTCCTACCAGGGACCAGCGTTGTCTGATTTCCTCAGCCGCAAACAAACGGAGTCGGTGACTGCTGCGGCCGACAAAGCCAATACGGCAACTCGAACAGCGACAGAAGTTGCCCGGAATCCGGCGAGTGCGATTTCTCCGGCCGCCAGAGCGGCTGCGATTCCAGACCTGAGTGAAGAGGCGGCAGGGTTCAATAACTTTCTTCAGACGGGTACTGACATTGTCACCACAAAGGCGAAGCAAGCTGCCAGCAAGGTTCAGGAGACAGAGCAATCAGCCGAAGATTTCGACTCTTGGGCGTCTCAGGAAAAGCAGAAGTGGACCCAGGAAGGCAGCAATGCCGCAGCCGCAGTTTCAACGGCACCAGCAGCGGCAAAGAAACAGGTAAAATCAGCGGCAGGGCAAATTCGCAAGGCGGCTGATGACGTCGTGACGGAATTCGAAACCCCTGAATTCGACGAAGCAGCTACGGCTCGACCACTTCTCAAAGGATACTCTCCAGCTCCGGCAACTTCGGAAGACGAAGAACCGGAATTCGAGTTTGAGCAAGCTCCTTCCAAGCGAAGCGGCGGAGCATCAAACCCGTTCGCGAACCCCTTCGACGATGAGGAAGTCAAAGCGACTCTACCCACGAAGCGCACGACAACGCAGTCTTCAAGGTCTGGCAAAGAATCTTCGAAGTCACTGGATTCCTCATTCCAGATGGACAGTGGCTGGAAGCCATCGCATCTGACGAACGAATAATGCCGTTGAGACTCCGCCCCGATTGCTTCTGGCGTGTCACGAGATTAGAACAACGCCCGCAAAACATCGGTCCACCCTGAGTTTTCGGAGTTCTTCGCGATGAGGCCATTAGCGATTTATGCAGTGCTTTTTGCACTGCTGATTTCGTGTCAGCCGAAGGTCAATGCAGAGCTGAAGCCACCCAACGTTGTGCTGATCTACATCGACGATATGGGGTACGCAGACATTGGTCCATTTGGAGGAAACCCGGCGTTAACTCCGCACCTGAATCAAATGGCTGCAGAGGGCCGGAAGTTTACAAACTTCTACGTTTCGCAGGCCGTCTGCTCTGCATCTCGTGCCAGTTTGTTGACAGGTTGCTACAACGTGCGACTCGGAATCCTTGGCGCGCTGGGGCCAAATTCCAATCAGGGCATTCATCCGGACGAGATGACTCTGGGAGAACTTTGCCAACAGAAAGGATACGCCACCGCCTGTTTCGGCAAGTGGCATCTGGGGCATCATCACCAGTTTCTCCCGCAGCAGAATGGCTTTGACGAATACTTCGGACTGCCTTACAGCAATGATATGTGGCCATTTCATCCTGAAGTTCGCCACTTGCCGATGGAACAGCGTCTCAAGCATTGGCCGCACCTGCCATTAATTGATGGCAATGATGTCGTCACGAGCAAAGTCACTGATACCGAGCAGACACAGCTCACAACGTGGTACACAGAGCGAGCCGTTTCGTTTATCGATCGAAACGCTGAAAAACCGTTCTTCCTTTACGTTCCCCATTCTATGGTCCACGTCCCTCTGTATGTTTCCGAACGTTTCAAAGGAAAGAGCGGAGCAGGGCTGTTTGGCGATGTTGTTATGGAAGTCGACTGGTCTGTTGGTCAGATCCTGCAGGCCTTGAAGCGGAATAATCTTGATGCGAATACCCTCGTCATCTTCACTTCCGATAATGGTCCATGGCTCAGTTACGGCGATCACGCAGGCTCAGCAGGGAACCTGCGCGAAGGCAAAGGCACGATGTTCGACGGCGGATGTCGCGTTCCGTGTCTGATGCGATGGCCCGGCAGAATTCCATCAAATACAGTCTGTAATGATGCAGCGATGACGATTGATGTGCTTCCAACCATTGCAAAGCTCATCAATGCCGGTCTGCCCCAACATCCAATTGATGGACGAGATATCTGGCCGCTGATGGCAAATGAAGTGGACACAAAATCACCTCAGGAAGCATACTACTTTTACTGGGGAAATGAACTTCACGCTCTCCGCAGCGGTCCATGGAAACTTCACTTCGCTCATGCTTACCGAAGTCTGAATGGAAAACCCGGCGGCAAAGAGGGAGTTCCTGCAAAGTACGAAAACCTGACGATTGAACAGTCGCTGTTCAATCTCGAGGATGATCCGGGGGAAAAGCAGAATGTTGCAGGCCAGCACTCGGAAGTCGTGAAACAGTTGATTACCCTCGCAAACCAGGCACGATCCGAGCTTGGGGATGGTAAACAGCATGGCTCCGGCGTGAGAAAAGCAGGGACTGTCGCCAAAGGAAAATAGTCATAGTTCAGCGCTAAGTTCTCAATGTTTTGCTGCTCTCAGATTCAATTCAGACGTTCGCCCTCCACTTACATACCGTGAAAGATCACTCGGATCCCAAAAATCCTGGCTCGGTCAGGAACTAAAGAGCCGCATGCTACGCTGCAAAAACTTGCTTGAAACAGCAATAAATCACCCAGAACCCCCAAAAACTCAAATCGCCCCGATCACCGCAGGCTATCTAGACCACCCCGCAAATATTTGATACTCTGTGAACCATACGGACAGTAAGGTTTCTTCACGGCAAGATGCCATTCGACTTACCGGGGATTGATGTCTATGAAAACAATCGTGCGAATTGTGTTCCTGTCTGTAGTGGCATTTGTTACGTGCATGTCAGATCTGCAGGCTGCTGGTCCAGGCGGTTGTCCTCCATGGCGGCCGTGCGGTCCGGGAAATTCATTTGGTGGAAATCGATTCTTACCGCAGGGCGGTTTCGGTGCCGACTTTCGGCCGTCCTGTGCGACTCACGACGCCTGCCTTGCCTCTGGTCGATCACGCCGCGAATGTGACCGTGAATTTTACAACAGCATGAACTGTGCCTGCGAAAGTTCCCGGCATCCATTTCTCTGTCGCGTCCGGGCATTTCGTTACTATGCCGGCGTTCGAATGTTTGGCGGGCTCTACTATTAGGGCAAGCCAGAATCTCTGGCGCGAGGCAAATGGCTGAAGCCCGTGGCCATTGAAAAAAGACATCAGAGGACCAGACCGCGTTGGTCCTCTCTGATGTCTTTTTTTATTCACGCGCATCGCTCCAGATCGGGCTCCATCGCGGAGGACATCGCAGTGATCATTTCAGGAACGAAGCCACGAAAAATGGCTATCCTGAAGACTCTATAATGCATCGGCTCCAAGAGTCCCCTGCAGTTCCGTGAGGTATTCCGGCGCAAGGACTTTGGTAAGTTGCAGTCGAGCCGACTCCAGTCGGTCATTGATATTCATTGTGATTTTCTCTTCTGCATACTCATTGCTGTTCTGGAATGTTTCCAGTGCCTGAACATGACGCTGCCACAATTCCTGCTCGCGCTGCTGGCGGCGACGGAGTCGATCTGCGTACCATTCTGAAGCGAGCATGGCTTCCAGCGTAAACATGCGGCGAATCTCAGGATCACTGATCGTTCGCCCTTCAGAAGTCCCGTTCACCATAATGTGCAGCAGTGCCTTCAGTGGCGGGCAGGCGAGATCAACGGAGCCGTCTTCAAAGTACGTTCGGGCAATGCGCTCCTGAGCTTCTGCAATAAACAATATCCCATCTGCGAATGCGGCTTCATCCTGAGATTCAGGCTTCAGGATTGCTGCGTCAAATACTTTATTGGGATTGTCGAACACGCGTCCCGCAAATCGTCGAATAAACCGAGACGTGATCCTCCACCCAAGTCGACTCGCCGGTATCAACTTGCCTTCCAAGGAAAAGTCTTCCAGTTTCTCCAGCAGTTGTTCAGAAATCAGAAACTTCGGATCTCGCTCCTGAGGACTCAAGCGACACCAGATCTCCGGAATCAAAAGGCTCACGTCATGATCAACGCGAACGACACTCCCGATGTGACCAGCCGGAGTAGAAAAGCCGGCCAACCCGGTTAGCAGATAGCTGACCAGAGCATTGTTGAGATCTGTCATCGGCCGCAGACAATTGAACGGCCCTTTCGTCAGTGCGCCTTCACTGCCGGCACCGGTTGTCGATGGACTCTTTCCGGATAAGGCACTGATAAAGTCCATGAAAAGCTCTGGCAGCTCCTGATAATGAATCGGATTATAGACCGCCAGAGATCGAATACCGCGAGCGAATTCCGGCGGGTTATTTCGACGTCCGATAAGCACGGCCTGAACAGGCGAGTGCACCGGCTTGTCCAATGGAACAGCCCGCGAAAAACGAATTCCCATCTCTCCCACATACCGATTCACCGGATCAATCAAGTCAGGACGTGGCTGCAGGTAGCGAGGATTCTTGCTGGGAACGCCATTCACAAGTCGAGGGGTGTTTGAACAGACAACAAAGCTGTCGTCCGCTTCCTGCATCTCATGCAGCAACCGCTGCATCGGCAACGTAAACTGGCTGAGATCCACTGGACGGTCACAGATTTCATTGACCTGCCGGCGGGCCAGGGGCTCAAAGTTCACGATAAAATTATCGTAGCGGGCCAGATCAGCCTCAGTTTGCTTATCGAGTCCTCGATGAATGGCATCATCAGGACGCTGAAACAAACGGTACTCGCAATTTTGCACAAACTTGTAGCTCACTTCTTCCGTCAGAACATTGCCCAGATGCTGCATTACACGGCGAGGAACCACGACGGACGCACT
This sequence comes from Candidatus Kuenenia stuttgartensis, assembly GCA_945861975.1. Classification (GTDB taxonomy): domain Bacteria; phylum Planctomycetota; class Planctomycetia; order Planctomycetales; family Planctomycetaceae; genus SXXK01. Next base: position 2,880 of record CAMAXD010000280.1, on the reverse strand, counting down.
GATGTCGTCTTCAGTCTGAACCTTCTGAGCGGGTGCAAAATCCTGCCGCAATTTATAGGTTCGCCAGGTGTTTTCACTCAGCAGCCCCACTCGCAGATAGGTACCCACAAGCTTGCGGTCACCAAACTTCAGTTCATGACCCGGATGCCCATTCACAATATCGACCGAGAAGTGTTTTCTCCAATCAGCAGGATCACCCGAATGCATTCGCTTAATGATGAACACGATCGCATAAATGTGGTCGGGGATCTGCTCCAGCCATTCGTTATACGAATCGGTATAGTCCGGAGATGGCGTCAACAATTTGATCACGCTTCCCAATGAGCGGCCTTTGTCCAGAATCCTGCGGCTGGCAACGCGAGCATAATCCGGCTTCACTGATCCATCCGGCTGCCATCGATCTGTGTAATCCCGATCAAAGATCTCCTGAACCACATCCAGGTCTTTCTCGGCTTCCGCAATAAAGATCGGCCCATGCAGCAGATAGTCGGTAATCGACTTGCTGATCTCGCTCTTGCCCCCACCGCTCACCGTGCAGGGTTTGTGACAAAACGCGCCTTCAAACAAGGTTCCGATCAATCGCCATGACGGAGCCGCGGGATGTTTTTCGAGCCGAACTTTGTACCCCGAAGGCGTCATGTAAATGTAGCCGGGACGCAATGGAATATGATGTGGCAGGCTATTGTAGTGCCATGAAACACGTTGATCGCTGACAGTAAACTTTGCGTTCTCCGAAACGTAAATGACGGTCGGATGCAGCTTATCCACTGCATATCCTTCCGGCCTGAAATCCATCTCTGAACCATAATCGCGAACGACATCGGCAAAAGTACGATTGTTGTATTTCCTGCTGTCAGCAGCGAACTCCTCACCCAGATTGAAGCTCGCAAACGCCATTGCTCCGCCGGCATGCTCTTCTTCGACCTGCCCCATCAGATTGGCTGCATAGCTCAGTTGTGTCTTCACTTCCTTCTTGCAATAGCCGTAGTAGTTGTCCGCAATCAGCGTGACAATCACGCCTTCTTCATCGCGACAGGTAAGTTTAAACGGTATTCCATCGTTGTATTTTTCGTCCTCTGATTTCCAGCACATGCCATCTTCACGCTGACGTTGGTTAGCATCATCATAATGCGGCAGGCCACAGTCCTTCTTGGTAATATCAACCAGATGCGGAGCAAGAATCACGCAACCGGTGTGACCACTCCAATGATCCACATCCAGAGCGGCATCATTCACAGGCAGAAACGGATCACCGGCATTGCCAAAAATCGATTCGACAAAGTCCAGATTGCTGACGAGTGCACCGGGGGCAAAGAATCGAATCTCCATCGTCTGCCGTTTACAGAAACCCACCACCTCTGGACAAAGCAATGGCCGGATCAGAAGCGATACAAATGCACGGGCGGGTTCCGATTCATGATGCGTGAATGGTAACTGGAGAAGTTCGTGCGGCGGATTCATCGCGTGCCGAAACAACGCGGCGAATGTTGCCTTAGGCACAACCTTTTTGTCTCGAGGAATCGGCAAGCCGCCTTCGGTGACATGAAATGTACCGACCGTCGTACGACGATCATTGGCCGGATTGTGCAGTACACCATTGCGTACTCGGTATGAGGCCCCATAGCGGTTTGTGTACTGATCGCCGTCATGAGGCAGAGACAGTTCGCGTGCAATACTATGGCGATCAAGGATCACGGTCAGATCCGGAAGCCGCATCGCACTGCAGCCCTTCACACGATCAAAATACCTCCGCAAAAACGACTCAATTCGAGCGTCCGCCGGACAGTGGATCGAGTCCAGCCGCTTTAATCGATGATGATACGTACTTAGTAGCCGTGGAGCCCCAAGGCGATCATGATCTTCAAAGCAGTTCGGTATCGGCAAGCCATTCGCCAACAGCTTAAGCACGATATAACGCGTGATACTTTCACGGGATTCAGCAAGCTCCTGGCTTGACTGATGTGACACAAAACCAATCGATTCTTCGAGGTCGCTGAGTGACATCGAGATAACCCCTGAGACGAAATCCGTTTGACATGAATGCGGCACTGAACAGCGCCGACGAATTGCACCACATCAGATCGATCGATGCGAGAAACAGTGTACAGGACCTTCGACTTTTTGAATCAAATTCAGGCAATCGCGAACACCATCAACACACATTTGATCGCCCGTCCATCAATTCTGCCAAAAATCGGGTCAGCAGAGAGATAGCCCCACTTCTCCGAGCGAGATGATACAGAGACCGCCAATATGCTGGTCCTTCTGGACGCTACGGGAGTCCAAAGACCAGCGCAAGGTCAAGGAGACAGCACCAACCAAAGGCGGCACGAACGTAGGCTCCATTCGCAGCCAAAGCGGAGCAGCCTCGACCTGATGCTGCAGTTTTTTGGAGTTTCACTCACGGAATGAGGGCTGGCTCCAGGCCAATTGTTGCGACACATTGTGCTTCATGAAAAACTGATTTGGGCGTACGCCATCCCCGCCACCGCTATAATGACGGACAACTGCGATTTCGAGCGATGACAATGAACTCGCTGTCAGCCGCCCACAGGCCATTCAGCATTGTCATTGAATCGGCCAGAGCGAGGATCATCAAGTATCACGCAACTCGGCCTGACAGAGACGTCATGGTCACATGTCCCGCTGGTCCTTATCAGACAGCAACGACACGATAACAAGAACCTGCATCCAACAGTCCTAAGGGGCGGCGACAGGCAAAATCTCACTTGCTCGCATCTTCAGGTGCAGGATCGGCAACAGGATCCTTCTTAATAACGTCTGGCATGATGGGGCGAGCACCCGGGTTCTGATGGTATGACGCAAACTCTGGAGACAACTCCTGGAACGGATAAATCATCCATGTCGGTGCACCAAAAA
>CAMAXD010000279.1 GCA_945861975.1 Candidatus Kuenenia stuttgartensis | reverse complement strand
TCCAAGATCAAGGGGCCATCCGTCTATTGCAAGCAATTTGGCAAGATCCAAGATCAAGGGGCCATCCGTCTATTGCAAGCAATTTGGCGAAGGTGTAGACTTCTGTCATCGTTGCTTGGCGTTTGAGTTCGGTTGGGGAAGAGAAATCGGAGAATCGCATGGCACGCATGAATCGGCGGGATGTGTTGGCGGACGGTGAGATTCAGGTGGTTCACTGCATCAATCGGTGCGTACGACGAGCCTATCTTTGTGGGCAGGATCCACTCACCGGGACGGACTACGAGCATCGGCGGGAACTCATTCGCCTTCGCATGGAGTTTCTCGCGGGAATCATGGGCGTTGAAGTGCTCGGCTATGCGGTGATGAGCAACCATTTCCACTGCATTTTACGCAGTCGGCATGATGTGGTCGCGACCTGGTCGGATGTTGAAGTTGCTCTGAAGTGGTGGATGCTGTGCCCGGCTCGTAAGAACAAAGATGGCAGTCCGGCGGAACCGACGGAGTTCGAGCTGAACTCGATTCGCAACGACAAGAAGGGGCTCAACGAGAAACGGGTTCGCCTGTCGAGCATTTCGTGGTTCATGCGTTTTTTGTCCGAGAGGATCGCGAAAGCGGCGAATAAGCAAGATCAATGCTCAGGCCGCTTTTGGGAGGGTCGATTCAAGAGTCAGGTTCTTCTGGATGACGCAGCAATCCTGACGTGCCTGCAGTACGTCGACCTGAATCCGATTCGAGCATTGGTTGCAACGACTCCGGAAGCCAGCAATTTCACGAGCGTGCAGGATCGCATCGTCGACTTGAAGGCGGCAGCAGAAGAGTGTTCCGTTGACAGTATTCCGTGTTCAGGAAAGGCCGCGTCGTCGCCGAATTTTGAGGAAGTACCGGCGCCCGAACGTCGCCATTTTGATGCGACAGTGGAGCACGGTTCGCGAGCCGGCTGGTTGGCTCCGATTCCGCTGGAGCCGAAGCGTCAGGCCGTGCGAACAAAGAAGACGGTCCGAAGAGCTTCGAACAAGGGCGTCCTGTTGATGGGGCTCGGCGATTATCTGCAGTTGCTGGACTGGACGGGTCGTCAGATCCGCACTGGAAAACGCGGAGCGATGCCGGAGAATCTGCAGCCCATGTTCGAGCGACTGGGGATCTCATCGGAGATGTGGGTGGATTGCGTGGTGAACTTCCGCAAGTGGTTCCGTTCGAGCGTAGGTCGCCCGAAATCAATGGAAGCATCCGCCGAAGCCAGAGGTCACAACCGAGCCATCAGCATCACCTCCGCCCGCCGAGCGTTCTCCACCACATGATTGAAATGAAAAGCCAACTTGTGGCTAAACCCATAGGCTAGCATGACGCCGCTGCTCCGCAGTAAATCGCAGAAAACATCCCGAGCTTCGTTCGTTTTTAATCCTACACATGGCAGGCAACTTGCGTTGTCCGCCCCATGCGTCTGACTGCCGAGTAGCCGCGTCATCATAGCGTCTGGTGTCACTCCGGAGATTGCCTTCACTTTTCTAACGCCTGCACCCTGAGCACTCTGAGCTGCTGACCGTTATTGCCGTTCCACAGGTACACGTTTCCGTTAGCATCGCCGGTCGCCACGACAGCATTGTCAGGAGTTGCCGCAACGGTATGCAGCCAGGACGTCGGAGTATTAAATATTCTCACCTGGCCACCGTTGGCGGCGTTGTGAATTCGCATCTGCTTATCACCGCATGAGGTCACAATATTGTCAGTCTCACCGATGAACTGCACCGCGGTCACGTGACGCTGGAAAGTTTCGATCGTTCGCTGCTGATCTCCCGTCTCAGTATCCCAAACTTTGATCGTATTGTCAGCTCCGGCGGAAGCCAGCAGTTGCCCGTCTCGCTTCCACGCCACTCCCAGCACATAACTGGTATGCCCCTCAAAACGTCGAATCTGTTGGCTGCTGGCGACATCAAATGTGCGGAGATACTTATCCGCACCACCCGACGCAATCCGCTTGCCGTCCGGAGAAAATCTGGCCGCATAAACCACATCATCATGCGCCTGCGGCAAACTGAAGATCCGGCTGCCGTCAATTGTGCTGAAGATCTGCAACTCACCTCGTCGAGAAGGGATTCCGCCGGCAACCAGCAACTGCGACGCGTCTGCATTAAAATCCACCGCGGTGACTCGGTGAGCAATCGTAGTTGAATCATCCTGACTGCCAATCGTCCGCTCCAGAATCCAGCTCGGATTGGCATCCCAGACTCGAATCGACTGATCGTCCGATGCCGACGCCAACGTCCTGTCATCCAGAAACGTCACGGACTTCACCGGACCCGTGTGCCCGGCGAATGAACCAATCGCTCCGCCGGTCTTACCATCCCACGTGTGCAGGCTTCCGAAATCACCGCTCGTTACGAGCACACTGCCATCCGGAGAAAACGCCACACTGCGCTGCGGCAGATCAGATTCCTGCAGCAACTTACTGCCCGCCTCGACAGCGACCTTCGCCTCAGCCAGTACGACTTCCTCGCGAGTGACGGTTTCTTTGCGAACCGGAACCAGCTCCGTGGCCGCCTGCAGTTCCTTTGCGGCCAGTGCCTGTTGTTGCGATAAAAGATTCTGAGCAGCCTCGGCGGTTTTCAAAGCGACCACCGCTTCGTTGTAAGGTTTCTGGACAGTTTCCAGTTTCTTCGCTGCGTCATTGGCCAGGGTTGCCATCTGAGTCGCCGCATCTGTCGGAGCCTGCACGGCCGCAGTCATCTGTGTCGACTTTGCGTTGGCCGCTTCCATCTCGACCTGGGCCGCAGCGACCTTCTGTTTCAGACTCTCATTCTGTGGCTCCGCGTTTGACGCCTGCGTTAATCGAGTCAGCTTCGCCTGAACCACGGTGACCGATCCCGCAGCGTCTTTCGCAGCCTGCTCGGCCATGATCTTCGCTGTTAACGCGATCTTTGCAGCAGCGGACGCATCAATCGCCGCTTTTTCCGCCACGGTCTTCTCATTGAACGTCGTTTCCATCGCCGTCTTTTTCGCCTGCACGTCGGCTGTTGCTGTCGCCAACGTGTCGGCCAACGTCTTCTCGGCAGCAGTCTTGACCGGCAAATCTTTCTCCGCCACATCGGCCTGCTGCTTTGCGACATTCAAGCGAGTATTCGACGCAGCCTCTAACTGCTGGGCTCGCGTCAATGCAATCGTTCGGCGAATATCACTGCGGAGCTCCGCGATCTGTTGTCCGTTAATGTTGAATAGTTTTGCCGTACGATTATCACTGGCGGATGCGATGCGATCCACCTCCGGAGCCACTGCGATGGCATGAACTGCTCCGCCATGGTTGTATTGCTGCATCGCCTGACCATTGTCCAGATTCCAGCGACGAATCGTGTTGTCGAGACTTCCCGAGAATACCTGCCGAGCCGTCTTCGGGACTCGTGCCATTGAAGCGATCACACCGTTGTGTCCGACGATCTGTTTCCACGATGCCACTGTCCATTGATAAACGCCGCCGAGTGATGCGGTCAATGCGATCGTTCGCGACAACCGCAAATCCGCGTTGACCACAGGCGGCAACAGGACACATCCCGCGACTGTCCCAGCATGCCCTGAAAACTTCTGCAGCAGCGTTCCGGTCGGTAAGTCATGCAGTTGAGCAGTCGGCTTGTCACCATCAGCGACCGCTAGAATCTGCTTTGCATCTACTGAGAAGGCAACACGCCGCACCGGCCCGGTGAACCCGGTCAGTTGCTGCGGAGCGACAGCCGCTCCGGACGCATTCCAAAGTCTCACCACGTTGTTGTCACCAGCCGTGGCCAAAACCTGCCCGTCCATGGAAATCGCCAGATCATTGATCGCCGCCCCGTGACTGGCCGAAAACGTCGCCTGACCATTCTGCACAGAATGACCTCGAAGAGTCCCCTCTGCGACGGCAACATAAACGGTCTGATTGTTCGGGTGAAACGCAGCCACTCGAATTGGCTGCGTGCTTCCATCCAGATGCTGCAGAAATCGCATCGGCTCCAAAGTCAGACCTTCTCCTACGCGCGCCACTAAAACGCCAGCGGAGTTGGAAGTGAACAGAGCCGACTTCACCCTGGGATCAACGAAGGCTTCTCGAACCCGCCCGGTTGCGGCATTGAATATGGAGACTCGACCATCAGCATTAACGACCGACAACAGTTGAGCATCCGCTGAAAAGTTGAGCCCGGAAATTGCAGCGGCAAAGCCCTGCAGAGTCTGCAACACGCCGCCGTTGTCAGCTTGATAAATCCGCACCTGATTATCCACGCCACCAATTGCCATCCGCTGCCCATCATTCGAAACAGCAACAGCCGTCGGTGCAGCTGGCAGATTGAATGCGCGAGTCTGTGTCCCATCCGCCGCATTCCAGAAGCGAACGGTCGCATCGAGACTGACCGAATACGGCTGATTGTTCCAGAAGCCCGTGGCGGCGACGGCTGCCGTATGTCCAGCGAACTCCTTCAACACCATCCCATCGGCCGTGTTGAACAGCTTGAGACTGTTATCCGCAAAGCCTGCCAGAACCTGATTTCCATCGGCGTTACTTCCCCCTGCCGTGATGTTAGCCGCCAGCCCTTCGATCTTTTTTAGCTCAGGAGCCGCCGCGTTTCGCAAATCCCAGCTTCGCAATGTGCGATCATCTCCGCTCGACACAAGGCGAGCGTCATCGCTTGAAAAAGCCAGTGACAGAATTGTTCCGGTATGCCCGGTCAACATATGAGTAATCTTGTTCGTCTCAGTGCTGCGAATCACGATGGCCGGCTGACCATCTTTGATGCCCGTGCTGGCGATCTGCTTCCGCGACGGACTTGTGATCGTCACCGCAAACGTTTCTCCGGCCGATATCTCCCATGGCACCGCCGCGGGATTATTCATCTTCCACAAATACGTTGAGCCATCATCCGCGCCGGAAACAGCCAGTGCCCCATCCACGCTACCCGCTACGGATCGAATCGGCGATCCACCAGCCTTCCACATGCTCAGCATTTTCTGCTCAGCAAGACTCCAGATCTGCACAGACCCGTCGGCCGTTCCGATCATCACGCTGTAACAGTCCTTTAAGTTTTCGCCGGTCGGCTCAGCGGAGCCCACGCGACGCATGAACGCCAGCGATGCGATGCCACCTTCCACTTTCCATGCGGCAACGTCCTGCTCGATGACCGGAACCTGAGTCGCCTGCAAGGCAACAATTCGCACGTTCCCTGCGTTGTCGAGCATTGCCAGCAGCCGACCGTCGCGACTTGAAACGGTGCGGTCCAGATTCGCGATCGATGACGCCAGACGAGTCGTCGCGGTCGGCATTTGCCACATTCGCAGCAGGTTGTCTCCACCACCGGACACAATCCACTCGCTCGGTGCAGGAGACTGCTCCGTCGGATTCTCCATCTGGACAAGCTCAACGGCATTAATCGCGGTAGGCGTTTCGATTCGCCCCAGCAATGTCCCGTCGACAATATTCCAAAGGCAGATCGATTGATCGATCGATCCTGAGACCAACCGCTTTCCGTCATCAGCAAATCGCAGCGAAGTTACGAGATCGGTGTGACCACTCATCACCGGCCCGGCACCTCCATCTATCGTTCGTCGCAGTTGAATCGTGTTGTTCGGTCCATTGGCAGCGATCAGACTGCGATCCGGACTAATCGCCATTGCCAAAGCATTAGCTCCGGCCGCGATGTTGAGCTTCTGAACGTCCTTCGGTCGCCGCCACAACTTGACTTCTCGAAAACCGCCCGACGCCAGCAAGTCGCCATCAACATTGAACGTCAATGATTGCACAAGATCCCGATGAGCTCCTCCGGACGAATCTGCCAGCGCGGGGTCCGTCAGTTGAGTCATCAACTGGCCGGTCGGAACATGATGCAACAGAATCTGGTTGCCTCGTCCAAACGCCACGTACTGTCCATCCTGAGTCAACGCCAGGCTATGGACCGCAACTAATCCGCGCGGCAGACGATTCATCTGTTTTGGCGATAACGAATCAATTCCGCCAGAGCCTATCGCTCCCTGATCAATCCAGAGCTTAAACAATCCCAGTTCTTTCGGAGTCAAGTTGCTCGCCGCGACATCATTTCCTTCCGGGGGCATCACCGGTTCAGCCTGATGCGACGCGACCTTCAGCAGTAAACTTTCGAGGCCTTTCCCCGGAACCGCAGCAGCTCCCGTATCGCCTCCTTTAAGAATCCCAGGAGCAGCCTCCAGAATCAGACCACCCTGCTTTTCAATCGCCGAATGACAAGCGAGACAATTCTTCTGCAGGATCGGCAGAATCTCCTTCTCAAAGTTCACCGGCTCCGCGCGCTGGATCGTCTCAATCGCAATCGGCGGCCCGGCCAGGTTCACATCCAAGTTCGTCGAGCCAACAACCAGAATTCCCAGCAGCACAATCATTTTTCGCATGACGTCAAATTCTCCGGCAATGAACTGAAGGCTGCCAGGAGGCGGTTCTGAAAATCGTTTAACGGTAAGCCGCAGGCGATAGTGATCCTCCGCCACATTGACGCTGTATTCCCATCGAACAGTTCAGAGTCCCCCAACATGCAGATTGCACACTCAGAGCCATTCCGAAGTCAAGTCTCCCGCCGTACTAACGTCCACCAACTTTGGGCCGAGTATTCAGCGGGCCACCGCAGAATTCGGACGACAATAGCCTTCGACGGACTATCCTCAGCCAGAACTCCATGATTCCAGCAAACGCTGAGAAACCTGTCCCGATTGAGCAGCCGCTGCGTATTTGATGGGTTCTGACGACCGCGAATCACCAAAACTGGTACGAATTCCAGCGACTTTTCAGGCTGACTTGAAAACGTCCCCCGAACCGCCGATACTTCTGCCTGTCTGAAACGCAGACACCGGGCGCTTAGCTCAGTTGGTTAGAGCACCTCGTTTACACCGAGGGGGTCGGGGGTTCGAGTCCCTCAGCGCCCATTCCGCGTTCCCGTAAGGGTGCGAAGCTATCCGAAGAACCCCGTAAAACATTGAGTTTTGCGGGGTTCTTTGCTTTGATGGGTTTCTCAGTTTGGTCTGCTGCGGATGCGTTGTGCCCCTGGCTGTGCCCCTCCCCAGGCGTTTCTGATGTAGGGTGGGTGACTTCCAGAGAAGCCCGTTCAAAGTGTTCGTCCCGCAGTTGCAGATAATGCCTTGCCGCAACTAACTGGCTGTTCCCCATCCATGCGGTGACCGCCTGCAGGGGGAATTGCTCCGCCAGTTCCGTTTCTCGAGTCGATCTCAGGTTCTGAAACAGCTTCGGCCACGCCGTCAGTCCTGCCCGTTTGATGACTTTCAGGAAGGTCGTCCGCAGATTCTGCGTGGAATCCCTGTAACGGGTGATTACCGGCCCGCTGACAACTCCCACTGATTCCCCGGATTCATCATTCAGCCGCTGGAATTCAAGTTCATAACCCTCGTTCAGGATCTCAGCCAGCTCCGGGAACAATGGAACAACCCGAGACGCCCCGCCTTCGTGATGCTCGGTCTTCGGACTGGTGACCGTAAACCGCTTCCCCTGCCAGTCGATATCTTCCCACTTGAGCGCCAGAACTTCAGACGGACAACGCAGCCCACCGAATCTTGTCAGGGCGACAATCAACCGCCATTGCGTATCAAGACAGGCTTTCAGCAGTTTTGCAGTGTCATCCCGAGTGATGAAATGGAACTTTGCCGCGTTGCCGGTCACCGCCGCCACCTGATCAGAGAATGGATTCTCGTCGATCAGCTTCCTGCGTTGTGCCGCCCGAAAGAATTGCTTTGCGAGCCCGCAGTAACGGCGAACAGTGTTTTCCGCTTGAGCCTGACTGTAGAGGAACGATCGGAATTCATCGGCATGCCCTGCGTTGATGCTTCGCAGATCTCGACTCTCCCCGAGATGCTCAATCAGGTGATTGACTGCCGATTGCCATTTCCGCATGGTGGCGGGTTTCACGTTCGCCCGTCGCAGAAGATAACCTTTCAAGAACATCCCCAGGGTGCTGGCTTCCCGTGGTTCAATCAATCCCGCGTTGCTCAGTTTGTCATGCATCTCCTGC
>CAMAXD010000278.1 GCA_945861975.1 Candidatus Kuenenia stuttgartensis | reverse complement strand
GGAAGGTTTCAATAGCCGCATCCAAGCCATCAAGTCCAACGCCCGAGGATTCAAGTCCTTTCAAAACTACAGAATTCGAATTCTTTTCTTCTGCGGAAAACTGTCGCTGAAACCGGCTCTCAGTTGCCACTAAACTCCCGGAAGAACCGTTGTTTGCTGCACCGTTTGACGAAACGATTGGGAAACAAATGGATCTACGATCCGTCAAGTTGAAGGTTGTTGGAGACCAGCGGTTCGGCGTTCCAACAGAGTTTAAACTTGTGAATGCAGTTGGAGCAAAGTTCGATAAATTCTGTGAGTCGGGAATAATTCTTGACATGCTTTCAAGTGGTATTGGCGTTCAGTTTCGGCACAATCGGTCAGGAAAACAACCCGAGACGACCGTTGTCGGAGTTTATCCAGCAGTGTTTACGGAGGGCTGCGTCGTCGTCGTTGAGATTGACGGACCGCTCCCCATTAATTGAGAAGGCAGGGGCAGATTCTCTGCCCCTGCGATCCAATGGAGGAGCTAGAGCCTGTTTCAAGAACCGTTCAAGCATAGATTAATCAAGTGCCGTCCACAGCAGTCCCGCCTGCGCAGCCTTGTAGATGTTTTTGGAAAAGAGATGTCTATGAACCTTCCGATATTTCACGCGGAATTATCTACAATCCGTCGGTGCCATTTCTCGGACCCGCACAAGGCGGAGGACTGCTATGAATTCAGCTGCTAGATACCTCACCGGCGAGGAAATACGTGTTAACGACACGGTACTGCTTTGTTCAAAGACAAGAGGCAAAGTGCTGCAGTTGTTGGTCGCCGGAACTGATCAGGCAGACTATCACAATTGCGGTAGCACCGGAGGCGTATTGATCGGTGTTGAAAGCGGCGATACCCAGCTGTGGACAAATATCGATGACGATCTTCAACTTCTGTCGAGAGAAGTGAACTGAATATCAGAATCTATAAGCGATGTCGCATAAGACTTCACGTTCATCCATGACACACGTAGAGCACTCCGGTCTTCATGACCGGAGCAGGCACCGTCCAGACCGATTCTGCCAGTGAATTCGAAACCCTCTACGCCGGTTACCGCTGGGACGGCGAGTCCCCGCAGATGTACTACGTCCGGAATCGTTTCCTGCTGCCGGTGATCGGGACGTGGAACAAACGTGATCCGCTGGGTTATGTCGATGGGATGGCACTTTTACGTCTTTATGCAACACTGTCGTCCGCTGACCCGCTCGGGTTGTTCGAAGACTTCGACATATTTCAACCGAATCCCATCCGACTGCCAGTGGGAGGTCCGGGACGACATTGTGCAGCATGTCATCCGCCTTCGCGCCCCGATAAACCTTTGCCGCATTGGACAGAAACAAACATATATGACCCTTTAGTTCGACGGCTTAGAGAAATCTGTTCCCTCTGCTGGGAGGATCCCCAATGCACCGAGTGCATAGACATTTACACATGTTTCGAAGACGCCGATAGAGTCGCTAAAGCTATTGCCGACACGGTAAAAGAGAATTGGAGCATCATAAGCGTCAAACCGCGAGAGGGAGGCTACTATTGTTATGCGTGGTCCTATGCATTCAAAAAGTCGTTTGATTTTTCGGCGAAAGGGGGATGTTTTAGTGCACAACTTGGATACGCAACTGTTCCACTCGAACCCGGAGAACCAGAAAGAGCTGGGCAAAAAGTGCATCACTGGCTCTGGATCACAAGTCAATGTGGTGAATCGGTTTATGTAGACGATGGGTTTAAAGACGGAAGATTCGTCCATCCGAAGCCGCCGAGGCCTGAAGGATACAAGGGGGCTAATCAAACCACGTGTGAACATATTGACTCAGAATACCCAGGCAGGGATCGCCCAGAACCTTGTGACTACAATGACAATCCAATTGATGGGCCAAGATTTGCGCCTACACAAACCCGATAGATTCCGGTGTTCCATACAATCAGCCAAACCTTCGGTATGCGGCAGAAGTACATTTCATAACCACTTTTTCATGCAGCAATAGTTGGATCTTGAATGTGGCAGGGTGAGGAGAATGCGATCTGGTATTTCTCTTGCAGAATCAGCTACTAGCAACATTTGAGGTCATCCGTTCATAATCTCGCGTCGGGTAGAAAGGGAGCTGGAATGAAAGTGCGTGCTTCATTTTTCCGGTTGAGTTTGCTTTTTCTCTGCTTCTTGGGCCTGATTGTGTCATATGCCGCGCTCGCCGAACGATTCCCACTCAAAGCTGTGAGAGCATACACGGCCGAAGTCGCAACCAAGCAACAGGTGAATTTCGTTAAACAGTTGGTCAGCAAGAGCATAAGCCGAAATGAATTGATTCAACTGCTAGATGGTAGCGGCGAGATTTCCATAATCGAAATTGACAGATTCCCGTTCAACGACTCGCAGGATTTAGACCCTTGGGGAGTCCCCGTTTTGATAACCTTGGTTCGATCAAAGGCAGTTTCGGCCCCGCCAGATTTCGGTGTTTATTCCAAAGGTCCAGATGGAATTTCGCTATCCCACGGAAATGATGAAGATGATATTTCAAGCTGGGCCAGCGTCGATAACGCTTATTGGAGACGAGTTCATCGTGATTCATTGTGCAGACTATGGATCTTTCGCGTCGAACTGGCCGCCGGACTTGCCATAATGTCCTACGTAGCAGTGTCAGCTTACAAAGGTTGGCGACAGAAGAGCGTGTTCGAATTGAAACAAAAGGACATTCCAAACGAATGATATTACACGCCGGACTGGCTGTGCGTTCAGGAACGCTTTGGCACAAGCACCACGGTCGAGCGGCAATTCGTCTGGGGACTGCGATACATCGACGATCTGATTCTGCGAGACCGCTCCACCGCCAACAACGGGACCATGACCGAACGTCTATACGGTATGCAGGATGGCAACTGGAATAAGCAAGCGAGCACGCCGACCGATGAGGGAGGATCCAGTGCGAGTGCGGTAGAAACAGCATCTCCTTATTCCTTCTGCGATACCACCGGTTCTGTTACCGAACGGTATGCGTATTCCGCCTACGGCGCACCGGTCTTCATGACCGACGCGAAAAACGAGAGTTTGCTTGACTGCTGCGGTCCGACACGCGTCCGACACACCGGTATCTGAAGCAACTTCTAACAATTCGCGTCCGCTCAACATCCCGGAGCGAATTAGCAAGTTGTCGTTCCTTCAGTCGGCACCATCGAACCAATGGGATTTCTACGGGAGTTTCAAAGCCCCGAACATCGTCACGCACTTCACTCTGATTCGGCTGGGGGGGCGAGTCGAAGAATTGATCGCGTACCAACAATCCTAGCCAACTTCGTTTGGATCCAAAGTAACCGTAAGCGCCCGGCGAACAGCATTCTATTCGTCTGCACAGCGTTCGCGTTCGAGTTTTCTGCGTTCGGCGATGGTCCAGCGGTGCTCAGGGTGTGACGTGAGCCAGGTGTTTGGCAGCAGCGACTGCAGAGAGGCCCCGAGCGGAAGCTGGATCAACACGTCCTTCAGCCAGGCCCAGGGTTCCACGAGATTGGCTTTGCAGCTGGCGATCAGAGACATCAGGATCGCAGCTCGGTGGCCGGCGGGCTTGCTGCCGACAAACATCCAATTCTTGCGACCGATTGCCACGGGGCGCATCGCCCGTTCGGACGCGTTGTTATCGATCGACAGGTTGCCGTCTTCGAGATAGCGATTCAGCGCGGCCCATTGATTGAGCGTATACGTGGCCGCTTTGCCGGACACACTCTTCGGAAGAAAGACTTCCGCATCAAGCCATGCCTTCAGATCATTCAGCAATGGGCGTGAGTGCTCTTCGCGCAGCGATTGGCGCGCAGCAGCCGACTTCTCCTTAGCGGCATCTTCCACTTTGTAAAGTTTGGCCACGATCGCCAGCACGTAATGAGCCCGCGCCGGGTCTTCTTCGCACGCCTTGTGCCAGTAGCGACGAGCATGAGCCCAGCAGGCGACCTCTTTGATCGCGCCGTTCGACTGAAGATAGATACCGTCGTAGCCTCCATAGGCATCGGCTTGTAAGTAGCCGGAGTAATCACGAAGAAATTCCTGGGGACCATGCCGTTCGCGCGACACTGTGAAGTCATACACCTCAAACGGATGATCATTGTCGCCAAGGTACGCCCAGAAGCGAGCCGTCCGTGAGCCACCTTCCGCCAGCGGATCGATCAGCTTCACCGACGTGTCGTCTGTCTGAATGATCTTCGATTGCAGCACGAGTTGCTTCATCAGTTCGTACAGCGGCTTTGTGACATCAGCGACTGCGGCCATCCAGTCATAGAGCGTGCTGCGATTGAGGTTCACGCCACCGCGCGAAAGGATATCTTCCATGCGATAGCCCGGCAGATGGTCACCAAACGTACCGACGACGACCCCGGCCAGCAGCCCGGGAGCCGCCAGACATTTCTCGACCGCTTCCGCAGGTTTCGGAGCCGTGATCAGCGTCGCCTCGTCATGCTTCGCCGGACACGCATACACCGCTCGCTTGTGCTGAATGCGTTTGAGCTTCGCAGGCTCATAATCCAATTGCTCGCTGATTTCGTACCGGATCGCCGGCATTGGCTTACCATCGATCGGACACAAGCGTTGTTCCTCAGGAAGCTCATGCAGAATCTCTTCCGTCGGCAGATTGTCGGGAATGATTCGTCGACCGTGCTTCTTTTTCTTACGTCGCGCTGACTTCGATGATGCCTCATCATTGGCCTGAGCATCGTCTGCCGTCGCGGCCTCTTCGAGAAGCTTTTCAAGTTCGCCCAGATCAAACAGCAGCAACTGATTGGGATCGAGCCGTTCGCGCTTCTTGCCCTTTAGTGCCTGCAACAGTTCTTTGATCGTGCGTTCACTTTGCTCAAGTCGCTTCTTCTGAGCTTCGACGGTTGAAGTCAGTTCGATCGCCTGCTGCTTCGCGATGATCACTTCGCGTTGAAGTTTCTCCTTCGCGTCATGCGCGGACTTCATCTGCTGAAGTGTATCCAGCGCGAACTGGCGAAGCTCTTCAATTGATGTTGGCAGTTCATTCGGAGTCATGCCTGTAGTACGTCGAAGGGGCCGTCATTCTTCGGAACTTTCTTAAAGAAAATGATGCGTCACGAGGACTTTCGCGGCAATGCAAATCGTGGTCGACGCTGAACGCTGCTCAGATCAATTCCATCAAGCAGCAGCGACAATTCTTCGGATGTGATCTGACAATTATTGACGTCCGAGGCAGACTTCAGATCGGTCGGAAACTGAAAGCCGCCTTTCTCAAGACGCTTGTACCAGATGGCCAGTCCATCGCGATCCCAGTACAGGATCTTGAGTCGATCACGCGCTCGATTGCGAAACAGAAACAACGCACCGCTAAGCGGGTCCTGTGACAACACCTGCCGCACCATGCCACTGAGCCCATCAAAACTGCGTCGCATGTCGGTTGGCTGGATGCAAACAAAGATCTGCATCGGGATCGTCGCTCGAATCATCGCCGACCTCCTGGATATTGCTCGAGACGGGGCGTGGCGATTGGGGAAGGGTGAGCAGTCTCGTCTGCTTCCAGAAGTATGCCAAGCACGCGACGCAGCGAGCGATCTTCATTGGGAACCCGAACGACAGCCCCACATGGCAGATCAATCTCAACGACGGGCGAAGTCAGAACAGTCAACGGTACCAACTCGGGGCCGCGCGACACTGACTCCTTCTCCGCCGACAGCCTTTCTGCCGTCAGCCCTTCTCCTGCTGGTGACCTGCCTTTCGCGGTCAACTTCTGACGCCATCGATAAAACGAGTTGGGCGAAACGCCGATCCAATCGCAGAACTCCGCCACATTCAGCTCAGACTCCCGCTGCTCACCAACCCAAACCGCCCACTGCTCCGCCGAATAATGCTTTCCCACCGATGACCCTCCCGGAAAAATCCAGAGGGTAACCATGCCCACAACATGCTGTTCGCCGGGCGCTTACAAGTAACCTTCGAAAAGCAGCGTTCTGGCTTCAATAAACCGCTCAAATTCTGATAAAATTTGTGATCCGGCTGTAGATCACCAGCGTTTTGTCGCAAGGCCGAAACGCAGCCGTTCAGCCAGCGTGGTAACTGGTATGCGGCTCTGAAGCCGTCCTTTTGGAAGCATGTGTACATGCGGCCTCGTTTCGGACGTTCAGGTGACCTGAGCGGCTGCGTTCCGGCCTTTCTGGAATATTACTGACGCCTGCGCCTATGAAATCGCCAGGCTTTTCTTTCGCCCTTAAACGTTGGTGGTAATGTGAGACATAATGAAACTTGCGTCCAAGAGATGGGGGCTCGTTCGACATCTTTTGGCGAGGCTTTCTACATCCGGATTTACGCCAACCAGTATCGCCCGCTTTCGTGGACAGAGATCTGGGAGACGTTCATCGAAGCGTATCCAGGGCAGTGGGCAATTCAGTCATTCCCCCCGGAAGATCGTGTCGTGGATGAGCAAAACATCTATCACCTGTTCGTCCTTACGGAACCGCCTCGAGGATTCGACATCAAACGCGGGCAAGTAGAGCCCGACTCATTCGCAAAGGGAAACCCCGTGCCAGCAATGGAATCGTATGGAGCAGTCCTAACACAAGTTGATCGCACAAAGGTAGCACAAGCAATTCATGCAGCGTGGTCCACAAAACGATGGAACGACTTGGCTCCACCGGATCAGGCAGACGCCTTGCGTGAAGCCGACGCGGCCCTGGTGGAGATCTCCCGCCAACTTTCATTGGTGAACTCATGACGGCCGGCAAACCACGAATTCTTACGCTGCGGTTGAAGGCGCGCTTGTGGAACGAGGTTGACCTAGGCACAAAGTGTCACGCTGACATCGCTGTCAATCTCGCCAACAAAAAGAAGAACGTGTCATGATCAAATTAGGCATGTCACCGACAGCAATTCTGAGTGAAGCCAATTCCCTGGCGGCCGCGTTTCACTTTGCTCTGGGATTCACCGTGCCTGACGGTTACGAGTTTCACAAATCGAATAACCCTCGATCGCAATTCGCATGGAACCTCGTTCGTATCGCCTTCGACCGAATCGCCGCAACAGATCTGAACGAGGTCGTTGCTGAGTGCGACGACAATGAGTGTGAGGCGAAGCATGAGTTCTGAAGGAAATGCCGCTGAGGACACGGATGTGATCGAAACAGTGACGAAGTTCTCGCAGCTCAGTTTTTTGCACGTTCCGTTTCTCCCCCTGCAATGTTCGTCGGGACCACCGCATCTACTCTCGACCAGTGCTAGTACAGCAAATAAATGAGGTTATGCCGCGATGAAGTTTTACACTACATCTGAAGTTGCAACGATTCTGGGCATCTCAAAGGGAACCGCAGTCGGCCTTTGCAATGACGGCCTATTGAAGGCCGTCAACATCGGACGCTGCAATTCAAAAAGGAAACGTTGGCGAATCAGCGAGGAAAGCCTCGAGGCTTTCGTTCGAGATCGCGCAAATCCGACAGCAAAAGAGAAGCAAGTGACTGCTCGTGGTCGTTTGATACAGCGGCCAGTCCGCGATTACTTCGCTTGATGTACATTGAAGGGCAACGCGAAGCCGTCTGGCAGCGTTAAAAGACAACAGGGAAGGCGTCCAGAAAAACGCTGTTCGGCCGCTAAGCCAATCCCTGTCGTGACTCAATATCATTTGCTGGCTGCCTTCTTCGCCGCTCGCTTCGCTGGCTTCTTTTTGGCCTTTGGTGGAAACAGCCAGTTCCGCACATGGTTGCCGACATCAATCAACCGCTGGTCGTCAATGCCCTGACGATACACCGCTGCCATTGAATGATCGCTGTGCCCCATGACAACATCAACCGCGACCTGATCTTTGCTTCCACCCGCAACCGTCTCAAACGTCCGTCTTAGGCTATAGAAGCCCCGCTGAGAGCGTAGGACATCGCAGGACGTGCAAAGAGCCGTAAACGCCTTTGTAACGCTGTCGCGAAAGCCTGAGGACTTTGTATTGCTGGATTCAAACCAGATCGGCATCCCCCGTGATGTCAGGAAGCAAAGATCATCGTGTTCAACATTCTTCGCAATCGGCCGTTCCTGCATTGCCGAGCGAATCGCCTTGATCGTCTCAGGCCACAATTGAAAACGACGGTCCACGCCTGTT
>CAMAXD010000277.1 GCA_945861975.1 Candidatus Kuenenia stuttgartensis | reverse complement strand
CTGGCAGAGATGGAAGACGGTGCGCAGGTCGTTGTTGGCGGGATGATTTCAGCCATCAAACTGGCCAATGCGAAAAAGCCCAGCCGCAACGGCAACACAAAGTACGCCAACTTCGACCTGGAAGACCCGTCCGGGATCATGCGGTGCATCGCATGGCCGGAAGATTATGCTCGGTATGAAGAACTGATCAAAGCCGAAAGCGTCATCATTGTGGCGGGCAAAGTGGATCGCCGGGGACGTGAGCCGAACCTTGTGGTCAACCGCATTTATACGCTCGATCAGGCCGACAAGGAATTTACTTCGCAGGTCGCAATTAAGTTTGAAAAGGGGCTGCATTCGCATGAAGACGTGCAGCGAGTTCGCAATGTGATTTCGCGTTTCCCCGGATCGACCGATGTGATTCTGCTGGTGGATTCCTGGGCCGATCAGATCCGAAACCTTTATGCAAAGGGCACGGCCAGCGGTAATGGGGCAGGAAACGACGCTGACATAAGTGAGGACGATGATTCGGGATCGAGCGACGAAAAGTCTGAGAATGATTCCGGAGCCGGTTCACGGCTGCGATATATTTTGACCACCAGCAACGAATGCAAAGTCAACATCGGCCCGGAACTGTTGACGGCGCTGGCGGAGATTGTTGGTGAAGATAATTACGATTTGAAAGCGACAAAGTCCCGAAAGCCATCTGGGCAGAGTACGGGACGATAAAAGGAAGACCGGCTTTGCCGGAACTTTCAGGACATTACGGCCTCAGCTGTTCAAGCGGACCCACATCACGTCTGAACTCAGGCCGATCGTGTACAGATCATCGCAACCTTTGACGGACTCGATTCTCATGCCCGGATCAGACAACAATACGACTCTGGGCGAACTGCTGTCGTCCCTGGCTCAGGATCAGTCAGAATGGTCGCAGACCACGTTCGGTACGGATCAGGAACGTGGTCCATTGGGAGCGCTGCGACATCTCGAAAAGGAAGCCGTGGAGACTCAGGCGGCTCCGAACGATGTCGAAGAATATGCGGACTGCTTTCTGCTGATTCTGGATGCCGCCCGACGCGCGGGAATTTCCCCGTTGCAGTTGATCGAGGCGGCTCAACGCAAGATGGTGATTAATCGCCAGCGAACATGGCCGCGCCCCATTGATGATCAGCCCGTGGAGCATGTCCGATAAGAGCGACGCTGCTGCGTGAATCCATTGCCCGTGGGCGTCCGATTGGTTGCATATCTCATGTAACCCCAAGACCTTTCAATGAAGCAAAGTCGTAAGGATGTTCCATGTGCCGTAACCCTCTAAAAGCAAAGCGTTTTGAGCAATGAGCGGACGGAACACGGAGTGTGCCATTTGCTTTCTGAACAGTATTGCTGTTAAACAAGGATTGTATTCCGAGACTATTTCTTTGCATGAAGCATGAAGATCGTCTCCCCATGAGGCTATTGGGAAAGTTATCCGGAACACGCTGGCGGCTCAGGATTCTGCAGAGAGTTGAACTGCCTGTCTCGCGTTTTCGATGGTTCTCCAGGTTTTCAGGTGAACTCCCGCCAGCATCGCGGCACCGGTCGCTGCTTCTTCGGAATGGCGCGCGACTTGAACAGGAACCCCGAAATGTTTTCGCACGGCATCGACCAGTAGCGGGTTGTGCTTAACCGCGTTGCCCGCCATCGCGACCTGTTGCAGAGGACTTGCGGAACTCTGCGGCGATGTCGACCAGACATCGGACATTGACTGAGCGATCCCGGTGAGCACACTGGCCAGCAGATGAGCGGGGCTCAGATTGTCGACGTTGATTCCTTTGATCACACCGCGACGATCAGGCTCGTAGCGAGTTCCCCGGAAGAACGGTTCGCAAATGAGTTCAGGAGACGATGTCTCCTGAGCCACCAACTGCTGCAGTCGGTCCCAGATCGCTTCTTCGCTGACGATCGTACCAAAATCTGAAAGCCAGCGGCGAATGGTGCGATTGACCCAGGCGATCGCATCACCACCGCACAGGCCGGCGCCGACAATCATAAATTGCGGCGTGGCCTTGCCGGTCACGGGGTCCGGATTGCCCGGAAGAATACGAGTATCGAGCGGCAGTTGCCGACTAAACTGCGGGATTCGCCAGACGATCTGTCCGCCCGTTCCGATGTTGATCAGCACGGAACCGTCCTGATCCGGTAAAGCGCTCAATACGGAAGCCTGATTGTCGCCGATCGCGTTGATCACAGGCAGTGCCGCTGGCAAGCCAAGTTCGGCAGCAATAGAGGAACTTAGCATCCCCACAATGGCTCCGCTGTCCGCAACTGGCGGCAGCCATTCGCGAGGAATCTCGGCGGCCTGCAGTAACGCGTCGCTCCAGTCATCAGCGACAAGATCAAACAAACCTGACGATGCAGCGTGCGACCTTTCCGTCACCGGCGCGTTTTCGGTCAGACAACTGCCGATCCAGTCGGCGACGAATGAGACCGATCTGATGTTGTTCGGCAGTTGCTGCAGTCGCCGCATCGCAAAGAGCGTTGCGCCAAGATATCCCGGAGATAAGCGACAACCCGTACTGAACATCGCCTGATCGGTGGCACGCTGTTGCAGTTCCGCCAGTAAGGATTTTTGTGCCCCTTCAGAGACGGATCGGCGATCCTGCCATGTGATGACGTTGCCTGAGACTTTACCCTGTTCGTCAAGAATCACGGTGCTGTGCATTTGCCCGGTGAGAGCAATCGCCTGGAACTCAGAACCCCTGCAGAGTTCGCCCAGATTCTTCAAGGCCGCAAACGCTGTCGCGCGGATGCGTTCCGGATTCTGTTCGGCATAGTCCGTCGGCAAACCTTCGACCGCAGCCTGATGCGTTTTGGTGACGGCCTCGATGACTCGACCGGATTCATGCAGAGCCACCGCAGAGATGCTGGTGGTGCCCATATCCAGTCCCAGAATCAGTTTGCTCATGAGTAACGGTTTCCTGTGTGCTCTTCGCTTACGGCGTAACCGCGCGCCGTCTGGAGAGCATGTGTGTGGGCGTACTTGACTCGATCGATCGCGATTGACGAGGCTCAATATGCAGCGTTACGCCACGACGCTGACGGCTGCGGCTTGCCGTTAAACGAGTAAATCAACATGCCGGAGAGGTGCCGGGCCTGAATCCGTCTATGTTGACTTGTCACGCTCCCGGCAGAATACGAATACGCCCAGGCAAACGCACTGCGATTGATGAGACTGAATCCCGACGTTGTTGCAGTCACAAATGCACTAATGTCCGCGGGCTCGTTTGTGGAACCATTCCGCGGTCTGTTGCAATCCGGCTTCAATGGCCACCGTCGGCCCCAGAAGTTCGACAAGTCGATCCGCGTCCAGCAGTGATCGTTCGACGTCGCCCGCTCGGCGGTCACCATGAGAAATCGCGCTGCTGCTGTTGAGAGATTTCTTAATCTGTTCGGCCAACTGCTGAGTTGTGGATTCGCGTCCCGTTCCGACGTTCAGAATTCGATCGGGGATGCGTCCTTCCAGTGCTGCCAAATTCGCCTTCGCCACATCGTCGATGAAGACATAGTCGCGGATACAGCCGGCATCTCCCACCGTTCTTTTCGCGAAGACTTTCACAGGTTCGTTGACCAGCATGCGATTGCAGAAAATCGCAACCACGCCGGCTTCGCCATGAGGATCCTGGCGAGGTCCGTAGACGTTGGCGTAGCGAAGCACGGTAGAGTTCAGCGAATGCTCCTGACGGAAGCATTCAAGATACTTTTCAACAGCAAACTTGCTGCAGGCATAGGGGCTGACAGGAACCGGCGTGGTCGAGACCGATGCCCGAATCCCGTCGGGAACTTCTCCGTAGATTGCTCCACCGGTGCTGGCGAACACGATCTGGCGAACCTTGCTGGCCACGCACGCCTGCATAATGTTCAAAGATCCCATGATGTTGATCGAAGCATCTTTTTGGGGTTCTCGCACACTGACCACCACGCTGGCCTGAGCTGCCTGGTGACTAACCGCGTCAGGCTTGAACCCTTCAAAGGCTTTGGCGACAGCCGCCGCGTCCTGAATGTCTACCTGAAAGAACGCAGCACCCGCCGGCACGTTCTCGACGCGACCGCTGCTGAGATCATCAATGATGCCCACTTTCCAACCGGCCGCCAGAGAACGCTCTGCGATATGACTCCCAATGAATCCTGCTCCGCCCGTAATCAACAATCGCATTTTGAAAGCCTTTTGACCTGAAGGAGTGGGTATGGTCAGAACGGATGTCAGTTTCTGCCAGGAACTGTACTTTACAGACAGTTTTGCACATACCGAGAGGCTGGCTCATACCGAGTGGCGGGCTCTAAAAATGCCGCTCGGGGACGAAAAACGTTGCCGGAGTCTCGGAAGTCCCCGAAATGCTCGGAATCGCGGCATTTCGGCAGTGAATCAACGATACTGCTCAGAGGGATTGTATCGGTTATTCCGACCTCACCAGTTTACAGACGCAGGGCAGACAAGTGCAAAAAGGCGAGATTTTGGTCGCCGAAAGCCTTCCATTTTTCCAGCCACCGCGAAGAATACTGATTCGAATTTTGTCTTGCAGAAATTGAAGGACCATTCTGATGTCTCTCCAGATCCTTTCCGAGCGCTCGGTTTCCGCAGAAGATCCATTGGATCTGATGGATGAAATTGAAGCATTAAAGAAAGAGAAAGATGCGTCCATTCTGGCCCACTTTTACGTCGACGGCGAAATTCAGGACATCGCGGACTTTACCGGCGACAGCCTGAAACTCGCTCGCGATGCGACCAAAGTGACGACATCCACAATCGTGTTTGCGGGTGTCCATTTCATGGGGGAATCCGCCAAGATCATGAATCCGGAAAAGCGAGTTTTGATTCCGGACATGCTTGCTGGCTGCTCCCTTGCTGATAGTTGTCCGCCTGATCAACTGGCGGCATTTCAGGACCAGTTACGGGCACAAGGTCGCGATTTTCAGACCGTCGCTTATATCAACACATCGGCGGCCGTGAAGAGTCTTGTGGACTGGATCGTGACCAGCGGGAATGCTCGCGAGATCATTGACCGGGTTCCCGCGAACAAAGAAATTCTCTTCGTTCCCGATCAGCATCTCGGCCGCTACCTGATCGAAGTTACGGGTCGAAAAATGATCCTGTGGCCCGGCTCATGCATGGTGCATGAAGTCTTCAGCATTCAGGATCTGATCCGCATCAAGAAGCGGACTCCGGGATGCGTCATCATGGCGCATCCGGAGTGTCCTCAGAATATTCTCGAACTGACCGATGTCGTCGGCGGGACGGAAAAGATGCGGCAGCATGTCATGTCGATTGAGAAGCCCACGACGTTTCTTGTCGCAACGGAAGCCGCCATGATTCATCCGCTGCAGAAGGCCGCACCGCAACACACGTATATTCCAGTGCCC
This sequence comes from Candidatus Kuenenia stuttgartensis, assembly GCA_945861975.1. Classification (GTDB taxonomy): domain Bacteria; phylum Planctomycetota; class Planctomycetia; order Planctomycetales; family Planctomycetaceae; genus SXXK01. The sequence continues at coordinate 2,703 of CAMAXD010000277.1, read as the reverse complement.
GGTATTATTGCATCAACGGGTGAAACATGTGCCTGCAACCGCTGCCCGCATATGTCTCGTAACACGTTGCAAAAAGTACGTGACTGTCTGAAGAATGGCGGCCCCGAGATTGAATGGAAGGACTACTTCCAGCAAGCTCGCGCCGTGCTTGATAAGAGCCTTCTGAAGTAGGGCTGCGGTCAGGAACAGTTCCAACTTCACTTCCGGATGTTTCCTTGCCTTGAAATCCCAACCCGAAACGTCAGTAAGGAATTTCACACAACAACTCGCCCCCCCGCTGACGCTTCGGGTTGGGATAGACGGGACTTATTACGGGACTGTTCCTTAGCGGGGCGTCCCTTGTTCGCGCACCCGGGCGAGAAACTCGGCCATCGTCCTCAGCTGCTCCGGGTGCTGATCTGCCAAGTTGTGTTCTTCTGCAAGATCCTGCTCCAGATAAAATAAACGGGGCTCCGGATCGTTGCCGGTTTCAATGTTGACCTGCTTGTTGACAGCCGGTCCTTTTCCAGATTCGATGTACTTCCACGGCCCCATTCGCAACGACAGCACTCCGGCCTGCTCGACAAGATGATTTCTTCCGTTGCGATCTGTGCCAAGCAAAGCGGGCAGCATATTCAAACTGTCCGGTCCCGCGCCGTCAGGCAGCCTGAGGCCGACCAGGTCCGCGAATGTTGCGAGAAAATCAATCTGGCACATCAGCGCACCGGACGTTGTGCCCGGAGCAATCTTTTCTGGCCAGCGCACCAAAAATGGGACTCGTGTCCCGCCTTCGAAGGCACTGTACTTGCCGCCGCGAAGAACTCCGGCTGGCAAATGATCTCCGATCTTCTGCACGGCATCGTCCTTGTAGCCATCGTTAAGCACTGGACCGTTGTCGCTGGTTAAGATAACAATGGTATTCCGAGTCAGTCGATGCTGGTCAAGTGTTTCCAGAATCTCACCGACAGACCAGTCCAGCTCCGCAATCACGTCTCCTCGTGGCCCCATGGATGTTGCGCCGGCAAATCGTGGATGCGGAACTCGCGGCACGTGAATATCGTGGGGATTAAAATGCAGGAAGAATGGTTGACCGGAATGGCTGGCCATATGGCGATCGATAAATGACTTTGCCCGAGTCGTAATCACGTCGGACATGTCCTCATCCACCCATCGAGCCGCCTTGCCTCCCGACATATAGCCAATGCGACTGATGCCGTTGATGATCGTCGCGTTGTGACCGTGATCCCATTCGACTTTCAGGAGTTCGGGATTGTCCAACCCGGTGGGTTCATTGCCGATGCGGTTGCGAAAACTGACGGTAATCGGATCGTTCGCATCAAGCCCCACGACATCGCGATCTGCGACGTAAACACATGGCACGCGGTCCCCTGTTGCCGGAATGATAAAGCTTTCGTCAAAGCCAATGTCCAGCGGACATGGTGAAATGGGCTTGTTCCAATCGATGGGTCTGTCCCCCAGACCCAGATGCCATTTTCCGATTACGGCCGAGCGAAACCCGACCTGCTTGAGTATCATCGGCACAGTTACGCGTCCCGGTTTGATGATGGCATTGGCATCACCCGGAGCAATCCCGGTCCCATCCAGACGCCAGGCATATTCACCAGTCAGCAGAGCATATCGCGAAGGCGTGCAAGTAGCGGCTGAACTATGGCCATCGGTGAAACGACAGCCCTCGCTGGCGATGCGATCGATGTTCGGAGTTCGAACGCTCGTAGCCCCATAGCAGCCAACGTCACCATACCCCAGATCATCAACGTAGATCACAACAATATTTGGATACTGCGCACCAAACCCCGCCCTGGATCCTGAGATAAAGATTCCAATCACCAACAGGATCATGCGCATGAAATCCTCCGAGGCAAAGAGTTTCTCCTGGCAAATCAGCGTACAAAATATTCCCGCGACATGGCCAGGCCAAGGTCGTGTGCAACCTTTGGCCGGGTTTTAACGAGGAGCACTCCGGGATCAAGCCCCGACCACCGCAGACGATGCACGGAATTTTGAAATATAGCTGCGACCGTTCAAGAGGCCGCTGCGGCACTGTCAACTACGGCACTGTCAACCTGCTGGAGCATTATTGAGAGCGTACTATCGACCTTCGCGAAGTCGGTCGCCGAGAAAATTGTCCAGCTCGGGGATCGCGTAGATCTTATCGACCGTCCTCGCGAGCTCGTAGCTGACTCGATGAAACTCGATCGTATCGCCGTCCAGTGTGACGTATGAAGAGCGAGGATCGTTGTTTCGAGGCTGGCCTACGGAGCCGACATTAATCATCAGCTTTTGCTTGCCGAGTTTGTACTTGAAACCAATCTCTTCAGGTGCAAAGAACTCAAGGGTGTCAGTGAACACACCCGGAATATGAGTATGTCCCTGGAAGCAGTACTGCTCAACCAGGGCAAAGATCTTGTCCATCTTCACCTGATTGTAGATGTCATCCGGAAAGACATACTCGTTCAGAGGATTGCGGGCCGAGCCATGCACGTACATCGTGTTGGTGGCTTCGTCCCGATGACGGCGGCTGAGTTCACCAAGGAAGTCCCAGCGCTTCTCCGCCTTGGGCCCGATGCCTTTTTCGAGCACAGAGCGAGTCCAGAAGATCGCTCGTTCAGCCCCAGCGTTAAAGCCTTCCGGATCAAAGAGGGCCGCCTGATCGTGATTACCCAGAAGGCACATGTCCAGATCCATCACCAGGTCGATGCACTC
>CAMAXD010000276.1 GCA_945861975.1 Candidatus Kuenenia stuttgartensis | reverse complement strand
GGGATCCTGACAATTCCCCTGGGCTTCCTGACGCTGGTTGTGGTCTCGCTGCTGACAACCGGCCGAAAGCAAACAGCCGCTTGAATTCGGGCATGGCCGTAAGACAGATTCTTTTTGCCTGGACCTTATGTCCCGACAAATAAGGACGATGCGACGTAACGCAGCGTCATGAATCTCGCCCACGGCAATCGGTGATGGTCGGTTGATGGAATCGTTTAACGGCTAGTGCTCTGTCAAGGCTCAATTTTCGGGTACGACGGACTTCCAGTCCGTCGACAAAGGTTACCGCCGACGGACTGGAAGTCCGTCGTACAAATACAATTCAACCCCAACTTTAAAGGTTGACCGAGCACTAGTGGCAAGCGTTGCCGAATTCGGCCGCGTCTTGCCATTAAACGAAAATGGAGAGTCAAGCTACTGCCGAGCCACACGGCTCGCAATCAGTCCGGCGACGTATCCCCCCTTGAACCCCGCATCGATATTCACGCAGGCGACATTTGAGGCACAGCAGGTCAGCATTGAGAGCATGGCTGTGATTCCCTGCAGCGAGGCTCCATAGCCGACGGACGTGGGAACTCCGATGACCGGGCAGGGCACATAGCCGCCAACAACGGACGGCAATGCCGCTTCCATACCAGCGACGCACACGATCGCCACGGCCTTTTGTAAACGAGCGACGTGGCGCTGGAGTCGATGAGGCCCAGCGACGCCGACATCAATGATCAGCTCTGAGGGAACTCGCATCCAGTGCAACGTCTCCAGGGCTTCCTCCGCAACAGGCCGATCACTGCTGCCAGCTGCCACAACGAAGACCTGTATTTCGTTGATTACGATATCCGAGCTGAGCGCAGCATCGGCAGCCACATGTCGTCGCAACGTGCGAGCTGTCTCGTTGTAGATGGCATCTGGAAAAGCACGCAGCAGTTCCCCTGCGTGATCCGAGCGAACTCTTGTCACCAGGCTATCCTGACCGACCTCGCGTTGCTTCTGCAGGATGCTGACAATCATCGCCACGGTTTTCCCCTCCCCGAAAACCACTTCGGGAAAGCCGCAACGTTCCCTGCGCTGCAGATCAACATCAACCCCGTCGATAGCGTCCACTGCTGGTACAGGACTCGTATTAAGCAGCGCATGGATCGCGGCTTCAAGAGCCGCAGGGCTTTCATAAAGATGCGCGAGTGTGGATCGTAAAGTTGCCGCGTCAGGAATCGAACCAGAATTCATCACAAACCAGATTCCCGCTGAGGCACTGCCGTGCAAGAAAGACGCCACGATCATTCGCTCGTAGCCAACAGGAAATCAATGCCTCATTCCCTGCCGTTAAGCCGCGGATGGTACCATGATCGAACTCGACAGCTCAACCCGGACGACAGTGCGTCGGCAGCGGGAAACACAAAAAGCGGGCAGGCGACTGAAGTTCGCCTGCCCGCATCGGGATGTTTTGAAAATGCAATTCTCTGCACGATAACAAATGAGGCTGGGTGTTCGCTGGATCCAGACAGAACCATGCCACAGTCGTAATCCCGCACAGAATACGCAGTTTTCTCGACGGATGGGCCTTGTACGCAGGACATCTGACTCTCACTTTGGCCTCATCGCCGGGATCATCACAGATGATCCTTAAGACGAAGATCCAAAGCTTGATCCATCAAATGCTGCCCGCCAGCAGGCTTCCGCCAAGATAGCGCGGGATATCGATTGCGTATTTAACAGCCTGCTTCACCGGAGGCGCCGGGTTCTTAGGTCCGCAGAGCTGAAGCTCCTTGAACGTCAGTCGATCCGGAGCATTCTCCGTGAACAGATTCACGCAGATATTCAGGACCTCACCCAGGTTCCCCGCGATGTTTTCAGCCACGATTCCGGCCTTGGTGGCGTCGTTGGCCACGCCGGCTGGAATCATGGACATCGCAGCTCCCATCGAATTAGCCAGCCCAAGTTCGCACACGAGAATTCGCTGCACAGCCTGAGCATCATCCACGTAGCTGGCAACCACGTGAGGCTTATTCAGGTCCGGACCGGGAGCCGAGTTTCGTGCCTCAACCTGATTTCCAAGCAGGCACTGCATCAATTTTTCAACAGTAATTAACGTTGGCAGTGGGTTGCTGCACATGAGTCACCTCGTGGAATCAATGAACAAGAAGTGGAATCAATGAACAAGAACGGGAGTAAGAGCCGCTTCGAACGCATTCGGAGTAAACGGCTTGACGATGAAGAACGCAGCTCCGGAATCCTCCGCTTCTTTTTTGACTTCAGCACTGCATTCTGAGGTCACGAAACCGAAGAGTGTTTCGTTACCATCAGCGCGGAGTTTCTTCAGGAAATCGATGCCCTTCATTTCGGGCATATTCCAGTCACAGCAGATTGCATGAGGCTTGTGCTCAGCAACCGCCGCCAGACCTTCGAGACCATTGCCGGCTTCGACAGTCGTCAGGTTGGCGATTCCGGACTGCTTCAGAGTCCGAATAATGATCATACGCATAGCTTTGCTGTCATCGACGACGAGAACTTTCATGGCGATCCCCCTGGACTTAAAATGTGTGTTGCTTTTGCAGGCAACAGCGACGGATAAAAAAAGAGAACTGAGACACCCGGAGCGATTCGGATGAATCGTCCAGCAGATGAATTCTGTCAACCTCGCCGGGTTGGCAAGGACCCCGCGTAGTGCTGTGTCATGACTTGATTTTCGGGTAGCATGAGCATGCTTGCCCGTCGAAACCCAGTCGAACAAGAATGTCCAACCTCCATCTTAAGGTTTGACAACGCAGTAGTTGTTTAAGCGTAGACCGTCCGATCGAGAACTCGCACGATCAGTGGATCACCCTGGCAGCGGTTTGCGACCGTCAACCCGTTAAAAGTACTGTCAAATGGAGCCGCGCCGACACATTCGCCGACACATGGCAGAGACAAAGCGGACTCCCCCTGGACGATGCCCTTCAGGTTTCCGCCAACCATGTTGACGATTTCCCCGACGGCATCGCGAATCTCGGCCTCGGACAACTCTTCTTCGGTCATCGCAAACATATTGGATGCGATCGCGACGGCTGTTTTGCGAGGAGTCAGGACCTGAATCAGGGACTCCCAGTCACCCGAGATGCGAATGACTGCGGACAGAGCGTCCGATTCATCGCACCCGAAATCCTCGGAAGGTTCAATTTCCAGTCCAAGCATGCCGGAGCAGACATCGGACACGACCTGCTGCAGTGTCTGTTCATCAATCGTCATGGAGTCAAGTCCTGTACTGTGACCGATCTGTAACAGACGGTCTTGCCATTGGTCTCTCGGGTAAACGGAACATTCAAAGTAATCAGCGTCTCGCCGCCTCCGAGAAACAAGTAACCGTCGGGACGCAGAACCTTATGGATTCGTTTCAGGATCTGTTCCTTCGCGGGCTGATCAAAGTAGATCATGACGTCACGAAGAAACACTATGTCATACTAAGTCGTTGTGAGCTAAGGAACTGTTAAATTCATGCCGCGGTTTCCAATCAGTTTTCGAAGTTCCGGTCTCGCATATCGGGAGTTGCTGGATGGTTCACTGTGCCAGCCAAACCAGTCACGTGTGAGTCTGCCGCTTACGTAGGACTGGCAGTATCTGCCTTCTTAATTTCTCTTCAATATTTTCTCAGTGAGGCCAGTGTCACTGACCTCGACGTTCCATGCGCTCAGCTCATTAAAGTGCTCGCGGAAAGTCATAACAATTATGTAAGGTTCATGACAAATCAGAGCTGGCACCGCATCAGATATTGAGTGACTTCGATGACCGTCTTGCCATCCGCCTCTCGTTCCAGCCAAGGACTGATTGTTTAACGCGTGCCTGCGAAGGCAGCGGCATTACTGGATCCCCGAATTTTGTTCGTGATGGCGGCTGCCATATCCTTCAGATTGAGGACGGAGTCGGCCATCCCGGCTTCACGATATAGTCGGTCGCTCCGGCCGCCAGAGCATCCAGCGTCGCTTCACCGCCTTTGACCGTCAATGTACTGCACATAATGACGGGAACTGAAGCATTCAGTTTGCGAATCGCCTTGAGCGCTTCGATGCCGTTTAAGTTAGGCATATCGACATCCAGAAGCACCAGATCCGGATTCTGCGACCTGAAGAAGGAAATAGCCTCATTACCATTCTGGGCTGCGCCCACCAGTTCCATGTCTGATTCCCGCGTGATTACTCCTGACAGAATCCGGCGAGTCACCGAGGAATCATCTGCGAACATCACTCGTATGATTCTGCTCATGTTGAAAACTCAAAATCTTGTTCAGAGGAAGTCCGGAGAAACGAGGGTTCAGAGGATCGTGACAAATCAGACCGACCACATGTTCTGAACATCTCTCTTTGCGGAAGTCATCATTTCGAGGCAAACGTCCGCCAGACGTGCTGCGACATTGGGCTGACCGCAGCTTTCCAGAACATAGACCGCTTCGTTATCCCGCAGGTTGTACTGATTGCCGTTATCAAATCTCTGCAGATAGCTGGCCATGTGGTCTGCGATCGCGACCAGTGCCACAAGTCGGCGATGCTTCGTACAGGCCGCCGGGTTATGGTGATAACGAATGACTTCTACAAACTCGGACGGCAGCTTGCTGAGTTCAGCGTACCAGGCACCGGCTTCGCAGTGGTCGGTCCCCAGGATTCGGCGTTCCATCGTGAGCATTTCCGGGGACTCGTCGAAGTGCAGTGGATCAGCGGTGCAGAACTTTTCCGGCAGACAGACCGCCAGCAGCAGACGTCCAAAGTCATGGACCAGTCCCGCGGCGAATTCTTCACCCTGAAAGCCTGTTCCCACAATTTTATTCACATTGATCGCCAGCACGCCGGTCAGGAAACCATGGCGACACAGCACGTCTCCCACCCATTCTTCTTCCAGGCTGAGATTCTTCATCAGCGAAGCCATGCTGGTGCTGAGAATCAGATTCCGGCATTGGCGAAACCCCAGCCTTACAATGGCCTGCTGCAGGCTGAGCACTGGCGGCCCACCGGCGGAGAACATCACGGAGTTCGACATGGACAGAATATCAGCCGCCAATTTGCCGTCGCGTTCGACCACGGCGACAAACTCACGAATAGTGCATTCCGGGTCACGAGCAACTTCTAAAGCTTGAACGGCAACGGCCGGCAGCATTTGCAGGGCCTGCGCTTTGCGGCGAAATTCCATCTGCAGGTTCGGAGCCAGCTCACTGATTTTCATTGCTGCCGTTGTCATAATTCTGATCTACACATTAGTTAGTTATTTAGTGATTGACAGTGTGAGGAGCTCGGTAAATAACGCATCCTGACTTGCGTCATTGCAGAGATCTTAATGAACAATCGTTGCGACTTGATTTTGAAATCAGGATGGGTTTCATGCGGAGCCGCCTGCCAAACGAGATGAGCCCGTGCTCTGAGTCTTAGAGCGGGACAGGACACCATCGCCAAGTGGCCCGAAGAGTGCTGCACACCACTGACACCAGATTCACTTTCAAGGACTGCCCCAAGCCTGTTCGCGGCAGCGAACGCCGAGCAATTGCAGTCTTTGGATTAATATTTCCGCTGTGAATGGTTTCATCACAAACTCATCAGCACCCGCCAGCAGGGCTCGAGCCATCTGAGCAGGTTCTGTCTCTGTCGTAATCATGATCACACAAATCCGTCGAAGACTTTCATCCTCCCGGAGAATCTTAATGAACTGTAGTCCATCCATCACCGGCATGTTCCAGTCGACGAGAATCAGCTCGAGCGTATCGCTGAACTGCTTAAGCTTTTCGAGTCCATCTTGTCCATTCTCCGCCTCTATGGCGTCAAACCCAAGTGGTGTTATGATACGTTTAATGATCCCTCGCATAGCCCGAGAATCATCGATTATTAATGCGTCCATCGGAGTTCCTGTCCAGAAAATATAACGACTGAGTTTCTTGAATTGATTGCAGTCTCTGATACTGCTCGCACAAGAACACAACATGGTTCTTTGTTTCGGACTGCGTTCAGGCTATTTGAGTCGATAGAAAACACTGCTGTCAGCCTGAACTCGTTCAAAGGCTGCGTCGAGTCCCATCGTTGTCTCCGCGGCCCCAAGAAACAATACTCCCCGGGGAGCCATAACCTTGCGGATTTTCTCAAGAATCGCGCGCTTTGTTTCGGGCGAAAAATAGATCAGCACGTTTCTCAGAAAAACGACGTCCATCATCGGAAGTTGTGGCCAGCGTTCAATGAGATTCAGCTTCATAAAGGTCGCCATATTTCGAACTTCGGATTGAAGCTCCCAATTCAGACCCTGTCTTTGAAAATACTTAACGATCAGCGTGGCCGGCAGTCCTCTGTTGACTTCAAGCTGCGAAAACTTACCCGCCTTCGCCTTTGCGAGGATATCGTCAGAAAGATCGGTGGCGACAAGGTTTACTCTCCATGACGCCAAGTCCGGGAAGTTCTCTCGGATCAGCATTCCGATTGAGTAAATCTCCTGTCCGCTGGAGCATGCAGCTGACCAGATATTCATTGATTTTTGAATCGCATGTTTTGTCCGAATCTCGGGAAAGAGAGTTTTTCGTAAAGCCTCAAACGGATGAATGTCGCGGAAGAAACTGGTCTCGTTGGTCGTCATGGCTTCGACAAGCTGCGATTCCATGCCCAGTTTGGTTTTTCCTTTGACGGCTTGAACAAACTCATCAATGGACCCGAAGCCATTCCGCTTAGCTAAAGGAGCAAGGCGAGCTTCAATCAGATAAGACTTGCTGATGTCCAATTCAATCGCTGAACGACTTCGGACAGTTGAGCAAACGTAGGAAATCGTCTCTTGCGTCATCGTCGACGTGGTCATGATATTCTTTCATAATTCAGACGGGAGGTTCGCGCAACCATTACACGACGTAGCAATTCCCCAGCAATTTGTTGCAGCGGAACCACCTTGCTGGCCAGACCTGCTTCGGCAACCGCTCTGGGCATCCCCCATACAACTGAGGAGGCCTCGTCCTGAGCGAGTACAGCCCCGCCCTGCTGGACGACACATTCGGCTCCACGTTTGCCGTCCTGGCCCATTCCGGTTAACACGACAGCCTGAAGGCCGGAGCCAAACACTTTGGCCGCCGAGCGAAACAGGACATCCACGGCCGGGCGACACGAATTCTCTGGCGGTCCCTGATTCAGAACGGTCCTGATCGAAACTCCCTGTCGTTGAATCTCCAGATGAAAATCTCCAGGCGCGATGAGGACTTCACCTGCTCGAAGATTTTCCCCAGCAGACGCCTCCCTGACTTCCAGTGCACATTCCTGATTCAGTCTGGTGGCCAGATGGCGCGTGAAAATAGGCGGCATGTGCTGCACGATGACAATCGGAACCGGAAAATCCGCCGGCAGCCTCTTGATGACCGCCGTCAACGCTTGAGGTCCTCCAGTGGATGCTCCGATTACAACCGCATCGCACCGTTGCACGCGGTTGATCGGCTGCACAGATGTCGGCGTCGACGTTGAAGATGCGGGTCTGGCAACAATCGTAGCCGGTATATTAAAAGGACACAGCGACCTGATTTTTGGAATCAACTGGACTCTGACTGATTCCATCCCGGCCGCCACGCTGCCGACGTTGGCTGGCTTCGCGACATAATCGGTCGCACCACGAGCAAGTGCGTCAAACGTCGCGAAGGCTCCTCGTTCAGTCAACGTGCTGAACATGATGACCGGAAGTTTTGGATAGTCCTTGCGCAACAGCGGCAGAGTCGCCAGTCCATCCAGCTCGGGCATCTCGATATCAAGCGTGACCAGATCCGGATTGACTTGCGGCAGCTTTTGCAGCGCAATGCGACCATTCGGCGCGGTGCCGACCACTTCGATTTCCGGATCCCTGGACAGGATGTCGGTGAGTAGGCGTCGGATCACGACGGAGTCATCAACGATGAGGACTCGAATTCTTCGCATGAGTGGTTTTCCCGTTGTTGTCATGCGGCGAGCAGCGGTTGTTTGCCCGCCGGTACGACGCGTTCTTGGTTCTTGGTTCTTGGTTCTTGGTTCTTGGTTCTTGGTGCTTGGTGCTTGGTTCTTGGTGCTTGGTGCTTGGTTCTTGGTGCTTGGTGCTTGGTTCTTGGTTCTTGGTTCTTGGTTCTTGGTTCTTGGTTCTTGGTTCTTGGTTCTTGGTTC
>CAMAXD010000275.1 GCA_945861975.1 Candidatus Kuenenia stuttgartensis | reverse complement strand
CGCGCCGTCGCAGACCGCACAGGCGGACACGCCCATGTTTTTGAACTTGTCTTCAGACGGCAGTCCCAGATAATTGGCACTGGCTCCCGTGGCGAGAATGACGGCATGAGACGTGAACTCTTCGCCGCCCAGAGTCTTCAGCTTAAAAGGTCGCTGCGTCGTGTCGATGTCGACAATGTCATCAGTAACAATTCGAGTTCCAAAGTTGGTCGCCTGCTGTCGCATCATCTCCATCAACTCCGGACCACTGACGCCGTGCTTACCATGGGGAGCCATGTAGCGACGCTTGTCGTCCTGGATCGATGTGTCCAGATAGGTTGTCATATCACCGGCTGGAAAACCAGGGAAGTTTTCCACTTCAGTCGTCAGCGATAACTGACCCAGCGGCAGAGTTCCCTTCTGACGGTTTTCCTCGTTGAAGGCACCCTCGTAAACAACCGGATTCATCTCCGCTCGGGCGGCGTAAATGGCGGCTGTCCAGCCAGCAGGACCAGAACCGATGATGGTGACCTTTTCAGTCATGTCACTAACCTGTCTTAACGTTTTCTGCGTATTTTCGCGGTTGGATGCCTAATCGGACTCCTTCGCCGAATAAGTCAATTCACGGACACTAACCGACCGGGACGCATCCGACAACGATCGGCCGTTTCTCCTTCGGAATTCAGAAGACTGGAAATCACCGGAGTTCCACCAGGTATCTGGTTAAGGGAATCCTACGACGGAAAGCACTTGCCGAAACGAACCAGCCACAGGGGAGACCCGAGCATACGAATGCGAAGCGTCACAAGAGCCCACGCAAGGTTCGCCTCGCGGGACAGAAACTTGAGCCAGGTCTTTCCGTCGGCTGTGATTCGCAGATTGGCTTTGCCGCAGTGACCTTCTTCGACTTGTAACTTCTGATCTCGAATCGTCACTGTGGCCATCCGCTTTTCAGATCCGGTGAATGTGAAGTGATAGACCGCGTCCAGCCCTTTGGATTGTCCCGGCTGAAATTGCAGTGACATGTATTTCAGAAAACTGTCGATCGTTTGCACGTTGAGGTTTCCTCGCACAGGCCGCAGCGTCTTGTGAGGAAATCGCCGCTGGACATGTTCAGCGGCATCAGACCCCGGCACGGCGTAGATGATTTCTGCTTTGTCCTGCAGAGGCCTCAACGTTTCTTCGGTGAATTGTTTTCGATTCTCCAGCCACGGTGCGATCACGTCTTCACCGGCCGGACAAACCGCCAGACAATAAGCCGCCTTGTAGTTCGCACCGAATGACAGGCTTTGCCACATTGATGCCGATTCCGAATCGGAGACTTTCGCTCGCAGCTCATTGCGACTGCCACTGGCCGCAATCTGCTCCGTCAGATCAACAAAGCCGCCCATGAACTCGCGATAGTTATGAGTGTAGCAGGCACTGAAATTAAAATCGCCGTTGGTGGAGATTGCTCCGACAGGACAGGCCGCCACGCACAGGCGACATTCCAGACAAGGATTGTAGTCAATGGGCTGAGATTCCTCGGCGACCGTTTCACCGATCAGAATTGTTCCCAGCAGAATGAAGTTGCCAAACTTCGGATGAATCACGTTGCGATGAATCCCCATTTGGCCCAGCCCCGCCGCAACTCTCCGCGCAACGTCATTCACGTGATCTCCGGTGTAATGAAACTCCAGATTAGCAACTGACCTTGCAGGGCTGCGAATGGGTTCGCGATTCATCCGGCACACAAAAGCCAGCAGGGTTTTGGTCCACGGAGCGAAACTCATAATGTCCGCACGCTGGTCGTCGAGCTCAGGACGGTCAATCGAGACCAGCCCTGCGTCATCAGCGCCACAGTCGAGACAGTCGAGACACAATTTCCGCAGTGCTTCTGAAGTGAGCGACACCGGTGAACACACTTTTGCAGCGGCTCGAACTTTGATCACCGTCGGATGTTCATCGATTCGCCCCATGAGCATGCCCCCTTGAATCATTCAACGGAATCGCAGCCAGAAGACTTGCGAAATGCCAGCAATCCACGCACTTGCATTTTGCAAGTATCGCCGGTATCGTCAAGAAGGTTTGGTGGCAATTGCCCGACTCGTAGGCATTCAAGGATTCCGACAGGCGCCCAAATTCCGACAGACGCTGAAAACCCGACAGCCGCCGAAAACAGTCACCATCTCCGGCGAAAGCTGAGCCCCATGAAACATCCTCGCTCCTGTTGCCCGGTGGCCTGCACACTGGACTTGATCGGCGACAAATGGACGCTGCTGATTGTCCGCGACCTGCTGCTGGGACGAGCTCATTTTCGTGAGTTCTCAGCGTCCCCGGAGCGCATTGCGACCAACATTCTGACAGATCGACTCACGCGACTGGTCGAAGCTGAACTGGTCGAAAAATTCCGATCGCCCGAGCAACCAGGAAGAGACGCCTATCGTCTCACAGAAAAAGGCACAACCCTCGGGCCTGTCGTGCAGTCCATCAAGAAGTGGGGCCTCGAACACATCAAAGGCACGTCGGCCCGCATGAAGCCCAAATGATCGTGAGAGTTCAACGCTGCGATGTTGCCCTTCTTCACTCCAGAAGGTCATGTTATCGACAGCAGCATTAGCCGCATCTCAGAAACGCTTTTGAGCCTGAAGCGAAGCAAGCCCACACAATCCATCTCACGGATCGCGATGAGTAGAAAGCCCCTCAGCCATCGTGTGCCGGAAGGCTCAGGCGGGATAACCTGACGCGAAGGAGTCGAAAACAGGACACGCTAGACGGGCACACTGCCGGACTGATGACCCTCCGCCAATGCGAGGCGGCGAAGCCAGCGGTAGTGTGAAGCGAGTCCGGACATAAAGCTCGGATGCACGTTGTAGCGAATCCCGAACTCCTCACAGGTTTCGCGAACCATGGGACTGATCGCTCGATAATGAATATGGCAGACCTGCGGAAACAGATGGTGCTCAATCTGGTAATTCAAACCACCGACAAACCATGACAGCAGGAGGTTGTTTGGGGCGAAGTCGACAGTCGTTTCAATCTGATGGATTGCGAACGATGATGCCAGTCGCCCCGTGTCAGATTCCGGCATCGGGAAGGCGGCTTCCTCAACGCAGTGAGCCATCTGAAAAACAATACTCAGCATAACACCCTGAAAGAACGACACACCCATATAAACGGCCAGAACCTGCCACCAGGAATGCAGCAGCATCGGCACAACGAAACCCATCACAATAAAGAACACTTTTCCAATGAGGAAGATCGCTAGTTCCTGACCTTTGGGGCGTGCGACTGAGTGAACTCCGATCCGACCAAACAGGAGATCGCGGAAGTCATCATAGAACTGCCATTTGATGGCGATGAAGCCATACAAGAACCAGAGATAGAAATGCTGCAGTCGATGAAAACTAAGATATCTCTGGTGTGGCGACAGTCGGCCCAGAATTCCAAGTTCAATGTCATCATCATGCCCCGTGATGTTGGGATAAGTATGATGAATGACATTATGTTTTCGAGCCCAGTAGTAGGAACTACCACCCAGCATATCCAGCGACCAGGCGGCCATCCGGTTGATAATGGAAAATCGCGAGTATCCTCGGTGACTACCGTCATGCTGGATACTGAAGCCAATGGCCGACATCGCCAGACCCAATGAAGCACAGGCTGGCACGACCGTCCACCACGAAACGGGCCCGATCACCAGGAACGCATATGACGCCGCAAACCAGGTCAGGATCACCGCGGTCTTGACGTACATTTGCCAGCAGTCTCGAGGTGATTGATGGGTACTTTGAAAGTACTGATCCACCCTCCGCTTGAGCGACAGGAAGAATTCATCATGTCGTTCAAATTTAGGAATTGCGAATGCGGTCGGTGAAACCAACGGCGGAGTGCCGTCAACGTGCGATGCCTCAGAAGCCAGGAGCATAGTCTGCCTGTAATTCACTCGGAATGACTCTTGACGAGTAACAACGTATTCTTCGGGCGGCATAAATTGACGCCCGCTTGCTCGCGGGATAGATCACTCAGATCATTACCTCAATCGTGGCCGCGCCCAACGTTTCATTCTATGCCTGCCACACGCTGATTGCCAGTGGCTGAAATAATTCCCGCTGGCAGAATATTAAGGCGATATGAAGAACCATTTTACGTCGCGCCTCGAACAATGCCGGAGCTTCCCGAACAACGACGCAAGTGCCGAGTGAGTTGTGGTTGGGTCGAGGCCCGAAGGACAACAATCTTCCGTTTTGGCGACCTGACGGATCCTGACTCGCTGTGCAACTGCTCAAGCTATTGGCTGAGTAACTGCACAAGGACCGTCTTGTTGGCCTCCGGAAACTCCAGAGTCGCCAGTTCCTCAAAAGTAACCCACCGAAACGGAAAGGTCGCCGGAGCCTGATCCGGCAATCCGGGACTCAAGCCGCAACGCCAGAAATGCAGTTCCACATCGCCGTGTGCGTAAGTGTGCTCAATAGTTGCCAGGTGTTCTCGCGGAACAATCAACAGGCCGGTTTCTTCACGACATTCACGAACGGCACAGGAGCGAGGTGTCTCATCGGCTTCGCATTTTCCTCCCGGGAATTCCGAAAGGCCTGACAGAGGAACACCGACCGGTCTTAATCCGACCAGAATTCGACCGGCCGATTCCACCACCGCAATCCCGATTCGCTTTCGAAGATTTAACATATCACTCACTATGTTCGCATTCGTCTCCCACCGGGGTCAATGGTCTCGCGTTGTGGCGATTCCGAGGTCGGATAACGAAATTGGAAGCTGACTTCAGCGGGCTGCTGCTAACGTTTCAAGGAAATCCGCGGGAGGTGCCCCCATGATATTAAAGCCGCAATCCACGTGCACCACTTCGCCAGTCATGCCGCTGGACAGCTTGCTAAGCATCACCATGCCCATGCTGCCAACTTCTTCGGCATCAAGATTTCGACGCAGAGGAGAAATCGAAGCATTCACAATCTGCATTTTGTCGAAGTCACCAACCCCACTGGAGCTGACGGTTCGCAACGGACCCGCGCTGATCGCGTTGACACGAGTTCCCGCAGGGCCCAGTTCACTGGCCAGATAACGCACGCTGCATTCCAGGGCGGCTTTGCAGATTCCCATCAGGTTGTAGCCTGGAACCACTTCTTCGCCACCGAAGTAAGAAAGAGTCAGGATGCTGGAGTGACTGCTGAGAGCGTCACGCTTCTTCGCGGCACCGGCAACAGCGAGCAGGCTGTACGCGCTGATTTCCATCGCCGTCTTAAAACCACCTCGACTACAGGCCCAGGTTGGACCAGTCAGGTCCGCCGGCGGAGCAAACGCAATGCTGTGCAGAATAAAGTCCAGTTTCCCAAACGTTTCGACGGCCTTCAGGATGACGGCGTCGATATGTTCGTCGTTGCAAACATCCATCGGCATCAGAAATTTCGAACCGATTGGATCAACGAGCTTGGCAACCTTGTTGTGATTTTTCGGGCGATCTCCGGAGTCCGGCAAGTGCGTAAATCCCATTTCCGCACCTTCGCGATGCAGGTACTCAGTAATGGCCCACGCAATCGATCGCTCGTTAGCGATCCCCAGAACAATGCCCTTCTTGCCTGCAAACAGACCCATCGCAATCAACCTTCTTAAGCAAACGTACGTCTTTATTTTCTTTGACTCGCCACGGCCAGCATCCAACGAGGTGACTCCCGAAACATCATAAGCTGTTTCCGCGAAAATCTCCTGTTTGGTCGTGCCCGGACCCGGCGCAATTCAAAATCGGATTCAATCCGCATTCGAATGGCGAGACTGCACAGATGGGATGATAGGGGTTGACTTTGCTGGCGAAAAGCCAGTAGCCAGAACCCACAGGTCAGAGTCCAAAAGCTGGCTTTCCTGCACATTCACATTATCCTGAGTTTTCCGAGCTCCGTGTGAGGTCGAACCCGCGTGAGCGTTTGATGTATTTCTCAGGGAACGACCCTTCAGGCTTGACCATCGAGTAAGTTGTTCGAAAATCAAGACAGTCGTTTTGGAAATCTGAATCTGCCGATCGTGACCACCCTGCTTTTCGGAGCTGAATAATGTTTGCGTTGCGAACTTCCGCATTCGTGTTATCTGCATTTGTGTTAGGCTCAACTGTGGTTCAGCCATGCTTGGCGCAGCAGAAGAGTGCGGCTCAGTCCAAGGCCGCAGTGCCTCAGAAAGGCGCACCCACCGCGGAGAAAGGCAAGAAATCCGGAGCCGCCGGCAGCAGCGACGCTGGGACCGTCGTACCCCTGAATGCCGCAGGCTGGCCAATTGTCACCACGTATTTCGAATCTCAATCGGGCAAAGAATCGCCCGTGATCATTCTGCTGACAAGCACCGAGGGTTCAGACAAGGTTGACGCTCGCAACAGGCTGATTTGGCAATCAACCGCTCTGGCCCTTCAGAAAAGCGGTTTTGCGGTGATCGCTGCAGACCTGCGAAAACACGGCGAGAGTATTCCTCCTGTTGCCGAAGGAAAAGAATCTTCCGTTCTGAAAATGAACGCTGATGACTACCCGTTAATGGTGGCCGCCGACATGGAAGTTATTAAGGCCTTCCTGCTGGCCGAGCATACGGCAGAAAAACTGAACGTTCGCAAACTGGGAATTGTTTCGATGGGCTCCAGTTCGATGGTCGCTGCGGCGTTTGCTGTGGCTGACTGGGACAAGAAGCCTTACCCGGATGGCCCCACACTGGCGACAAGTACGCCGCGTGGCCAGGATGTTCGCGCGTTGATTTGCTACAGCCCGGCAACGACAGTGAAAGGCATCAACTCAACAGTGATTCTGAAGGCGATCAGGCCACTGCCGATTGCGGTGTATATCATCGCAGCGAAGGACAACAAGGACGACCTGAAAAACGCCGAGAAGTTCTTCAAGGCGGTTGATCCGAAAGATGCTGCTTATGGTGAGTTCCGAAAGCTTGTGATTGCTCCTGGAAACATCAGAGCAGAGCGTTTTCTGGAGGCCAAAGTGGACGAGGCGAACAAGGACATCACGGACTTCATGACGAAGAATCTGAAGCAATTGGAAATGCCCTGGGTATCACGCAAGGATCGTCGCGAGAACTGATCTTTTCAAGGACACCAGACTTCAAAGGCTACAGCGATACGGGGCTGCGGCGACGCTAAATGGAGCGTCGCCATGTTCGTATTAGCAGCAAGTGATAGCTCACGGTCCATGCAGTAAACACAGACCAACTGAAGAAATAGGACCTTCTGATTTACTCGTCGGTATCAGACTCATCGTCTTCTTCATCGCCAGCCTCATCGCCAGCTTCCGCTGAATCCTCCGCGGACTCGTCACTGATGGCCACTTCGCCAGCTTCAGCGAATGCCCCGGGTTTCGTCATAATCCAGATCATCATGGAAGAGATTTCCCAGCAGTCATGAACTTGCCATTGGGGCAACTCTGGCGTTTCGAAGTGCTCGGGTGTACGCAGAACCAGGATACAATCTGCACTGGAAATCGTGTCGCGAGCTAATCGCTTCAGACTTGCCCACAGGGGCTTTCCGGGGGCAATTTCGTCGGCAGTTCGATACGGCGGATCAAAGAAGATTATGGTGTAAGGCAGGCAGTCGTCACCGCCTTTAGGCCGGAAGGAGGTTCGTCGAACATCGGTCTTCCAACAAATCGTTCGCGCCTCGGGGGCGATCGTCTTAATGTTGGACAGAAGTAGTTCGTGAATCTCAGGGCCGGCCTCGTAAAAGACGCAGGACTTAGCCCCACGACTGAGCGACTCGATTCCCATCGTCCCGACGCCGGAGAACACATCGGCGACGCGGGCATTGGGAATTAGATGATTCAGCCGGTCAAACACCATCTGCCGCACGCGGTCGGTGTATGGGCGCGTCGAATCATCGGAAGGAGTCCTCAGCAGTCGACGACGGTATTGTCCGGAGATGACTCTCAACGACATAAGTGCAGTGCCTGTTCCAGAATGCAGATCGAATGGAATCCCGGTAATCGTAACCGGAACTTCTTCGAAATCCCGGAGTGAACAGAGGAGTCCGTCAGATTTTCGAGAGGTCAGGCAAAGATGCGAAAAATCCTAGCAAAACTCAGGGAAATCGAGATTTTAACGGCTGCAATCGATTGACACCTCCGAAGATCAGAACTCTACTTCCTGCAAAAAAACGAGGGTTT
>CAMAXD010000274.1 GCA_945861975.1 Candidatus Kuenenia stuttgartensis | reverse complement strand
GCAACCCGCACGCTGCATCAAAACACCCTCGACCGCGCTCTGACCATGATGTCCTCCGAACAGCTGAAGGCGTTCGAACTGGACGCCGAACCTGCTGCTGTCAAGAAGGCCTACGGCGATACTTCTTTCGGAAAAGGATGCCTGGTTGCTCGGCGGCTGGTGGAAGTTGGCGTTCGCTCTATCGAAGTCAATTTGTCGGGCTTCGACACGCATGTGTCGAACCACGAAGGGCATATCACTCAGACGAAGATCCTTGATCCTGCAATCGCAACGCTGCTCAAAGAACTTAAAGAACGAGATCTGCTCGATTCCACAATCGTCCTTTGCATGAGCGAGTTTGGTCGCACACCAGGCATCAATCCTGCTGGCGGGCGAGATCACTGGCCAAACTGGTTCTCCTGCATGATCGCAGGAGGTGGTTTCCGCGAAGGCACTGTGATCGGTGCTACACCATCGGACATTCCGAAGCCGTCTTCAAATATGAAGATGATGGCCGGCGGAAAAACCATCGGCCCCGAAGACCCAATTCAGGTTCCAGAGTTGTATGCGACCATCATGGCGGCGATGGGAATCGACGCTCGCAAAGAAATCATGACACCGATTGGTCGCCCCATTCGATTTGCCGATGCGACGCCTTCCGCACGCCTGCTGAAAGACGATGTCGCGGCAAAAGTCGTCAAGAGCTGAGTCCAGCAAACAGTTTCCGTCGACCACGTGCTTCATACCTTACACCCGTCGCTCCGTCGACGGGATTTCAATTCTGGCCTTCAGTCCATAAAAAAAGCGTGGCAGCTATTGTGATGCAACGCTTCTGAATTCCAAGCTGTTTTCCGCTCAACACGTAAACTACACGAATCGCATCCAGTCGGCAAAAAGTGAGTCCGTCAAGACTTCCACTTCCGAGCCGTTGAGCGAAGATGCGTGTTGAGTTGATGCCGCCAAAACGGGAACGGATCCAGGCGAGGATTTGTGTGCGGAAGCCACTTTGGCGGAATTTGAAGTGCTGGCCGCTGCCGGCCGAACTTGTGGACTAGTTCCGGTAGCTCCTTGAACAGAGTTTGATACGTCGACCGCCGTAGATGTCGTCCTCGAAATCATTGTCCTGTTTTCTGACCTTGGTCCCTGCCCACTTGCGACCGATTGTGTTGGACCGGACCTGCCAGATCTTGCTGGTGGAGTCGTCGAACCAGAGGGTTTCACAGGTGCAGGAACAGAGAGATCCACTCGTTCATTGTCATCGCCGGCCGTGATCGAGATCTTGTGACTAGTCGTGATGACAGTTCCATCAGCTTTCAATGCCCGAACCTGGTAGACCCCGGTGCGAAGCCCGTTCTGAACCCCGAATCGATAATGGCCATTTCGATCGGTTGTTGTGGTCGCGACCAAGGCGCCATCTGCACTATTGATCAACTGTACCGTGATTTTCGCAACTGGCGGTTCGTTGCGTTCGGATTTCTTGTTGCGATTGAGATCTGCCGTGATGACTCCAGCGACTTCTGATCGGAAGAAGAACGCATTCTTCTGGATTGATGTCAGATCCGTATTGCGCTCAATGACGTCCGAAAGCGAAGTCTTTTGCAACTGGGCAAGCTGACGTCCTGAAAACTGATTCTGGTACCAGAAGCGATCACCATCTCGCATCCTTTCGAATTGATCGACAATGATCGTCTGGAATGTTTCGCCGACGCTGCTGCCACGAACATGATCTTCAGCCAGACCACCGACCCACAAGTCAATCTCATCAACCGAGCCATACAGCGATTCCAGTTTCGTCTGCAGCGCCTTGTCTGACGTGATCTCCGCAAAGCTGGTGACGCGAGACAGCCCAACTGCTTCTCGGGTATCGTTGTAATCGGCAAGCCCATGGTCGCGTCCTCGCTGGATGTTAAGACTTGCCAGATCAAGACCACCAGCGCCAGGAGGGCCGAACAGAAAGTTTCGAACTCCCTCAACAACTTCAGTGTCGACTTCCATCGATGGATCGGACGCCAGATACTTCAGGGCGGAATCGATCCCGTTCTCTTTCACAAGGGATGCATTAAAGAATGCGTCCGCCAGCGAAACCTCGTCGCGAACCGGCAAGCCGTTGTTGTCGAGAAACCCGACATCGTCTCCCAGAAGGCTGTGCCCGAAACGGAAGGCCGCTGTGGCAAACTCATTGCTGATCCCGGGATTAACGTTGGAATCGTAGCCTTCGTATTTATCCATCGCCCCTCGTCCCAACAGTGACGGCAACCACTCGTTGTAGGTAATCGCCTGAATCTCAGCCGCCACGATTGAGCGAGCCTGCTGATAGACTTGCTCGTCTTGCAGTTTCGCATTCGACGCTGCGATGCGACTGGCCTGTAAATTGTGCTCTCGCACAAACAAAGTCTGTAATGAAATCAAGCCAGGATTCTCATTCGCTCGGATATCGCCTGCCTGAAACTGACCGTCGTCACCAACCGGAAGCAGATTACCTTTACTGGTTTTCATCTTTCCGCCGCTGAACGTCCGCAGCGAGGAGGCTGTTTCCGAATTGGAACTATAAACCATTGAGGCGTCCATAAACGCCGTAATCAGATTGACCTGCTGGCGAGGATTTTTCGCATCGGTTCCGGGTGATTCATCAAAGGCTGATCGCATCGTGTCAATCGTTTTCGTCCCGGTGCCGGCGGGATCAAACGATGGATCACCTTTCGGGACAGCAATCGACATCTTCTCATTCTCTGCCGAAGACGTCAGCGTCATATCATGATCAATAAACTGCCCCCAGGCGTATGCCATGGCAGACATCAGACGCTTGCTGATTTCATCATTCCCGCGACTGTCTGAAACTTCATTACTGATCAACCTCGCACTGGGCCGATCCTCTCCGCCAACCGTAGAAACAGCGTCTGCATACTCAGCATCGGCCAGCCTCAGCATAGCCTCTTCGGTACTGCCCCATTCAGGATGTTCAATGTTGTTCCCAGTGCCATCGATTGCTGCCGCCGACAACAATACTCGCGGCTCAGAACATTCAACTGCAGTCGCTATGGCGGAGCGAATCTGAGTTGAACGTCTGCAACGTGTCTCTTTTCGTGACCGATTAAACATGACATTCTCCCGACAGGATTTCAGACAGTTGATGGGACCTGCTACTGAGTTTTCAGCAGAGGAGCTCAGTAAAAGCTGAGCGAAAGTCACTGTTGAGATTTGTCCAGCAGTGGCTCATCAAACAGTGAAACGCAGGTGTTGAGAGAACTTCAGCCCACGATTTCAAAAAAATTGCGATGGTCGATGGCTGCCCTTCAGGTCGTCTTCAGGTTGACTGAGAAATGCATCAAACTGCAGCGCGGTGTTGCATAATCCATCACCAAAATGCTTCGATACGAAGACATTGCTTCTACCTCCGATGCGATGTTTGCGATCGGGACCATGGGCTGCATTGAAGGGCGAACCGCGAATGCGTCACGGAGTCGTTTGCCCTACCTTCGGCTTGGAGGCTTTTGGACTGATGCCAAACCAACCACCGATGTCAAAGGGGATCTCCAGCTTCTCCGGCTTCTTTTTGATGGCCTTGTTAATTCTTGCCGGCAGATCTTTGTTTTCGTGGCGAAGTCGCATTTGAATCAACTCTTCAATGACTTCCCCATGCCCTTGCACGACCGTTCCTTTGAGGTGGCTGATCCGCTGCAACCGAAAGTTTTCCATTTTGGCGGTGGCCTGAGTCACTGTGGGCACAAATCGAAGTCGAGTCCCCTTGTCCGTTGTCACAACTTCGGACTTTACATCAAGAACTGCGTGCAGGCTCAAGTCAACCACGGCATCTGCGCTAATACTCCACAGCATGACTCCGTAGTTCCACTGCTGCTGTCGACCGTTGACCTGCAACTTCGCTGAGGTATGAATCTCGTAGCGTTGACTTTCCTCATCGGGATCCGGCAACTGAATCGCTCTTAAAGTAAAGGTGTTCGCCGAATCAATCAGTTCTCCGGAGCCTCTCAACCAAGTCCCGTGATTCACCATATTCCAGCGCCGGCTGGTCTTCAACTTTCCACCGTCAACGTCAACATTCAGCCCCGACTGAATTCGCTTTTCGTCCCCCCATCCATCTTCGTCGTCGAACCTCTGTGGCAGCAGAATCAAAGCAACACTGCGAATAAACTGCTGACCTTCCTCTGGCAGATCTCGCCGCTGATGATTGGGTCGCTGGTAAGCCGCTTCGGTCGAGAGAACCAGTTCCGACGGTTCTGTCACCTCAACGACTTCAGATTCCGGTATCAACTGCGAGTCCGAGCCTGCGGCGGCGGCTTCCTGACCAGCGCAGAGCGGTGGCGCGATCCCTACCACAAGGATAGCGAGGGCAGACAAGAGTTTTGGCGCAAACATTCGGCGGTTCCTTCCGGCCGAAATTGTAGCAAACTGCTTCGAAAGAACAGCGGCAACTTGGGGAGATCAAGAGGCAACGGCCTGCTACTTCGAATACGGGCCGGATCCGGCGGCCGCCGTTTGATTCGCCAAGCCCTTTGAAAGACAGCCTTGGACGACTTCCAGGGCTCTCGGAATGTCTTCGGCAGATACATCCAGATGCGTCACTGCTCGCATTCGCTGGCCGCCCATCGGACCGATCAGGATCCCCTGCTCTTTCAACGCCCCGCAAAACTGAACGGCAGTTCCAAGGTTGGAATCGATTTCAAAGAACACAAGATTAGAGTCTACAAGCGAAGCATCGCAACGGAGTCCTTCGATAGCGGCCAGCCCCATAGCCAACTGCTGAGCATTTTCGTGATCCTGCCGCAGACGATCAATATTATTCTCAAGTGCATAAATGGCGGCGGCCGCAACAATACCAGCCTGCCGCAGTGAACCTCCAAAGATCTTGCGTACTCTGCGAGCCTTCAGAATATCATCTTTGTCACCAATCAATATAGATCCCATCGGACATCCCAACCCTTTGGAGAAGCACACCGAAATGGTGTCAAAGCATTTCCCAAGGTCCGTCGCCGAATATCCGCCGGCAACCATCGCATTGAAAACTCGAGCCCCATCGAGATGCCGCTTCAGTCCGTGGGCCACGGCCCATTCCGAAACACGCTGCAATTGATCCAGTGGATAGACTCGGCCGCCCCCGATGTTTGTTGTGTTTTCAAGACAAAGTAAACGCGTCCGAGGAAAATGCTGGTCGTTACTTCGAATTCGTCCCTCCAGATTGGCAATATCCAGAAAACCTCCATCAGCGGCGATCGTCCGAACTGTCACTCCACTCAAAGCGGCGGGGGCTCCACCTTCAAACAGTGAGATATGTCCCGTTTCGTTGATCAGGAGTTCGTCGCCGGGAACACAGTGAACTCGAATCCCCATCTGATTGCTTTGAGTTCCCGAACACGCAAACACGGCGGCCTCGCGACCGAACATCTCGGCCACCATTTTTTCGAGGCGATTGACTGTTGGATCTTCACCCAGCATGTCGTCGCCAACCTCCGCGCTAGCCATCACATGACGCATCGCCAAAGACGGACGAGTGACAGTATCACTGCGAAGATCGATGAGTTTCACGGGACAGACTTTCAAAGAACGGGAATGAGCCATAAAAAACGGTCAATTCAGGGTTGCGGACTGTACTTCGGGCTGCTGAAGGCTTCAATCACTGAACTCAGTACTCTCCATTCCGCGACAAACACCCGCTTCTCGGGAAGAGCCCGTTCTCAATGTCGCCCCGCGATGTTTAACAGCTCATTCGACTCATAGATTCTAGACTCATGCCTCCACTTGCCATAAAAACTATCGATTGCCGTCAGGGCGACGCAAAGCCGCTGTTTCGCGACCTGCGAGACAAACTTAGCCCGCGAGGCGATGTGGTGTCCGAAGCAGGACGGCAGCGTACGATCGATTTGTTCGGAGAACCACTCAGTCCTCGAGAAGTCGTTAAGCGAATTTGTGACGATGTTCGCCGTCGCGGTATTGAGGCCGTTCTGTACTACACGTCCAAGCTTGATCACAAAGATCTGACGCCTTCGACCGTACGCGTAACACAAAAGGAACTGGATGCAGCTTCTGAAAAAGTATCACCCGAGTTCCTGAATACGATCGGTCAGATCCGGCAGAACATCGCTGAATTTCAGCGAGCCATTCTGCCGAAGGACGCTCGAATTGTTCGCAAGATCGGTTCGGAGATTGTCGAGCTCCGTCAGCGACACTTGCCGATGAAGCGAGTCGGGATCTGTGTGCCAGGTGGAGCAGCCGCCTATCCTTCTACAGTGCTTATGACAGCAGTCCCGGCCATGACCGCAGGCGTCAAAGAGATTGCGATCGTTGTGCCTCCAACCGATTTCGGTGGCTACAACGTCGATATGCTTGCCACCTGCAATGAACTGGGCATTAAAGAAGTCTATCGAGTCGGCGGTGCTCAAGCCGTCGCAGCGCTGGCTTACGGAGTTGAGGGAATTCCGCGCGTCGACAAGATTGTTGGTCCGGGAAATCTGTTTGTGGCCCTTGCCAAACAGTATGTCTTTGGCGACGTCGATATCGACAGTATCGCGGGGCCCAGTGAAGTTATCGTTCTGGCCGACAATACGGCTCGAGCAGATTTTATCGCCGCAGATCTCATTTCGCAGGCTGAACACAGTCCGGGGTCCGGAGTTCTGATTACCTGGCATGAGCCGCTCATTGCCGCCGTAAAACAGGCACTCGAAAAGCAACTGGCAGAACTGCAGCGAGGCGACCTTGCGCGGCAGTCGCTGGAAGATTACGGCGCCTTAATTCTGGCACGTGACGAAGCGGAGGCGGCTGCGTTGACGGACCTCCTTGCTCCCGAACATCTGCATATCTCAATGGATGTCCCGGAGAGAATGCTCTCGCAGATTCAAAACGCCGGGGCTATTTTTATGGGTCATTTCACCCCTGTCGCTCTCGGCGACTATATCGCCGGGCCATCTCATGTTCTTCCGACAGGCGGGACAGCTCGATTCGCCAACGGACTTGCGTCTACAGATTTCATCAAACGCAGTTCAATCATTCACTACAACGCGGCGGCATTGCGAGCTGACGCCGATCATGTGCGTCTGATGGCCGAAAAAGAAGGCCTGACCGCTCACAGCGCAAGTGTCGACATTCGACTGAAGTAACCAGCCAGATCAAGAGAGAATTCATTGTCACAGCACATCCTGTTTTTTGATATTGACGGCACAATGCTCAGCACCGGTGGTGCCGGGCAACGCGCTATGGAACTCGCACTCGTCGAAGAGTTTCGCATCCGCTTTCCGTTTGAAGACGTGCTGACTGCTGGACGAACAGACTGCGGGATTGCCGATGAAATCTTTACGAAGTATCAGCTTGAAGATTCGCCACAAGAACGCCAGCGTTTTATGAACAGCTATCTCGAGCGATTGCCGGAGTGCCTCAAGACACTGCCGGGAGCTTTGTTGCCGGGTGTCACAGAACTTCTCGATCAGCTTCATAAGCTTGAGAATGTTCACTTAAGCCTGCTGACCGGCAATTACGTGGAAGGTGCATGGATCAAGCTTCGCCACTTTGGAATCGATCATTACTTCCAGTCCGGAGGTTATGGTGACGATCATCCTCACCGTGACGATGTTGCGAGGCTGGCCTTGCAGAACGTCCGCGAGCATCTGAATCGCCATGTCGACGGACATGATGCCTGCGTGATCGGTGACACTCCCGCCGATATTCGTTGTGCCCGAGCCATCAACGCGCGAGCAGCCGCTGTTGCAACCGGAGTTTATTCTCGTCATCAGCTAAGTCCTCATTCTCCGGATCATCTTTTCGATGACCTGAGCCATACTGACGCTGTAATGAACCGACTCCTGCAGAAACTCTGATTCTTCATGAAGCCATTGGGTGTACCCGTTTTGAATTGACGCCAAGGGCAGGATGTGTATCAATCCCATCATGGACGACACTCAAAAAAAATCAGCTCCGATCGCCTCTTCTGAAGCCAATCAAAGTCAATGTACAACGGACAGCATCTCTGCCAGCATTGCGGAACAGCCAACATTGATTTCGAAACCGCCGCAAGCCAATTTGTTGTGGAGGCTGGTTAGAGTTCCGTTCTGGCTGTTCTGCAAATCGTGGGTGCGATTACGTGTCGTTGGACGTGAGCACATCGACAGCACTCGAGGCGGTTTGT
>CAMAXD010000273.1 GCA_945861975.1 Candidatus Kuenenia stuttgartensis | reverse complement strand
TAGGAGTCATAAACAGTCATCACTCTTGTACCAAGTGCGTTAATCGTGACGACAGTTGGGCCAATCGACTTTTAGAAGAAAGACGCACTTTCACTGGTGTGATCTGTCGGAATGGATTCTGCCGGAGAAGGCGAACCCGTTGGGCAACTTGTTGCAGGAGGTCGGCCCGAGACACGTTTCATCACCTGCACACTGGTCGCGGCAAGCCGCGAAGTCCAGTCCGGCAGGCATCACCTCCATGAAACGCTCCCCGCTCAAGGTACGACCGCATTGAGAGATGGGCCGTTTCGGCGAACGATACCAGCCCTCGGAAACTGCCGTCTCAAGTTGCCGAAACCCTCGAAAATTTGGCGATTTATGGCTCTGCTGGCGAATAATGTGGAGTATCCCCGAAATTGAGAGGCCCAAAAACCGAAGGCGAACGCGGCCCCCGATCTTCGCGTCTTGTGATTTGTCGTCGATCCATTTAGAGTCTCTCCCCGGCGGAGCTTCCGCAAATTGTTGGGCGACCCAGACCCCTGCAGCACCATTTCCTGTCTCTGAAGTAAAGTTTCAAATCGTGTATCGAGTTCTCATTACAGACAGCCTCTCCAAGGCCGGACTGAAAATTCTGGAGCAGACAGAAGGTATCGAAGTCGTCGTCAAGAGTGGTCTGACTCCCGCTCAGGTTCGCGAAGAACTGAAGTCGGCGGATGGGATTATCATCCGCAGTGGCACCACTCTGACCGCAGAACTTCTGGAAGGTCAGGAACGACTGAAGTGTATCGCGCGAGCTGGCGTTGGTGTGGATAACATCAATCTGGAAGCCGCGACTCGCGCGGGTGTTCTGGTCATGAACAC
The DNA here is from genome assembly GCA_945861975.1 of Candidatus Kuenenia stuttgartensis. Classification (GTDB taxonomy): domain Bacteria; phylum Planctomycetota; class Planctomycetia; order Planctomycetales; family Planctomycetaceae; genus SXXK01. The sequence goes on along the minus strand of CAMAXD010000273.1, from coordinate 7,283 downwards.
ACCAACCGGCAATACGATCAGCACGGCTGAGCATACTTTCGCCATGATGCTTGCGCTGTCTCGCAACATCGGACCAGCTCATGCCAGCATGAAGTCAGGCAAGTGGGATCGCAAGTCGTTCCAGGGAACTCAGCTCGCAGGAAAGACTCTGGCCGTGATCGGGCTTGGGCGAATCGGACTCAGTGTCGCATCACGCGCGGCGGCATTTGAAATGAATGTATTGGGCTACGACCCATTCTTGTCTGAAGAGAAGGCGAAGGAACTAGGGATCACCCTGTTTCGTGACGTTGATGAAATCGTCAAGAAGTGTGATTACCTGACGGTGCATACGCCTCTGACTGATGAAACTCGCGGCATCATCAACGCGGCTCGTATCGCCACGATGAAGAAGGGTGTTCGCATCATCAACTGTGCTCGCGGCGGCATTGTCGATGAGAAGGATCTGGCAGACGCCATTGAATCCGGTCACGTCGCCGGCGCGGCTCTGGATGTGTTTGTGGAAGAACCGCCAAAGGATCGACGGCTGGTTGACCTGCCGCAGGTTCTGGCTACGCCGCATCTGGGAGCTTCCACCGAAGAAGCTCAGGAAATGGTGGCGATCGAAGCGGCCGAATTGGTCGTTGCCTACCTGAAGCGTAATGAGATTCGCTGTGCCGTGAACATGGCGCCGGTTTCTGCATCGGAAATGGGCGAACTGAAAAACTACCTGAATCTGTCTTATCGCCTCGGGCTGTTGTCAGCACAGATGATCAAAGGCCAGGGACTCAAAGGGGCCGAAATCATCTATCGTGGCGAAGCCGCCAGCAAGAAGACTCGCATCCTGACAAACGCATTCACCGCCGGGCTGCTGGAAGCTGCGTTGGATGAGACGGTCAACATTATCAATGCCACGTCCGTCGCTCAGGCTCGCGGCATTCATATTCGTGAATCGTCCAGTGGTGACTGCGAAAACTTTGCCTCGATGGTATCGGTTGTTTTGACGACCGATCAGGGCAAGTTTGAGGCTTCTGGAACGATCTTCGGTAATCAGTTCCTGCGTCTTGTGTGCCTGAACGAGTATCACTTCGAAGCGTATCTGGACGGACTGTTGTTGATCTATCGCCATCGCGACGTACCGGGTCTGATTGGCTTTATCGGGACCGTGTTTGGCGAACACAACGTCAACATTGCTCAAATGGCACTGGGACGCAAACAGGATCGACCGGGCGGAGCCTCAGTCGCCGTTCTGAATCTTGACAGTGAGCCCTCCGCAGAAGCAATTCAGAAGGTCAAAGGCCACGAGGAAGTAACCGGCGTCGACATCGTGCGATTACCACCAGCCGGTGCTCCACTGCCGTGGCTGACATCGACATAAGCGTCTGCCGTGACGCACAAGTGACATCAAAGGGCTCCCTCGAAAGGGGAGCCCTTTTTTTAGGCAAAGCTATTGCTTGATCAACAATGTTTAATGGATGTAGGCCGGACCGAGCGACAGCGAGTTCCGGCAATTCAGCCGCCGTTGAGCTAGCTGGCGCGCATCACGGAGCCTGGGGTAGACTGGTCCGCAGAGAACTCTGTCAGCAATGAGTAAACCGTTTCCTCTGTGATGCGAGACTCCGGAGACGCCTCATGCACCACTCGCAGCAATGAGCAAAGTCGTGACATACGGGCTGCATTGCCAACCGACGTAATCGAAATCGCGCGGACGGCAGATTCGTCGACACTGGATGGTTCCTGAACCTGCTGGCCGATGAGGGAGCGGACAAAGTCGGAAGACTCCGCCGTATCCAGTTCGGTCAGTCGAATCGGCACAAGTCCGCAGTCAGAAAACTCAGCAGGCAGCGCTTTGGCCGAGGCCGAGACGACCGTCAACATTCCTCGACACTGAGTGCTGAGTGAATTCAACACACGTATAAGAACACTCAGATCGCCAATTGCACGATGCAGATCATCCAGCAGGATGACGGTCTGAACCTCGCAGCGAGCTCGTCCCGCCAGTTCATCGCGCAGAAGTGACATCAATTCGAACCGTCGCATCGAAGGTCGGGTGCGCAGTGCGAGGCATTCAGTCAGCTGCCACAGAGCGGCTTCTTCGTCCATGCCACTCAAATTCAAATTGACAACCATCGTTCCGCTTCGCATCAGTTCCTCGCGAAGGCGAGAGAGGACTCGCGTGCGGCCGCTGCCGTCCGGGCCCAGAACGGCGCCGAGCGGTTCGTGGTTTTCGACCAGATACAGAAGTCGGCTGACAGCTTCCAGATGGACTGAACTGTCAAAAAACCACTCAGGTTGAGTCTTCTGGCCGAACATGGAAAATCCTTTTTCGCCGTTTGGAAGAACGAGTTCTTTGAGGGCTTGCCGTTAAACGAGGCTTATTTGTGCGTGGCTGAATCAAAGCCGGTGGGTCGTTTTTTCACTGTCCACGCAGTCCTACGTCGTCGCAATCGGCAGATTTGGCACAATCGCTTCAGATTATTCCGGGCAAACTGTGCCACACTCAGGATTGGCAAAAGACAACTCTGCGGCGGGTTGCCGCTTTGGCGGCTTGACAGTCGACTCGGCAAGTCGTGCAATTCGCCGTGCTTGCGATTCAACGAAGACCTGTCCAAAGACTTAGCAAATTCCATGACTGAACTGACCTACCGATCCGCCGGCGTTGATCTTGAACTCTACGAACAGGGGATGCAGAAGCTGCCTAAGCTGATGCAGAAGACGTTCACGCCCGGAGTGATGGAACTGCCTGGTGGCTTTGCCGGTCTGTTTCGCCTGAATCATGGGAAGCAATGGAAAGATCCGGTACTGGTCTCCGGCACTGATGGCGTCGGTACGAAAATCAAAGTCGCCATTCACTGCGGAAAGTACAATTCCATCGGCATCGATCTGGTCGCGATGTGCGTCAACGACTGCTTGTGTCTCGGCGCGCAGCCCTTGTTCTTTCTCGATTACATTGCGATGGGGAAAGACGATCCGAACCTGCTGGAACAACTCGTGAGTGGTGTGAGTGATGGTTGCTGCCAGGCTGGAGCCGCGTTGCTCGGTGGCGAAACGGCCATTATGCCGGATCTCTATGCGGCCGGCGATTTTGATATGGCTGGATTTTGCGTGGGTGTTGCGGAACGCGAAGAACTGATCGATGGGCGGCATCGAGTCAAAGCGGGCGATGTGTTGATTGGTGTTCCTTCATCAGGCTTTCATTCGAACGGATACAGCCTGGTTCGCAAGGTCGTCTTCGAACACGCAGGCCTGAAAGTTGCGGATCATGTGGCTGAGCTGAATTGTTCCGTCGGCGATGCGCTGCTGGCTCCAACTCGAATTTACGCTGACGTTGTCGCTGCCGCCAGAACTGCAGCGGGTGAAGGCAATATCCACGCGATCGCTCACATTACCGGTGGCGGTATCGCAGACAATTTTGAGCGAGTTCTTCCGAAGCATGTTGAGGGTGTTGTGAATCGATCGGCATGGAAGATTCCTGCCGTCTTCCAATGGCTGCAGAAACTGGGGAACGTTGCAGAACAGGAAATGTTCAACGTCTTCAATATGGGCATCGGCCTGATTCTGACGGTTCCCGCCGAGGTGGCTGACAAAGTTCAGGCGGCCTGTTCAACGCCCGAGTATCCCGCGTTTCGACTGGGTGAGATTCGGGCTCAGGATGTTGAAGAACCGACGGTTCTTGTGCAATAGCGGATGTGATCATCGAATGACTGGAGATTCTCGTCATGCTGCCTGCTTCACTCATCGCCGCCAAGCGAGACCATCGCGAACTCAGTGATGAAGAGATTGCCTTCTTCATTCAGAATTTTGCAACCGGCAGCATCCCGGACTATCAGATGTCAGCCATGGCGATGGCAATTTATCTCAACGGCATGACGCCTCGAGAAATCGCCACGCTGACATCGGAAATGCAGCGTTCCGGAACTCGACTCGCGTGGCCAAAGAATGGCATTCCGCGAGTCGACAAACATTCAACGGGAGGCATCGGCGATAAGACGTCTTTAATTCTAGCCCCCTTGCTGGCGGAGTGCGGACTGCAGAATCCAATGCTGTCCGGTCGCGGTCTTGGAGCAACGGGCGGGACGCTGGACAAGCTTGAAGCCATCCCCGGTTTTCGTACCAATCTGTCGTTGGATGAGATCACCCGGCTGACACAGTCCATTGGCTGCGTCATCACGGGGGCCTCGGCGGAGTTGGCTCCGGCGGATCGAAAACTTTACGCGTTGCGAGATGTGACTGCGACAGTTCCCTCCATCCCGTTGATCACCGGCAGCATCATGAGCAAGAAGCTGGCCGAGTCGTTGGATGCGATGGTACTCGACGTGAAGTTCGGCAGCGGCGCGTTTATGAAGACTCGCGAACAGGCCACATTGCTGGCTCATTCGCTGGTCAACACCGGCGAACGCATGGGAGTGCGGACAACGGCGTTATTGACCGACATGAATCAGCCGCTGGGCCGTATGTGTGGCAATGCCGTGGAGGTTCTGGAATCGATCGATGTTTTGAAAGGCGGCGGCCCGGACGATGTGCGATTGTTGACGTTGGAGTTATGTGCCGAACTGCTTGTTTCGACGGGACTGGAAACTTCACTGGAGAAAGCTGCCTCCCGCTCCGCAAGACATCTGGATGATGGCTCGGCGTTTGAACGTTACTGCCGCATGGTGAAAGCTCAGGGAGGAAACCCGAACGCTGTGTTGAGCGTTGCCAAAGCCACAGACCTCGTCGCGGATACGGATGGTGTGGTCAGTGCCATAGACACGGAAGCGTTAGGGCTGGTCATCATTTCCCTCGGCGGCGGTCGCAGAAAAATGGGCGATCCGATTGATCATTCAGTGGGCTTGAAAATGCTGGTTCGCATCGGTGACCGAGTGAGTCGTGGAACTCCGTTGGTGAAGATTTTTTCCGAACAACCAGAAGCTGTGATTCCATCACTTCGTGCAGCGATTCAGATCACCGAGAACGGGAAAGCTCCGGAATTGATTGTGGAGAGAATCATGAAATCGCAGGGATGATGAGTCGCCATTTCACGCCGCTGGAAAATTTCGGTATCCTGCCTGAACAAGATTATGTGAATACTTTCGTTGCGAACTCGGTCGTTTTGTGTTTTTCGCAGAGGGCGGACGATTCACGTTAGCGAAAAACGTGAGCGTTTCCTTTGGTGTCGTGCCGCTAGGCAAATCGAGGCAAGGGCTATGCCCTTGTCGGAGGAACTCCTGAGATGACAGCCTCATTTTATTCCCGTCGTCAGATGCTGCAGCGATCGGGTTGCGGACTAGGTTTGCTTGGTCTCGCGGGATTGCTGCACGACGAAGGTCTGCTGGAATCATCGCGCGCGGAAGACAGCCTCGGTAATCGTTCATTGAACCCATTAGCGCCGCAGCCGGGACATTTCGATTCGAAAGCCAAGCGAGTTATCTGGATCTTTATCAATGGTGGTCCCAGTCCGGTTGATACCTGGAATTATCGACCTGAACTGACGAAGTGGAACGGCAAATCGATCCGTGAATTCGATCCGGAGTTCAAAGACACGACAGGCTTCTTTAAGAACGCCGTCGGCAACCTGATGCAGTCGCCATTCAAGTTTACTCCGCGCGGTCAGTGCGGCAAGATGGTGCCGGATATCTTTCCGCATCTCGGTGAGCATGTCGATCGCATGGCCGTGATTCAGTCAGGCTATACAGAATCCAATAATCATTCTCCGGCCTTGTTCGCGATGAACACCGGGTTCGCTCGCATGGGTTTTCCCTGCGTGGGTTCGTGGGTCACTTATGGCCTTGGCAGTGAAAGCGCGAATCTGCCGGGGTTTGTTGTGATGAGCGATCCCAAGGGGCGAGGTCTGCCAAAGGGCAACGCGGCCAACTGGAGTGCCGGGTATCTCCCGGGGGTTTATCAGGGCACTTACCTGCGTCCTCAAGGAGAAGCCATCGATAATCTCGTGCGCCCTGCGTTACTGACTGATGCGGCTCAGCGAAACGAACTGGACCTGCTGAAACAGCTGAATGGATTGCATCAAAAACAACACGAGGCCGATTCCGAACTCACCGCGCGGATTGAGAGTTTTGAGCTGGCTTATCGCATGCAATCCTCGGCGCCGGAGGCTTTGGATCTGGCCAATGAGCCGAAGCATATTCAGGACTTGTACGGCATCGGCGATGAACGCTGTGACCATTTTGCTCGACAGTGCCTGACGGCTCGCCGACTTGTCGAACGAGGTGTTCGCTTCGTGCAGATTTATTCTGGTGGCATGGAGAATCAGCGATCGTGGGATGGCCACAGTGATATCGAAGGCAACCATCGACAGTTTGCAGGCGAGACGGACAAGCCGGTGGCCGGACTGTTAAGTGACATGGCGGCCAGCGGTCTACTGAATGATACGCTGGTTGTGTGGTGTGGTGAGTTCGGACGACTGCCAATTGCTCAGATCGGTGACAAACCCGGACGCGACCATAATCCTCATCATCTGTGTGCGTGGCTGGCTGGTGGCGGAGTCAAAGGCGGCGTCAGCTATGGGAACTCGGATGACATTGGTTACAAGTCAGTGGAAAACCGAGTTCACATCAACGACCTTCATGCCACCATTCTCCATCTGCTGGGGATGGATCATGAGAAGCTGACGTACAAGTACAATGGCCGACGGTTCAGATTAACTGATGTGGGCGGTCATGTGATTCAGGATATTCTGTCATAAAGGCACCGTAGTATGGCACGCGTACTTCTTCTGGCTGGTGATTTCGTCGAAGACTACGAAATCATGGTTCCGTTTCAGATTTTGCTGACGGTTGGCGTTCAGGTTGATGCGGTTTGTCCGGACAAAAAAGCCGGGGACAAAGTTCGAACCGCGATTCATGACTTTGAAGGCGATCAGACCTACAGCGAAAAACCCGGCCACAATTTTACATTGAATGCGGATTTCGCCAGTGTCGACCCGAGCCAATACGACGGGCTGTTGATCCCCGGCGGTCGTGCTCCGGAGTATCTGCGATTGAATGCTCGCGTGCTGGAAATCGTACGAGCCTTCGATGTCGCAAAGAAGCCGATTGCGGCCATCTGTCACGGCATTCAGATTCTGACGGCGGCCGGGATTGTAAAAGGTCGCTCATGCACAGCGTATCCGGCGTGCGGCCCGGAGATTGTGCTGGCCGGAGGAACGTATGCGTCAATCGCGATCGATGGAGCACACGTTGACGGACATCTGGTCACAGCTCCCGCCTGGCCTGCTCATCCGGCATTTTGTCGCGAGTTTTTGAAGTTGCTGGGTGTGTTGTAGTTCGTTGAGGGTTTGCAGAGACATCGTCCCGTCGGCGGAGCGACGG
>CAMAXD010000272.1 GCA_945861975.1 Candidatus Kuenenia stuttgartensis | reverse complement strand
GACCAATCGCGGATGCGCTCTGGAATCCGGGGTTCTCATGCATCCCGCGACGAGAGATTCCAGGATCGCCGCGCGAAGCTAAACCGCTGGCCCGCGAAGGCAGCCACTGATTGGGCCTTTGAATGATCACGGCCTGTTCGAGCGGACTTTGACGTGCAGGCAATCGAAGAGATGTCAAAGGCGGCGGTTTTTGCCGAATCCCGGCGACTGTAAAATCCGGCATTTTCATTGTTTGGGCTGCAAAATCCGTACATTTTAACTGACCGGCCCGACACACCCTGAATCGCTGAAACGATAGTTGCGATCCTCAGAATCGCCCCCTGGCTTATCCGAAACCTTCGTCACAGACATTGCAGGTTCTATGTTCGTCATGTCCCGCAGGACACGAGATCAGGATCGCTCTTCGTGGCTCAAGCATTTCAATGGTTCGGAAAGTCGGCAAAGCCGGTAAATAATCAGGGGAGAACATCTCCTGAGTTGCTTACCGCTGCAGCAGATGCGTCTTCATGCCGTCCGCGGCTTCCGGATTGCAGCGTCTCGAAACCCATCAATCCCACCGCCAGTCTTTCGGTCCAGCCATCTGCAGGCAGGTTGCGGGTGGCTCAACGCAGTAGCATCTTCGCAAAGTTGTTCGTCGCCGCGTTGGTTTGCACCGCACAGACGCTGGCAGCCCACGCCGACAACAGCAACGTCATGACATCAGCCAGAGTATCCGCCAGTGATCCGGCTGATGCTTCAAGTGTTGTCACGAGACCTGTCAAAACATGGCTCGACCCGCTTCGCCAGTCGAGAAGCAAGAAGCCCGAGACGCCAAAGTCCGGGACCCAATCAGGCGACGCTGCAACTGCAGGGGACTTTGATCTTTCGGACTACTCACAGGCCCCGGACGCCAAGTCGTCAGTCGTCAGCATGCCCGCGCAAGGCAGGCTCAGAACGACAGGGCACAGCCAGGAACCACCCGAGCCCATAAGCGGTGAAGAGCAGATTATCATTCCTGAGTCGCAGACCGAGCAAGCCTTTTATCCAGCCATGACGCCGGACTCGGTTTTCTCACAGCATCCCCAGACTCACGAACAGCATCTCTGCTGGCAACTACTTCCCAACGGTCTGCTCTACAAAACCTACGTCGCCGGTGAAAAAGAAACGCGAATGCAGCTTGTGTCATATTACGACACGAAGAGTAAACGCAAGATCTGGGAAGCAGTGCTTGGCGGTCGTACCGGCTTGATTCGCCTGTCGGATCCATCGATCTCTAACAGCGACGCGTTTCAGTTGGACCTCGAAGGCGCAGTGTTTGCCCGTGTTCTGCCCGATGAGGAGAGCGCGATGCTGGAGGGATCTGACTATCGCGTTGGTCTGTATGGCACATGGAAGATCGATCGTCTGTCGTATCGAGCTGGCTACTATCACATCAGCTCACATGTGGGCGATGAGTACCTGATTGCCAATCCGCTGTTTAATCGTATCAACTATGTACGAGACTCCCTGCTGGCGGGAATGGCTTACGAGCTCAATGATGTCTCGCGCATCTATGGAGAGATTGGCTACGCTCTGGGTATTGAGGGCGGAGCAAAGCCACTTGAGTTTCAGTTCGGTGCCGAATACACACCTCTCCCAACAACTCAATTCACGGGGGCGCCATTTGCGGCCGTGAATACTCATCTCCGCGAAGACTTCGATTTCAACGGTGGAGTGAATGTCGTCGCCGGCTGGGGTTGGCAGGGTGAACACTCTAAACGCCGCCTGCGTCTTGGTCTGAACTATTACAACGGTCCTTCATTGCAGTACGAATTCTTCGACCGTTGGGAGAATCTGGTCGGTGGCGGTATCTGGCTGGATTACTGAACCGACGAGTCCGGGTTGAAGCCTTCGGCCGTGCTTGTGTCGCGAGCGGCTGCAGGCTTCTCAATCATTGCTTCGCGAATTTCATTCGCACGAGCCTGATCTGCATCGGCTTCTGAGGTCGCACCGGCCGCACGCTGTTTCTCTGCACGCTGTGCATAAGCGACCGCGACCTGCTCATCAAAGCGTTTTGCCGATTCAAAATCAGCAATTGCGAGGTCGAGGTTCTCCAGTCGCAGCCATAGATCACCTCGCAGGGAGAAGGCTTCCAGCGACGGATTCGCGACGATGGATTCATCACAGTCCAGCATGGCCTTCTGGTAGTCGCCAATGCTGACCCATGCTACTGCACGATCAAACAGTGCCTGGGCGTTGCCCGGACTCACGCTCAGGGCGCGATTGAAGTCCTGCATGGCGGCCTTGAACTGCTGGCCGTCCATCAGATGCTGGCCGCGAACAATCCAGGCACGAGGATCACGAGCATTCCGTCCGGCCACCTGTGTGAGATTAGTCAGTTGGTTGAGCCATTCGATCTTGCTGGCATCTGTCTGAGCTTCTGCGAAGCGATTCTGTTTAATCAGAGCGGCACGGTGGTGATTGACCCAGCGGGCATCCATTGGATCAAGTTCCATAGCCCGCGCAAAGGACTTTTCCGCGTCTGCGAATTTTTCCTGTTGCATGGCCACGAGGCCAGAGTTATTCCAGGCCGTGACATAGTCTTCTTTGAGATGCAAAGCCTGCTTGATATCGGCCATCGCCTTATCAAGCTCATTGAGTTTCATCTGAGCGAAGCCGCGGTTGTTCCATGCGTCTGATAGGTTTCGATCGGCTTCAATTGCTAACGAAAAATCAGCAACCGCCGTTTTGTAGTCTTTGCCACCCAGAGCCAGCAATCCTCGATTATTAAGCGCGGCACCGTGTTTGGGGTTAATCGAAATGGCTTTGTCGAAGTCCGCGCGAGCTTCCGCGCCCAAGCCCTGACCCATCAGAAAATAACCGCGGAAGTTGTAGAGATCGGCATCGTTTGGGGAAAGTCGTACCGCAGTACTAAAGTCTGCGCGAGCATTGGCGTTTTCGCCCTGCAGTGAATAAACATCGGCGCGCATACGAAACAGTGTGGCGTCTTCCGGAGTGATCCCGATTGCCTGACTGAGCGACTCAATGGCCACTCCATTCAGGCCGGAAATAACGGCTGTATTCGCTCTCTGACGCAGCTGTTTAACCGGCGATGAATACTGATCGATCGACTGAGCATTGCCCTTCGCAGAGAGCTTTGCGTCGGGACTCTGGTTGGGAATCGACAACGGAATTCCGGCCGACTTGGCTTCGCCGTTTTTGGCATCTGAACCGCCACACCCGACAAGTGCAAATCCCGCAAGCAGTGTGATGGCAGTTCGACGCATGATTCGCTCCTTCGAAGTTCAGTTCGGGCAGCTCTTTTCCGGTGAATTCACAGAAAAGACCTCGTCGGATACACGCAGCCCTGCGCTCCATCCGATCCTATTTGACTTTTAGCTCGAATCGCTTGTTAGTGTCAATTCGACTTTTCTTCCGGTCCTGATGATGACAGAAAAATCACAGCATTGCATGGTCAGGAAAGCTGCGGAACCGTTCGGTGCTCAAGTTTATTCCTCCCGCCATGTCCTGTGCGATCGCACGATGTGCTGTGCGATCGCACCATATGCTGCCCGAAGAACAGCGAGAACCTGGTACTCAATCGGCTTTGACTTCGATCACACAACGAAACCCCACATGGTTGCTGGCGGTGCGAACTTCCCCTTTGCCTCGAGTCCCAACCATATAACGGGTGCAAGAGAGATCCGTACACAGAAATGAACCGCCCCGATGAACTCGCTTCTTCTCAGTTGGCTCTGCCGGATCAAAAGGAACATCGGGCCCCTGCGGGTTTCGGGCGACTTCACCAGTTTTTGCCAGCGTTGCATAATAGTCATGGCTGTACCAGTCACGAGTCCACTCCCAGACGTTCCCACCGACATCGTATAATCCGAAGGGGTTGGCAGCATACTGCTTTACCGGAGCGATGCCCTGAAACCCATCAGCACCGGTATCCTTGCCTTCGACCGGGAATTCTCCCTGATAAATATTGGCCTGAAACTTCCCCTCCGGCTGCAATTCATTTCCCCATGCATAAAGATCGCCCGCACGTCCTCCCCGCGCGGCGAATTCCCATTCCGCTTCGGTCGGCAATCGCTTGCCGGCCCACTTCGCATAGGCCTCGGAATCCTCAAACGCAACTTGCACAACTGGATAATCAGCGTGATCGTCGATGCTGCTGTCTGGTCCCGTTGGATGACGCCAGTCGGTTCCGCCAATGTAACTCCACCATTGAAAGTAATTGTTGAGCGGCACGGGTTCTTTCGTGGCAGAAAATACGGTCGAACCCGCAATCAGATTCTCCGGCGGTGCCGTGGGAAACTCTTCCTGAGTTGGTTTCCGCTCCGCGACAGTGACGTAACCTGTGGCTGCAACGAAGTCCGCGAACTGCTCGTTGGTGACTTCCGTTTCGTCCATCCAGAAACTATCGACGTACACTCGATGAATTGGCACCGAATCCTGTGTGACGCCCGGCACGCTGCAGAGAGATTCGGCAGATGAATCACTTCCCATAGAAAACTCACCACCCGGAATCCAGACCATGCCTGCGGGGGGCGTAACGTCCGGGGTTCTGTGCTCGTTCAGGGTTGTTGCCCCGAATCCGTTCTGGTCAACGGCTACTTGTGGTGCGTCTGCTACGGGAAGCTCGGTTTCGATCGACGATGTTCCAAGCTCTGAATTCAAAGCGAAAAGAAAGAGACCAAGCGAAGCGATCAGGACAAAGAGACCAGCAAAGATTTGTAAGCGAGGCATGATGAATTCTGAATGATAGATTCACGGCCAGAAATGACGATGCCACATTGGCAATCGATGTACCTCGAGCAGTGCTGCATTGAGACGCACCGGAGTCGTGAGGATTCCGATGTTTTCCCGGTGGGCGTGCCGAACACTCGCGAATCCGGGTACATAGAAAAATCTCACTCCGCCACTGCGAAGTATAGTTCCGGTTCAATGATTAATGAAGTACGACCATCTGGTCGTGGCACCCGGCACCCAGAATGCATCATCCCAACAGAGGATCTGGCCGCGCTGAACCTACCAGCCCTGCTGGTGATGTAACAGCATTCCCCGAACAGGAACAGGTCGTGCGGTCCGGGTTGATTAATCAACGTAAACAAACTCGTTCAGGTTCAGCATGGCCCGGCATAGGCCGACGACTGCAATCCTCATGCGACTTTCCTGATTACCGTCCGACAACTTTGCCTGTTCATTCTGCAGATGTTCGGCCGCCATATTTTGTTCTTCGACCGAGGGCTGGCGATTCAGAGTAATCTGAAACAATCGCTGAATTAACGCCCTTTCGCGTTTATCACTCGTCTCGGAAAGATGCAGCGTGTCGCGCAGTATGCGGTCGGCCAGGGCCTCTGCGTAACGGATTCCCTCGGGGCTGTTCAACAACATCAAAGCCTGAGGAGCTACGACGGTCGTGTCTCGCCGCGCACAGGATGTTGTGGAATCCGGCAAGTCGAATGACTGCAAAAAAGGAATCGGCAGACATCGCTTGCGGATCAGATAAAGACTGCGCACATCGGTTTGTTCGGGTGGATCCGTGTACCAGCCCTGCATTCGCCCTCCATCGCCGTCCTTGATCGCTTCCAGAATTGCGGGTTGTGCATGCGTCAGCTCCTCCGGCACATCTGGCCAGAGCGGACGGCCACCTTGCATTGGCAACAACAGACCTGAAACCTTCAGCAACGAATCACGCAATGTCTCGGCATCAAGCCTTTGCATGTTCTGACGCCACAACAGCGAGTTGCCCGGATCAGCATCCGGAATCGATTCAGCGAGAGAACTCTGCTGGTAAGCTTCGGACAACACGATCCAGCGATGCAATTGTTTAATCGACCAGGCTTCGGTGACAAACTTATTCGCCAGCCAGTCCAGAAGTTCAGGATGAGTCGGACGCGCTCCGCTGAAACCAAAATCGTTGGCCGTCGCGACAATGCCGGTTCCGAAATGCTGCTGCCAGATTCGATTCACGATGACTCGCGCCGTCCACGGATTCGAATCTGACACAATCCAGTTTGCCAAAGCCAGTCGCCGGCCTGTGGAATTCTCACGAGCCTTTTTAATCTGCGCGGGACCGGGGTAAAGGACCGTGACATATCCGGGCGAGACTTCTTCGCGAGGCGAAGCAAAATCGCCCTGGTAGAGAATATGGGTTGCCGGTACTTCACTGCCAGAATCGACAGCGGCCATTGTGACTTCGGAGCTCCTGCGAGATGCCTCCAGTTCCTGAATCTGTTTTTCGAGAGCCTCGCGCTGAGTCTTCTTCGCGGCTGAGTCGTCGGTTAATAGTTCCAGTTGCTTTTTGAATGCCGTCACTCGCTGATCGACCATCGTGTTATGGCTGTCGATCGCCGCCTGTTCCTGAGGCAACGAAATGCTCAGGTCATCTTTCGGAGTTACCCCCGCAAAGAATGCGCGCAGGCGAAAATGATCGGCCTGAGTCAGGGGATCGTACTTATGGTCGTGACATTGACAGCAGGACATCGTCAGTCCCAGAAATGCAGACGCTGTGGTGTTGGTCAGATCCGCCATTTGCTCGGCGTGAAGTCGATCCTCTTCCTGAAAAATGGCGGCGGTGCTGTCCCACTGACCGAGGCGAAGATAGCCGGTCGCAATCAGGGCATCGGCGTCCTCAGCATCTTGCGGCGCGCCGGGAACCATTTCGTCTCCGGCCAATTGTTCCCGTACAAACTGATCAAAAGGCTTGTCCGCGTTGAATGAGCGAACCACATAGTCGCGGTATTTCCAGGCCAGCGGCCGGAATTCGTCGCGTTCATAGCCGTGGGTATCAGCATAACGCACGACATCCAGCCACAAACGAGCTTGTCTTTCGCCATAATGTGGTGAGTTCAACAACCGATCAACGACCGAATCAAATGCCTCAGCAGATACATCGGCCTCAAAAGCCGCCACCTCCTCGGGAGTCGGTGGTAAGCCAGTCAGATCAAAGGTGATGCGACGAATCAAAGTTCGGCGATCTGCAGGTGCTGACATCTTCAGGGAAACAGTTTTCAGTTTTTGATTGAGAAACGCGTCAATGATTTTTGAAGGTCGCTGCCGATCTGCATCGCTGAGGCCCTCCGGTTGCTTCACCGCGGGCTTCCTGAGAGACCACAAATTTAGTCGCTCTTCGCCGAACAGTTGCCGAACAGGATTCTTCTCATCCTGAAATGCATCGCCCATCTGCTTGTCGGAGCCGGCTTCTGAAGACTCGGCAGGCCACGCCGCTCCGCCCTGAATCCATTGTTTCAGAACGTCAATTTCAGTGTCCGACAACTTCTGTTTGGGTGGCATCTGCAGATCGGGATCAGCGAATGTGATGGCCTTCACGAACAGGCTGCTCTCGGCGTCACCCGGGACAATCGCTGAGCCCTGATCGCCACCTTTGATTGCGGCGTCCAGTGAATCCAGACGCAGCCCGCCTTCCTGCTTTTCCGGCCCGTGGCACGTTATGCAACGCGTGCGAAGAAGTGGCAGAACCTGCTTTGAAAATGCGGCGGCCTGATCATCCTCAGTGACTTCACTCACGGTGGCTTCACTTACGGTCGCCTCAATCGCTGTCTCAAGCTCGTCCGCGATGACCAGCTGGCCACGCACGCACAGCGTGATGGCCATACTTGCCAGTACGACGCGGACGATCGACATCAGCGAGTTGCGGATCATTTTAACTCCCAGCCCTTGCGGTACTGGCGTTTAATGAACTGGTCAGCTTCCGGAGCATTCGTCGCCTTCATGTTCTCGGCATCCCATTCCAGTTTCTTGCCAACTCGGTAAGCCACGTTGCCCAGATGATTCGCCTCGGTCAGCCAACCTGCATACTCAAAGTTACACGTCGTGGGCTCACCCGTCTTGCACGCATGGATCCACTCCTGATGATGGCCAATTGATTGCGGAATGAACGGTTCCGGGGCTTTAAAGTCTTTGAAATTGTCTTCCGGCAATAACAGGTGCTTGCCATAGTCAGACAGTAACATGCCTTTGTCGCCAACGAAGAGAACTCCACTATCCCATGCCGGAACGTCGCCGCGAGATAGAATTTCGGGCTTGTGAGTTCCCTGGTACCATGTCAGAGCTACCTCGGGCTGGTCCCCGATCGGTGCATATTCATAGCGGACGTGCATTGAAGCCGGAGCAATTTCCTGATGGGCCGGTCCGCCGAAGGGCTCGATCGTTTTGGG
>CAMAXD010000271.1 GCA_945861975.1 Candidatus Kuenenia stuttgartensis | reverse complement strand
TGTTGGCGCAAGAGTTCCGCCAAAACACCCGAGATCGCGGTAGCACATGTCGTCGATCAGGATCACGATTATGTTGGGTTTCTCATCGGCAAAGAGATTTCTCATACTGATGACCTGAATCGCAATAAACACAACACAGACCAGCTTCTGCAATCCTGAAGAGTGCGCCGAGGCCCGAAGAGTAGCTTGACGTGATTCAAGCATTTTATGACCAACTGCTTTGTGTCCGAAGAACCAATCACAACATCTGTTCATTTCATTGGAGAATCAGGAGCGTTTATTGTGGGACGTCCCTGATCCATCATCAACCAACGTCAGGGTCTCGAAACGCGCTGGGGCTGCTACCGTGAAAACGCTTAAACGCTGATGAGAAAACAAATGCGTCGGAATATCCAACTTCACGCGCAATGACCTTGAGTGGGTAATCGGACTGCTGCAGTAGTCGCCGAGCCTGGGACATGCGAATCTCGACAACCATCTGCTGGGGAGTTGAATCGAAGCAGCGCCAGACCAGACGCTGGAGGGTCGCCGGAGAAACTCCCAGACGCTGGCTGATCACTTTCTGTGACCAATCCTGTCCGGGAGATTGCTCTACATCCTTCCATACCTCTTGCAGGAGATTCTCGAGAGGATCTTTGTCGGACTCGACAGGGCTAAGAATTTGCCGCAAGTACTCCGCAACTAACTCACCAAACAAATTGGCAGCCCGACTTGAAGGCGTCATCGGTCTCGATTCGCCTGTCACCCAACCTGATTCTGTCAGAACAGACTGACTGCGAGCATAGCCTGTTTCTGACAGTAGGCCTTCGAATGCGTGACTTAATTGGGTCCCAAAGGATGGTCGGATCAGTCGCGGCAAACTTCGATCCAGATGCTGCCAGCGTTTCAGCCCGTTGATGTAGAACCAAAGAAAGGTCCAGGACTGCTCAATAGTTCCAAGTAACAGAGGAACACCAACCGGCGACAGCAACAAATCACCGCTGACCGGATGGAACTCAACTCCGGGAGCTTGATAAAGACCATCGCCATCCAGAGTCAGCAGAACCAGATGACAGGATGGATCTCGATATCCGACTCGGTAGTTCAACCCAAACGTACCGACACCGGAAAGTCTCACGCCCATCTTTAACAAAGGCCCGGCAGCCTCCTGTTCCAGTTGCAGGAATCGCTGACGAGTATCTGCCGGAACGCAGATCACATTGCGATATCCCGTCTGTACTGAAGGTTCTGCCATGACTCCGCCGACCCCCAAATGATGAGAAATACCATGCCCATGATGTCGGCCGCTATTCCACCGAGAAAAGAACCCCGTGAGAATACCACCGTTCCGCATTCCATGCTTTTCCCGTAATTTCTCCTACTTTTCACGCAGCAAACGACCATGAGCAAAGTTGATGAGATTCCGAATCCGTCGCCGTCCCAGTTGGCCGCACTTCCGAGGAAGATGACATTCTTCCCATCGGCGAATCCAAATCCGAAGATCCTGAGATCTGAGCAAATCAAGCAGTATAACGAGCAGGGTTATCTCATGCCGTTCAACGGTCTTGATCAGGAAGAAGCTCGTGAGCTTCGTGCTTTCTTCGACGGGGTTTTGGCTGCCTATATTGAACTCGGCAAATCCAGTTACGCCATCAGCACGGCACACATGCGGTTCGCGCGGGTTTATCAATTGGTTCAGCACCCACGGATCGTTGATGCCGTAGCTGACTTGCTGGGTCCCAACGTTGTCTGCTGGGGATCCCACTTCTTCTGCAAAATGCCGCACGACGGAAAACGAGTTCCATGGCATCAGGACAGCACCTATTGGCCGCTCAGCCCCACCAAGACTGTCACCGTCTGGCTGGCCATCGATGATGCAGATCCGGAAAATGCTAACATGAAGTTTATTCCGCGGTCACATCTGCATGGCCTGATTGATTACGACGAAACTCAGGACGCGAACACCATACTGGATCTCGCGGTTCGCAATCCGCATTCGTATGGAGATGGCGAAGTCAACGATCAACTCAAAGCCGGCCATTTCTCCATGCACTCAGATCTGCTGCTGCATGGCTCTGAAGCCAATGAATCGAATCGACGGCGTTGCGGTCTCACTATCCGTTATGCTGCTGCTGATGTGACAACCTGGTACGACTGGCACAAAAAAGGCTTTGTCGTCCGAGGAGAAAACGTTGGCGGGCACTGGGCCAATCCGGAGATGCCGAATCATTAGGCAACAGGATTGCGAAGAATCTCTTTGAGCACCTCGCCTCCGACATCTGTCAAACGAAAATCGCGGCCGTTGAAACGATGGGTGAGCTTCGTGTGGTCGAGACCGAGCAAATGCAGCAGAGTTGCATGCAGGTCGTTGACATGCACCTTGTTCTCAACAGCCTTATAACCAAACGGATCCGTGGCGCCGTAGTGGAAGCCTCCTTTCACTCCGGCGCCGGCCATCCAGATGGTGAACCCATTGGGATTATGGTCGCGTCCTTTGTCGCCCTGAGAATCTGACGTTCGGCCAAATTCTCCACCCCAGATCACAAGTGTTGAATCCAGCAAACCACGCGCCTCCAGATCTGCCAGCAGAGCCGCTGCTGGCTGGTCCGTATGCAGGCCACAGGAACGATGATTCGTCTGCACGTCACTGTGACAGTCCCAGGGAACGTCGTTCACACTTCCATCACCGCCAACCCCTTTTCCAGCAAAGATCTGCACAAACCTGACACCTCGTTCAACCAGCCGTCGAGCCAGCAGGCACTGGCGTGAGAATGTGGCACATTCGGGATTATCCATGCCGTAGAGCTTGTGGATGGATTCTGATTCCCTGGTCAAATCCAGAGCCTCGGGTGCAGCCATCTGCATGCGATAGGCCAGTTCAAACGAATTAATTCGCGCCGCAAGATCGGCCTGCGTCGGCCGAGTATTGGCATGCTTCTGATTCAATTCACGAAGCAAGTCCAACTGTGAACGTTGCTGACCATCCGAATGCCGAGTATCTCGCACAAGGTTATCGATCGATTCCTTCCGACGAGCGTCCAGTGTCATGGCCTGATAGGTCTTAGGAAGGAAACCGGCTGACCAGATCTGATCATCACCCCGAGGTCGCGTGTCGTGGAGTACGACAAATGACGGAAGACTTTGATTCTGAGACCCTAAACCGTATGTCATCCACGCGCCGAGTGCCGGCAGGCCGGGTCGGTTTGTACCGCACATCAATTCGAGCGATGCCGGCGCGTGATTGTTCTGCTTGAGATACATCGAATGCAGAAAGCACATCTTGTCCACGTGCTTTGACAGATGTGGAAACAGATCTGATACCCATGACCCGGATTCACCGTGCTGAGCCCACGCGAATGGTGACTTAAGACACTTCCCGCTGGTTGTAAAGAATCCCGTCTTCGGGTCTGAACCTGCCAATTCCTGACCATGTCGCTTCTGAAGCTCCGGCTTATAGTCCCACGTATCCACCTGCGAAGGCGCGCCGGTCATGAATAACCAGATGATGGACTTCACCTGACCCGGAAAATGCGGTGGTCGCAGCGCAAGGGGCTCAGCGATCTCACTGGCACCAGTCTTTTCATTCTGAAGCATGCTGGCCAGCGCGACTGATCCAAAACCAAGACCAGCCTGCAGCAGAAAGTCACGGCGAGCGGGCAAGGAAATTTCGCCAGGCGAATAAAATCCGAACATCGGCTATGTCCTCAAATCTTTTCAGGGGAATGCGATTCATGCCTGCGGGCCGATTGGCCGCATCTGCCTAAAATCAATCAACGTAGACAAACTCATTCAGACACAGGAGAACGTGACAAAACTCGACCAGGGCTCGATCTGATGCGTCGGGTGATTCGCCACCCGCTGCAGCTCGCTGCTGATCAATGAAAGCCAGCATCATGATTTGCTCTTCTTCCGTTGGAAGACGTGAGAATGTCAATTGGTATCCTTGCTGGACTGCAGCAGGCAACGAAACATCGCCCACGGCCTTAATTCGTGCAGACAGTTTTTCAGCCTGCTGTCGCACCAGCGGCGAATTCATCAGAGCCAAAGCCTGTGTCGGCACAGTCGTCACGCTGCGTTCGCCGATACTCTGAGTCGGCTCAGGAGCATCGAACATCGTCATGACCGGCAAAAGCTCACTGCGTTTGACTCGCAGATAGACACTTCGTCTCTGAGTATTATCGAGGACGCTGGGGCCATATATCGTGCTGTCCAGGTTACCACCAACGGCCAGCAAAGCATCACGAATCGTCTCTGCTTCCAGTCGATGAGGTTGATGGTGCCAGAGAAATCGGTTGCCCGGATCGATGGCCTGGTTTTCCGGATTCACTTCATGAGACTGCTGATATGTTTCACTCAGCAAAATCGAACGATGAAGAGTCTTCAGCCTCCATCCACCTCGCACCAATTCACCGGCAAGATAGTCGAGCAATTCCGGATGAGTCGGCTTATCGCCCTGAAAACCAAAATCATTCGGGGTCCCGACAATACCCTGGCCCATGTGATGCTGCCAAAGTCGATTCACGACGACTCGTGCCAGCAGCGGCCCCGCACCACGCTCCACATCCGTCATCCAATTCGCCATAGATGCACGTGGATGCTCGGCAGATGCCGATGCCGTTGGTTTTGATGGTTCGGGACTTCGCCAGAGAACCTGCAGGTATCCCGGTTCTGCTTTACCCTGTTTGTTATCGACTTCTCCGCGACGAAGGAAAAAGACGTCCTGACCACCGGCAACAGTTGTATAAACCTCCTGCAGATTCGGACGTGGCGCCGCAGCCGCATGGTCTCGAACTGGATTAAATTTGCCGGCCATCTCTGAATCAAACGGGGCAAACCAGCGAGCGAGTGAGACTTTGACAGACTCTGGCATTTCACCTTTATGTGCTGCAGCGACAGCCCGTAATTCTCCCATATGCTGTGGCGAAACATCTCCTGCCCAGGTCGCTGGATTGGGATCGACACTGGCGGATATTCGAAGTCGCCCAATGCCCATATCGACAAACTTCAGTTCGACAATAATTTCCGTCCCATTCGGAAAACCAGCCAGAGGCGACTCCAACTCAAAGACCGCCGCATTGTCCTTCTTCGCTGTCGTACGTACAACCCATGCGGTGCCGGGATTTCCGTCGACAGAGTTGATGATTGGTTGCTTATCATCTTCGAACGCAGCAAAGACTGGTTTGAGTTTCAACGTTTGAATCGCCGCCGGATCCAGCGAATCCAATGGCCCCGCGGTGACGATGATCTCCGCCAGTTGAAAACTTCCATCAGCACTCAGCCCGGGGCCTCGTTGTGGCAAAGACTTGTCTGTGAACGCGTCCAGTCGGAGAGACTGAATATTCTTTTGATGAGTGCTAAACGTCAGTCGGTATGATTCTTCATTGCGCACATTTCTGCGTTGGCCTCGCTGACGAACATTCGCTCCCGGACTCAGTAGACCATCATGCACAATCATTCCATTCGGAAGAACCTTGAGCCATGACCGTTCTGCTTCCGTTGCATTAGCCTCCAGAGCCTGCCAGCGTGTCGTTTCCGGTTGCTTTTCCAACTCTTTGTCGCGCCACGCGACGAAGCGCGCTGGCAATTCTTTGGCCGAAAATTCATTCAGCGCAGCGACCAACGGCTCGTGATCCGCCTTGTGTTTTTCAGTGGCTTTCTCCGTCGCAACTTCGTCAAGATCAAGAGTTCGCGGACCATGGGCCGTTGTCGCAAGAGATGCTGCCAGGGCGTAGTAATCCTGATGTGGAATCGGATCATACTTGTGATCATGACATCGCACACAGCCAAGCGTCAGGCCGAGCATTGAGCCTCCGATGGTCATCATCATATCATCGAGCTGATCGTAACGAATTCGCTCCACGGTCTTTGCCGTAATCTGCCCGGGATAGGGTCCGGCAACAAGAAATCCGGTCGCCGCCGCTCCATTGATGTCATCCGGTTGCAGTATGTCTCCCGCCAACTGCATCTTGACGAACTGATCATACGGCATGTCATTATTCAGTGAACGAATCACCCAGTCGCGGTAGTGATAAGCTCCCGGCCTGAACCCGTCGAACTCGTAACCTCCACTCTCCGCAAATCTCGCCGTATCCAGCCAATGTCGAGCCCATCGCTCTCCGTATGCAGGCTTTGCAAGAAGTTCATCGACAACCTTTTCGAACGCGTTCGACGATGAATCCGCAACGAACGCCATCACCTGTTCCGGCGCAGGAGGCAAGCCGATCAGATCAAAGTACGCGCGTCGAATCAACTTCTCCTTCGCGGCCGAGTGATTCGGTTTTAATCCATTCGCTTCCTGCGCCTGTCGAATAAAACCATCAATGGGCTTGTGAGGATCAGGCAGAGGGACATCTTTCAATGGCTGAAAAGACCACCACTGTTTTCCTTCTTCCAGATTGATCTCACGTTTGAGCTTTACGGGAGCATTACCTTCACGAGGATCCGGAGCACCCGAATCAATCCATTTCGCAAAATCCGCGATCACCTCGTCAGACAGCCTGCCGGTTGGTGGCATCTCCATGCCATCATATTTCATCGCTTTGAGCAGCAGACTTTCGGCAGCATTGCCCTTAATCAAAGCTGGCCCCGTCTCTCCCCCGGCTGCAACACCAGCCGCAGAATCCAGAAACAATCCTCCCTGGAGTTTCTTTTGACTCTGAGCCTCCACGGAATGGCAGCCGTAACAATGTTCGACCAAAACTGGTCGAATCTTCTGCTCAAAGAATCGGACACCCTCTTCATCGGCAGCAATCGTCGTCGTGGAAACCACCATGATCAGGGCAACCATGATCAGGGCCATAACGCGTGAAATCAGTGAACTCATGGCAGGAAAACCAGTGGCAGGGCGGGGAGGGCAGGACAAAATTCTTCTCGGCAGGATATCCCGATCCGTTTCAGAACATAGGACTTTTCGAACGGATCAGGACAACAGACCGTAGATTCTGATCTCAAGCTGTCGGCAGTCGAAACAGTTTCTTCGAGTTTTCATGAAGGATTCTTCGCTCCACGGTCTTTGATGTGCTCAATCTGCGGATTGCAGCAACCGTCTGTGATCCCTGACAGGCCGACCCTTTCCCAACTCGATCATCGCAATCACTGCCGTACAATACTTTGTCCTGATGTCGTTCCAGAAATCCACGAGCATGATCTTCATCGCGAGTCAGCGCATGGAGTCCTGAACCGGCCGACATATCTGCAAAGATGTTCGGGTAGTCTGCCAGATAACGATCCGTCAATCCGCCGGCCGTGACCTTTCCTTTAGGATAGAGCATGTTCTGATCGGCATGATTTTTATCGATGTTTGCCCACCACGTCTGGGCATGTCCAATAAACATGGTCTTCGGAAACTTCTCGAACATCTTGTAGATTCGTTCGAACCCCATATTGTACGTGCCGTGTTGCAAATGCATCAGAATCGGAACATTAAACTCAGCGGCCAGTTCATAAAGAAGCTGACTCTCTTTAGAGTCGCATTCAACGCTGAATTTTTGCTCGCCGATGATGACTCCACCAAGTTCCAGATACTTTGAAATCTCCATACGAGCTTCGGCAAGATCAGTGACTTCATTGGCTCCGAAGAAGAACTCACCTGTGTACTGTCTCGCCATTGCAATCGCCGTATCATTTCCACCAGCACCAACTCCGCCGAGCGTATTGTGCTTTCCCTCACCAGTGGACGGCGTCTTAACAGAAGATCCCGCCGGAAGCAGAATCGTTTGAGTGACACCCATCGTTCTTTGGTGTGCAATGAGCTGCTCCGGGGTGCGAGCACGATAAGTCGTGTGTTGATGAATATCGATAATCGGCTCAGCCGGGTTGCGTTCGTCGCCATGCGCACCAGAGTTCAACAAACTTAATGCCGCGGCCGAACTTGATGAAGCCAAAAAGCAACGACGAGAAATACCGTTCATGACAGACTCCGAACAGTTGGAAACAACAGGGAGCGAGTCTCAGACGTGATGCGAATCTCAGACTCAATCGTTTTTTGATTGGTGGTAAACTGGAGGATCGTTCGCAAGGATCCGGAATGCAAGTCTTCCTCGCTTTCCCTCGATGCTTGTCCCTGATGTCACGCTGTCTGCAACACAGCTGCCCGGAGAGCGTTCCAAAGCTGCTCCACATGAACCCGCTCCGTTTGCTCAGCTCCGATTGAAACTCGAACCATC
>CAMAXD010000270.1 GCA_945861975.1 Candidatus Kuenenia stuttgartensis | reverse complement strand
GCTCCGGAGAATCCGTTTTTCGCCAAGGCGTTGGTGAATCGTTACTGGAAGCATTTCTTTGGGCGAGGCATCGTGGATCCGGAAGACGATCTGCGTGTCACAAATCCTCCGTCAAATCCTGAACTGCTGAATGCGTTGGCGAAGCATTTTCTGGATCATCGTTTTGATCTGAAGGATCTCGTTCGCACGATCTGCAAATCCAGTGTGTATCAACTCAGTTCTGAGCCGACCGAATTCAATCGCAACGATCAGCAGAATTTTTCCAGCTTCTATCCTCGACGATTGACGGCCGAAGTTCTTTACGATGCCGTGAACTCTGTCGCGGATACTCCGTCGAACTTCGGCACGATTCCTCAGGGAACCACAGCGGTGCAGCTTCCGGACAATGGTTTCAATAACTACTTTCTGGAAGTCTTTGGCAAGCCGGAAGCGGAAAGTGCCTGCGAGTGCGAACGCTCTGCCGAAGCCAATCTGTCTCAGTCACTGCACTTATTGAATTCGGGCGATGTTCAGGGACGCCTGCAGAATGCACAGGGGCGAGCCGCTAAGTTCACTCGTGAAATGGAACGGTCCGATGCCGCAAAAGTTCGCGAACTTTATTTGGCGGCCTTTGCTCGCGAGCCGCGTCCGGAAGAATCCGAGTTTATCCTTTCACGTGTGGCTGACTATCAGAACAAGCAACAAGCATGGGAAGATGTGATCTGGGCAATTTTGAATGCGCGCGAGTTCCAGTTTGTAAAATGATTCTTCACCAATTGCTTCACTTTCAACGATGTGCAGAAGTATGTCGACTCCTGCGGTGTGTGCTCACCTGCTTGATCACGATGGCGTTGATGCCGGTCAGTCATGTCGTTCGAGCCGACGAAGTTGACGAAGCAAGCGCCAAGGTAGCGGCCGAGAGATTTCTCACCGTCCTTGTGAAGAATCCTCGCTTCGGAACTGCGTTTGATCGTGTTTACGGGTTCTGCATCGATCGTGGATCCATCGCGACGTTGAAAGAATCGTTGCGGTCAGCGGCCAAACTGCCTGAGGAGTTTGCTCCGGCAGAGGGAACGATCACAAGCGACATGGTGACTCTGGAGTTGCCAGCGGAAGTTGATGCTGGAGCCGCATGTCTGTTATATGGCATGATCGAACTGCGGCATTCAGAAGCAGACACGGCCAACAGAGTTCTCAAGCAGGCTGCAGAATTGCGTCCCAAAGATCCTGTGGCTCATTGGTATCTTGCCAAAGCGCTGGCCCTGGGGCAGAAGTTTGATGAAGCGGCCGCGTCTCTGGAGCAGGCGATTGCAGCTCGTCCCGCGAAGATCGACTTGTTGGAGATTTACAAAGAACTGGCGCGTACTCATCAGCGAGCCCAGAAGGCTGACACCGCGTTGGCGGTGTGGGAACGGCTGGAGCAGGCATTCCCAGGTGATTTGCGGGTGAAGGAACAAATTGCCGCGACGCTGACCGAAGACGGGCGATGGGAAGAGGCGTTGGTTCGCTATCAGACTTTGGCAAAGGAAACCAGAAACGCAGATCAACGAGTGCAGTCGAGTCTTGCGGCCAGCGATGTGCTGACACAACTGGGAAGGACGCAGGAAGCCATTGTTCTGCTGGAATCTCAATTGAGTGATCTGGATCCGGACAGTTGGCTGTACAGGGAGATTCGTCGACGCATCGAAGGCACGTTTCGCGGCCGCAACGATCTTCCGGGGCTTGTGGCGTATTACGAAGCTTGGCTGAATTCGCATGCGGAAGACGTCGACGTAATGGCTCGATTGGCGCGGACGTTGTCCCTGCAGAATCAAACGGCGAAGGCGTCAGAATGGTATCGCAAAGCCATTGCACTCGCGCCTTCGAATGAATCGCTGCGAGAATCTCTGATTGAACAGTTGGTGCGCGATAATCGTCCGAGTGAAGCGATTGCTCAGTACGAAGAGCTGTCGAAGTTTGATTCGGGAAATCTGGATCATCTGGAAGACTGGGGACAGCTTATCATTTCGCAGAAGGACCTACCGCAGGAAGAACGACAGAAGAAAGCCGCGGCCGTCTGGAATCGGATGCTGGTAAATCGTGCCGATGATTCTGTCACGCTGGCTCGGCTGGCGGGACTTTTCCGTCGAGCAGACGTTCGCGAACGAGCGATCGAGTTGTATCGCCAGGCAATCGATAAGTCTCCGAATGAACCGCAGTATCGCGAGTATGTTGGCGAGTATTTGCATCAGTTGCAGCGAACTGATGCAGCCGTCACGGAGTGGGAACAAATTGCGGACGGCGATCGTCGTACGAAAGGCAATCTGATTCGACTGGCGGAAGTGCTGAATCGTTTTGGTCAGAATGAACTGGCATTGGCTTCAATGCGAGAAGCCTGTGAGATGACCCCTGAACCGACCGAGCGTCTGCAGTTTGCCGAAATGCTGCGCAACTGGCGAGCGGCAGGGCGTGAGCCCTCCGTGTCGTCGCCGGATCCTACGACCGTTGGCACAAACGAAACAGCGGCAAACACGGAGGGCTTACGCCCCCCGCTCGCCGAAGATGAAATCCTGACAGAAGCCTTGCAGCAATTGGATCTGGCTGAGCAATCCATCGAAGCGGCGGACGAGCGGCAGCAGATCCTCCAGGAACGAATCAAGTGTCTGCAGGTGGCCGGACAATTAGAATCACAGATTCAAGACATTTCTGCAGAGCTGTCAGCCGGGACGAATGTCACCGCGGATCGCTGGCGAATCCTGGCGACTTATCAGGACGCCGCAGAGAAGCTCAACGAAGCTACGGCGTCGGCAATAAAGGTCGTCGAGCTGGAACCAGATTCGATCCCGGGCTGGACGATCCTGGCCGATCTTTATGAACGCACGGGGCGACTGGGAGATGCGGCGGATGCGATGAAGAAACTGGCTTCGCTGGATCGGCGAGGAATCTCCGAATACCTTCGCAAGACCGCTCGGCTGCAGGTGCGACTGGGACAGTTCGAGGATGCTTTGACCACGGGCCGGGAAGTCATCAAAGCCACGCCCGGTAATCCCGAGGCCTATCAGTTCTTCGCCGACCTTGCGTTTGAAGTCGGGCAACCGAAAGAGGCGGTCGAATCTCTACGGCGTGCTGTGCGAGTCAACCCGGGTGACGAAGCCTCCTTGCGAGCACTCGCGAAGACCCTGGCCGATGAGTTTCAAACGCCCGAAGCGATTGAACTCTACTGGCGTGCGTTCGAGAAAGCCGCGGATCTCGACAGCCAGACTCAGATTGTGGTTGCTCTAAGCAATCTCTATCTCCGCAGCAATCAGTTTCCGAAACTGGTTGAACGCCTCGAACTCCGCAGTCGAGAACTCAATCTCCCCACCGAGATGACTCGCTGCATTGCGACGGCCTATCGGGAAGCAGGAGATTCTCGTAAGGCAAGGGAGACGCTGGAGTCTCTGGTCGTCGGCGATGTCGCTGATGTCGAACTTCTTCGACGTCTGGTCAGTCTTTCGCTGGAGGAACAATCTATTGCAGAAGCGATTGCCTACCAACGGGAAATTGTCGGCAGAACGGCTGCGTCTGCAGATGTGGCCGCGTTAATAGAATTGCAAAAGAAAGCAGGGCTGCTGGCTGAAGTGGCTGACGACGATGCAGCCACAGCCAATGTTTCCGCCAGCATTCAATCGATGCGAGAATCACTTGAAGGCCCCGTCTCGTTGCGCGAGGCCACACAAATTTCTGACAGCTACCAAGAATATCTCGCGATGTTTCCCGACGACTGGGCGGTACTAACCACAGTGGGGAGTTTGCTGGCGGATTCAGACCGGTTGGAAGACGCCGTGAAGGTGACAAGCCCAGTCCTTCGATCGGGCAACTTGCCGAACTCAACGGGAACGCTCGCGACTCTGCCTACTCTGTATCCTCGTTCCAGTGAGATCAGGAAGCATTCGGATTTACTCGCGAACCTGTATCAGGTGGCACCCGCCTCATTTCTGGATGCATACTGCCGTTGCTGTGACGTTCTTTTCCTGCAGTCTCCGAATGTCGATCATGATTTGCTTACTGAACTATTTTCGGCCGAGGCGATCAATCGACTGGGTTGTATCCCAATTCTGTTTGTTGCTGATCATCTTCAAAACGATTCACTTTGGACTGGGCCTTTCCTTGCACAGCTTAACGCCGTCGGTCATTCGAAGAAGATTTCCCGAGCGAACCAACTGCTGATTCAGCTTCTGGAAGTCGACACCAAGATGCGACTCAAGCTCAGCAGCGATGATCAGTTCTCCAAATTTCGGCGTACATTTGCAGCAGAACTGAAAGGTCTGCTGCGAGACTCGCCCATGTTCTTTTTCGAGCATGGAGCCGTTTCGAGAATCTTGGCCGTTTACGCTGCAGACGCTGTGGGCCGTGAACTTCTTCTCGCCAACTTGCGAGAGTCATTGCCTGACCTGAAGACCATTGAGACAGATGCTGTCGTGGCGGCATTTGGATTATTGCAGCGCGATTATCCGTTGGCATTTGCGGCGGCCGATCATTCCCGTGGCTCTGTGGTCGATCAGGAATCATCGGTGTTTTTCCACTGGTTGGATCGAGCATTGAAGATTCTTCCGCAACACTTGTCCGGCTCTGCAATCCTGATTGCCACCACAGATCCCGAATTCCTGCTTGCTCAGGCAGACTTGGTTTGCCGGTACAGTCGTCTTCCGGAAAACAGCCTGAAGTCGATTGATGATCCGCGAGTCGTCGGAAGAACATGGCGTGCTCGTTTGTTCCCGGTTTCTCGGAACGAACTTGAACTGTCGCCATTTATTCTGTCTCACACGAAAGGAAATGAAGAAGCCTTTTCGTCATGGGTGAGTAAAAATCTAAAGGATGCGCAGCCGCTCTATCGGGCCCGACTTCATTTGCTGCTCGCAGAACTGGATGACTCATTGAGCGGAACCATGCATCTCGTCCTTGCGGCAACGGAAATGCCAGATGTCCAGGGTTTGCGATTTGATGTGGCGACGGAAGCAGCACGATTTGACATGTTCGATGAAGCTCTGCAATTGCTGGAAACAATCACGTTGAATGATCCTGCTTCCAAAATCATCATCGAACTCAAGGCTCTCGAGTGGGGTCTGGCAGCAGGTAAAACGGAGAGAAGTGTAGTCGCTGCGGAACGATTGTTTGGCTTACCTCTTTCGACGGACCAGCAGCAACAGCTGGTTTCGCGTTTGTCACAATTGAAGATGCCAGAAAAGCTTGCGGCTTTGAACTCTCGCCTTGGACGCGGATCGGAAACCCGACAATCACTGCTGGCTCGGCAACTGCAGACTTACATAGCTCAGGGGAACAATGAACTAGCCGGAGAGGTCGCCTGGGAGTTGTTGAAGTTGGCTTCCGGGGGAACTTTGTTCTCGGGGCAGAGGCCGAATGATGATCGCGATGACGGTGGGGAGAGATTGCAGGCGATCAAGGCCCTGGGGAAACTCGGACGACTGCAGCCGCTGATTGATCGCTACGAAGCCATGCTGGAAGCCTCGCCGGAATCTTTGGATCTGCTGGAGATTCTCTGTGAGTTTCATGAAGCGGCCGAACAGTTTCCGCAGTTATCCGATAAGCGTGATCGCATTGCGTTGCTGTCGCAGAAAGCTCCGCCCAGCTTGAAAGCAAAAGCTGTTGCCCTGGAGAACAGCGGCGATGTCAGCGGTGCGTGTGATATTTATCTCCAGATCCTGAAGGATGATCCTCAGGCCTTTGCCGAAGAAATGGAAACCTACGTTCAGGCATTTGAACGAGCGAAACGTCATGCCGATTTTCTGTCAGCCGTTTTGAGTGTCGACGAACAATACTGGAGTGAGCATGCCGGTCTGATCGTCAACATGATTGCTGACCTTGCTCGAGCAAAGACAAATGACGAGGTCGTGCAGAAGTCGATCGAAGCCATGCTGGCCAACGAGGAAACTCGGCGATTTGCCATCGGTGGCTTTCTGGCTCGCGAAGCAGTGATCGCCGAAGAAAAATTGCTGCCGGCTATTCAAAGCGAACTGACGTCGGAGGAAGCCTTCAGTGACATCAGCCGCATCAATCAATCCTTCCTGATTCTGCAAGCCGTCAACAACGAATCCAGCTTAAAGGTGCTGCATGAATTCCTGCTCTCCCGGCGAGCGGCAGGGCGTCAGCCCTCCGAGCCATCTCTGGAACTGCCGCTGCTCTACATCGCCGCAAGACTGGGCCTCCGTGAACAAGTTGAACAACAGGTCGCCACAATCACCCGCGGCAATGCAGAAGCCGAATTGCTTCAACCCGCTGAGGTTTTGACTCTTAATACACGCCTGAAAGAGTTGAGCAAAGACTGGGATCGAGTCAGAACTCAACTGCTGGAATATCTGGTTTCGTTGCAGATCGAAGACACTGAAACCGCGGACACTATTCTTGATGAGTTGGGAGCTGCCTGGGAATCACTTGGTGAACTTCAGAAAGCTCGCGGAATCCTGAATGAGCGAGTTCAAAGAATGCTGGTCAACACCGGCGCGGCGACTGGTAATGCGTCGGAGTCAATTCGACAGTTGTTGCAGGCGGGTGAACGAATTCAGCATTCCGGATTTCCGATCGAGGGTGCTCGTTTGTTGCTGAACGTGACGCCTCACGACATTGATGAATTCACGAGTGATCTTGACGACGACAAAGCGATTGCGTTCAAATCGCGGTTCAATGCGTCTCAACGCTGGGCGCGGCAACAGATCTCTGCTGAAAAGCTGGTTGCGTGGTATGCGATGGCTGTGGACGATGTTGTGGCCACTGCGACTGATCCGAACAACGGCAATGAGAATTATGTCGATCAGCCGGTTGATTTGTTGCTCGAACTCTCCGGCACAACGGATCCTCGTTGTCGAGATGCGGAAGAGTTACGTGGGCTGCGTCTGGATAGTATCCTGCTGAGCGTCATCCGAAAATTCGCGTTTGAATCAGAAGAACTACGACAGAGAATCAAAGCGGCAACTGAGACTCTGTTAGCTCAGCCGGTGGCCGATATTCGACTGCTTACGGTTGCCATGGCACTTGCGATTCAGACGGCCGATGAGCAGGCGATTAAGCAGATCTGCGACAAATCCCTTGAATTTGCTGGCATGGTCGAGAAATCCAGCGTGGTAACGGAAAAAGCTGCGAATGCTGTCGGTCGGCCCAATCGAATTCCGGAGATTCTGCGTAGCGAGGCAGACTTCACCTGCGTTCTGATGGCAGGACTCGTCGCCAATCGCAAGGAGCAACAGAGTTTGATTGAACGACTGCTTCAACGGTCGATTGTTTCAGCCAATGGATCAGCGAACCGATTGATCAAACTGGCGATACTTCAGGAGTGCGATGCTGCGTCAAAGCGTGCGGGATTGACCGAGTTGGTTGCTCAATGTGAACAAATTGCGACCGCCGCCGTGGATGAACAGATCAAGGCAACGTCCGTGGGGATCGAAGGCGAAATTGATCTGGCCCATGAAATCAGAACGAGGTTACTGGGGAAATGACCTTGGAGTGCTGCAGCAGGCTGCCGCAGTCCAAAAAGAATGAGTACACAACGTCGAAACTGGAGTTTGTCCTTCTGAACATCTCAAACTTGAAATCCCAAACGGCGCCGCAGGCGCTGTACGTCCATGTGCCGTTTTGTTTGCATCACTGCGGTTATTGTGACTTCACGCTGGTGGCCAATCGGGATCATTTGATTCCACAGTATCTGGAGATGCTGGGCCGCGAGTTGAATCACTATTGCCGTGACTTCACTGGTCGCCGGAAAATCACCACACTGTTTATTGGCGGCGGTACACCGACTCATTTATCGCCCAAAGATCTGCAGACGCTGTTTGAACTGATCGGCCGTCATTTTGAACTCAGTGCTGACGGAGAATTTTCGATAGAAGCCAATCCGGACGGACTGTGCGATGAGCGCCTCGGTGTTCTCACGACCAACGGAATTAATCGTCTGAGTTTGGGAGTTCAATCTTTCGATGAGGCCGTGTTGAAAACGTTGGAACGCAAACATTCTGCGGCTGAAGCCACCGCCACGATTTTACGTGCGTCAAAGTACATTCCGAATGTCAGCGTTGACCTGATTTTTGGCGTGCCCGGGCAGAGTTTGGAATCGTGGCAGCAGACGCTGGAACATTTGACTCGGCTTCCTGTGAAGCACATTTCCACCTATGGTCTGACGTATGAACAGGGAACCCCGTTTTATCGACAGG
>CAMAXD010000269.1 GCA_945861975.1 Candidatus Kuenenia stuttgartensis | reverse complement strand
AGCTCATGATAATTCCCTTGGCTCACGTTCAGGACAGCCGTGCAGAATAGAACATTCCGGGAATCGTGAAAATATGGACCCTGTTGCATCGCCGATGCGGTTCAATAGACTTCCGGGAATTACCGTAGCCCCGTCGCTCCGCCGACGGGATTTGCCGATCGACCGGGACATCAGACTCTTACTCTATTATGTCCCGCCGATTGCAGCTGTCTGAACACTGAAAACTGAACACTGAAAACTGAAAACTGTTTCCCCATGCCCCGTTACGACTTCAAACCGGTTGAATCCCGCTGGCAGCAATACTGGGACGAAAACCAGACCTTCCGCACCGAGGACGCTGTTTCGGAAAAGAAGAAGCTGTACGTTTTGGACATGTTCCCGTATCCCTCCGGCAGCGGTTTGCATGTGGGACATCCGGAAGGTTACACCGCGACAGATATCGTCTGCCGTTATTCGCGGATGAACGGTTTGAATGTCCTGCATCCGATGGGCTGGGATGCGTTCGGACTTCCGGCCGAAGAGCATGCCGTCAAGACGGGGACGCACCCTCGCGAAACGACGAACCAGAACATCGCGACGTTTAAGCGTCAGTTGAAGATGCTCGGGTTCAGCTACGACTGGGAGCGAGAACTCGCGACCACAGATCCGGATTACTACCGTTGGACTCAGTGGATCTTTCTACAGATCTTCGACACATGGTATGACTCGGAGTATGAATGGACAGGCCCCGATGGAGTGAAGCGAACAGGCAAAGGTCGGCCGATTAGTGAGTTGCCGATTCCGTCCGAGGTGAAATCGTCGGGCACCGAAGCTGTTCGCCGTTATCAGGACAAGCACCGACTGGCCTACGTTTCCGACGCGCCGGTGAACTGGTGCCCTGGCCTCGGCACGGTTCTGGCGAATGAAGAAATCATCGACGGCAAGAGCGAACGCGGCGGCCATCCGGTTGTCCGCATGCCGCTCAAACAATGGATGCTGCGCATCACCGCGTATGGGGATCGACTGGCGAATGAGCTCGATCCGCTGACATGGTCCGAAGCAATCAAGCTGATGCAGCGAAACTGGATCGGAAGAAGCGTTGGGGCTGAAGTCGATTTCAAAATTGTGGGTGATTCGGCGAGCGGCGGGGCGTCAGCCTTCCGAGATCAAGCGCAAGCCGTCACCTTAAACGCAGAAAACGCACACGGAGGGCTGACGCCCAACCGCTCGCCATTTCCGAAGGAACCTGCCGCCGACACGATCCGTGTCTACACAACTCGCCCCGACACACTCTTCGGCGTGACCTACATGGTTCTCGCGCCGGAGCATCCGCTGGTTGACAAGATTACCACGCCGGAACAAAAAGCGGCGGTCGATGAGTATCGCACGAAGGCGTCGCTGAAGAGTGATCTCGACCGAACAGATCTCGCCAAAGATAAGACCGGTGTCTTCACTGGCGGCTATGCGATCAACCCGGTCAACGGCGAAAAGGTTCCCGTCTGGATCGCGGACTATGTTCTCATCAGCTACGGCACCGGAGCCATCATGGCGGTGCCTGGTCATGATGAACGTGACTACGAATTTGCGAAGACATTCGGGATTCCCATCATCTGTGTTGTTCAATCTGAAGCATGCCTCACGCGAAGTCGCGAAGTCGCGAAGGAAAGTCAAGCAGATTCGGATGGGACTCTTTGCGACTCCGCGCCTTCGCGTGAAACAAATCCATTGGAACAGGAGCTGCCGTTTACGGAAGCTGGCACCGCAGTCAACTCGGGGAAATATGACGGTTTGCCGACCGCAGATTTCAAAGCTCAGATTACAAAGGATCTCGAAGCCGCAGGTCTTGGCAAAGAAGCGGTCAACTATCGTCTGCGAGATTGGCTGTTCAGCCGTCAGCGATATTGGGGTGAGCCGTTTCCGATCTGGCATGAACTCGATGTGGATGGCAATCCGACGGGCTTAATGCGAGCCGACACTGCGGAATCACTGCCGGTCCTGCATCCTCACATGGAAGACTTCAAGCCAACCGGCACACCAGAACCGATGCTGGCCAAGGCGACTCCGGAATGGTTGTTCAAGACCGACACCGACGGAGTTAAACTGAAGCGCGAAACCAACAGCATGCCTCAATGGGCCGGGAGCTGCTGGTATTACCTGCGCTTCTGTGACAACAAGAATTCGACCAACTTTATCGACCCGGCGAAAGAGAAATACTGGCTACCGGTCGACCTCTACATCGGCGGTGCGGAACACGCGGTGCTGCATCTGTTGTACTCACGCTTCTGGCACAAGGTGTTGTTCGATCGCGGCCACGTGAGCACCCCCGAACCGTTTCAGAAGCTGGTGAATCAGGGCATGATTTTGGGTGAGCCGGATGAAAACGGCAAAGCCGAAAAGATGTCCAAATCTCGCGGCAACGTCATCAACCCGGATGAAGTCGTGAAGGACTACGGTGCCGATTCTCTGCGACTCTATGAAATGTTCATGGGACCGCTTGAGCAAACCAAGCCGTGGCAGATGAGCGGTGTCGAAGGCGTCTATCGATTCCTCGGCCGCGTCTGGCGCATGATCGTCGACGAACGCGCGGAGACGGTGAAGCTGGCGGACGCGGTTGTGGATGCGGCGCCATCCGATGAACAACTGCGAGTTCTCCACAAGACGATTAAGGCTGTGACCGATGACATCGATCGTTTGTCATTCAACACGGCGATTAGTCGCATGATGGAATTTTCGAACTTTATGTCGAGCCAGGAAGCTCGTCCGAAGTTGGTCTTATCTCAGTTCGTGCAACTGCTGAGCCCGTTTGCGCCGCATATTGCGGAAGAACTCTGGAATGTGCTCGGCCACCCGAATACTCTGGCTTATGAACCGTGGCCAACATACGACCCGGCGTTGTTGGTTGAAGATTCTGTAGAGGTCCCTGTTCAGTTCAACGGGAAACTGCGATCCAAGATCGTCGTGCCTGCGAACAGCGATGCGGCAGCCCTCGAAGCGGCCGCTCGCGCGGATGAACAGGTGCAGAAGAATCTGGAAGGTAAGACGGTTGTGAAGGTCGTCGCAGTGCCGGGGCGAATGGTGAATTTTGTCGTCAAGTAGGGGACCGGGTTTCCGGAGAGTGATGACCTCAAAAAATCCGCCACCGGGCCTGCCCCGAATGGCGTGGACTTAGCGTAGCGGAACTCGCCAAGAGTTCCGGCTTTCCTCGCAAATCAACGGAAGTCTACGCGACTTCCGCTACAAAGTTACCTTAAGTCCACGCCATTTGGGCCTGCCCCGGGGCAGGCCCAAATGGCGTGTGTGTCTGTGATTCACTGAAAACTTCCCCGGAGCCCATCCCATGACAACTCCCATCCATCCTGAACAATCTCGCCGTGGTATTCTGCGTTCGATGGTGGGCGGTTCGATGCTGTTTCCGGGGCTTGTGTCGCAACTGCTGGCGGACGAATCGAAGGCGGAGGCAAGCGATCCGCTGGCTCCCAAGCCGACTCATTTTCCAGCGAAGGCCAAGCGAGTCATCTTCCTCTATATGAGCGGCGGAGTTTCCCACGTCGACTCGTGGGACCCGAAACCGAAGCTGTTCGCTGATGCTGGCAAGACGATTCCGGTCAATGAGTTTCAGGGGCGCAAAGGGGACTTCAACATGTTCCTCAAGCGGCCTCAGTGGGAATTCAAACCACGCGGCCAGAGCGGCATCGAAGTCAGCGATTTGTTTCCTCACATGGCCGAATGTGTCGACGATTTGTGTGTGATTCGATCGATGAAATCGGACCACACCAATCACTACGAAGCGACGCTGGGGATTCATACCGGATCATTTACGTTTGCTCGCCCCAGCATCGGCTCATGGCTCAGTTATGGACTGGGGACGGTGAATCGTAACCTGCCATCGTTCGTCGTCATTGCTCCTCATTCACCTTATGCCGGCGGTCAGGTCTGGGGCAGCGATTTTCTGCCCGGCGCGCATCAGGGGACGCTGGTTTTGCCGGGAGCGGAACCGGTCGCCAACATTCAGCGACGTGCCCCCAGCAGCCGACTGCAGGAGATGGAACTGGCCGCGATGGCTCGAATGAACCAGAAACATCTGGCAGCTCGTCCGAATGATCCCTTGCTGACAGCTCGCATGAAGTCGTTTGAAACCGCATTTGGCATGCAGGCCGAAATGCCGGAGGTGTTTGATCTGTCGAAAGAAGACGATGCAACGCTGGAGATGTATGGGTTGCCGCGTGGCAGTACGAACGGTTTCGCGTGGCAGTGCCTGGTCGCTCGCCGACTGGCAGAACGAGGTGTTCGGTTTGTCGAACTGATTGATGTTGGTTCATCCGGCAACTGGGATGCTCATGGAGACATGATGACTCATGCTCCGCTGGCGAAGAATATTGATCAGCCGATTGCCGGATTGCTGAAGGATCTGAAGCAGCGAGGAATGCTGGAGGAGACTCTGGTTGTCTGGACCACGGAGTTCGGTCGTACGCCTTTCAATTCGGCCGCCGGAGCGGCAGGCCGCGAACATCATCACTGGGTGTTTTCGTCATGGCTGGCTGGTGCCGGTGTGAAGCCCGGAATGACCTGGGGCGAATCTGATGAATATGGGATTGACGTCGCCAAGGACGTTGTCCACGTGCATGACTTCCACGCGACGATTTTGCATCTGATGGGACTGGATCACGAGCGCCTGACGTTCCGTCATTCCGGTCGCGATTATCGACTCACGGATGTTGCGGGTCGAGTTGTGAACGAGATCCTCGCGTGATTTTCTGGGGACAATTTGCGGGGTGGTGTCTTCTGACGCGGAGGCTGTTTGATGTCGGAAGATACCTATTCAGCGTCCGTGCCGTTAGGGGATATACAACGGGCTCCGCGAAACTGGTTGAAGACATTCGTACTGATCGGCATGTTTGTTGGTGTTGCGTGCATGTTTGTTGGGTTGCTCTTGTCCAGTTTTACCAGAGCGAGCGAAGCTGCTCGCCGCACCCAATGCAAAGGCCACCTCAGTGGTATTGCTTTTGCGTTGCACCGTTATCATGAAACGCACATGGCGTTCCCGCCCGCCTACACCGTCGATGAAAACGGACAGCGGCTGCATAGCTGGCGGACTTTGATCCTGCCTTATTTGGGGTTAGGACAAGAGGAGTTATTCGAAAAGCTCGACCTGTCGAAGCCCTGGAATCACCGTGTGAATGCAGAGGTGTTTAAGGCGAAGCTCCATGCTTTTTGGTGCCCAAGTTCTGAGTTGCCGCAAGACTTCACCACCTATCTGGCTGTTGTCGGCGAGAACGCCTGTTTTCATCCCACGAAGCCAAGGGCGATCTCAGAAATCACCGATGGCACATCCAACACGATCATGGTGATTGAGGTCCCGGTGAAACAGGCTGTCCCGTGGATGTCGCCGCAGGATGCAGATGAACAGACGGTCCTGAGGATCAGCGAGCACGACGAACTTGCCCATACTGGAGGAGTTCAAGCGGCTTTGGCCGACGGAAGCGTCCGCTATCTTTCAGCGACTCTGGCTCCGGAGACACGTCGAGCTGTGATTTCGATAAATGGCGAAGACGTTGTCGGAGAATGGTGAATATGAGCAAATCCCTGAGATTGGCTGCGGAGCAGCTGGAGAAGATAGCCTTGGGCGCGACCCCAAGGTGAGTTTTGCCAAAGCCCCCAAAGGTGCGAAGGTGCGAAGGTGCGAAGGTGCGAAGGTGCGAAGGTGGAACTCTGCAACCCAGCGTCGCAGCTCCGCCGCTTTGCGAGTTGTAAGGCTGAGAACCTGTGGCTAAAGCCACAGACTATCGTCCGCCGCTGCGCTGCAGCGAATCGCAGATTGATCACCAGCGCACGGATGTGCCCGTGTGAACGTACACGGCATGTTGTCGGTTTTCTTTCCCGCCTGAGGAAGTCATACTGGTGCGATAGATTCGTCGACGTGATTGATCCCTCAACGACGATTCTTCCCACCTCAACTCCCCCCGCTTTTTTGCTCTCCATTCTGCCCTCAGGAGCATCTCATGGTTTCTGCTCGACGCGCGTTTTTGAAAAAGTCGGCTGGTGTGGCCGGGTTATTGGCGTTCTCTGGATTTAGCCGCAGCACGCTTCGCGCGGTCGGCGCTGTGGCGGCGGAAAAGCATTTTGAAATCACGGATATCAAACGCACCACCGTCAAGCTGGAGTTTCGCCCAACTCCGCGCCGCAATATGGATCGCGAGATTCCTCATTGGCGCTATTCGGAGATCTGCGATGTGACTCTCAAATGCGGTGTCACGGGAACCGGTGAAACTTTGCTGTTCTATACCTGGGGGGCGACTCCGGATGAAGCGATTCCCCGTGTGATCGGTCGTAGTGCGATTGACGTCATGTGGGACGATACTTTGGGAGCAGGTTTGCAGATGGCGTTGTTTGACGCCGTTGGCCGTGCGGCGGAAGTTCCGGTTCATTCGCTCCTGGGCGAAAAGGTTCATGACACAACGCCGCTGTCGTGGTGGAATATTGACACTTCGGCCGCTGACATGGTCTCCGAATGCAAAGAAGCGATGCGACTGGGATACATGTCGTACAAGACCAAGGGTCGTCCGTGGTATGACGTGTTTCATCAGGTTGATGAAGCCTGCAAGGTTGTGCCGCCTGAGTTCAAGATCGACATGGACTTCAACGATACTCTGCGAACTGCGGAACAGGGGCTTCCGATTCTGGAGCGGCTGGGTAAGCATCCGCAAGTCGATATCTATGAAGGCCCGATTCCCCAGGAAGATGTCGACGGCAATCGCAAGATCACGAATTCAACTCATGTGAAAGTCGCTATTCATTATGGCACTCCCGACCCTGAAACCTGCGCGCAGACTCGATGTTGTGACGGCTTTGTCGCCGGAGGCGGTGCGACGAAATTGATGCGAACGGGGCGATTCTGTGAGGAGACTCGATTCCCGTTGTGGCTGCAGCTGGTTGGCAGCGGATTGACGGCCGCTCATTCGTTGCACTTTGGAGGAGTACTCAAGCAGGCGATCTGGCCGGCTGTAAATTGTCATCAGTTGTTCGAGACCGACATGCTTGTGGAACCCATTCTGCTGAAGAATGGTCACGCGGTTGTTCCGGATCGCCCGGGTCTGGGGTACGAGATCAACCGAGACACGGTAGCAAAGCTGAAGATCGACAAACCAGCAGAACGACCGGAGCCGGAGCGTCTGATTGAAACGACGTGGACCGACGGACGCAGAATGTTCACCGCCAACAATGGCAGCGTGAATTTTATGTTGTCAGCCGCCAATGCGGATCGCTATCCCTACTTTGCTCCGGGTGCGGATACTCGACTGTTTCCCAACGACGGAACACCTCGCTGGCGAGAACTCTACGACCGAGCACGAAAAGAAGGCCCGATCGAAGGCTAGTGTGAAAGAACGTTCCAATATTCCGCGGACCGCAGCGAATCATGTCCCTTGCACGCTCTTTGGGTGCATGGGGATCGCGGAAAGGCTTTACTCTTTGCGTTTGAAAGCAGGCTGATGAAGAAGTTTACGTTGTCCTTGTTGGCTGTGGTTTGTCTCATCCCGGCAACAGGCTTGTGCCAGGAGGAATCGACTCCGGCATCGGCAGCGACAGAACAGGTTCCGGCGACAGAAGCTACTCCGGCGGATAGTGGAGAGCCTGAAGCAGCTTCCAGCAGTGATGAGATGAAGTCTGATGTTGCCGAGAAAGCGAAGGAGCTGGAGGCCGAGGTCGAAGCCAAAGTTGGTGAACTGGCTGAAAAGATCGATCAAAATGAGTCGGCGAAGAAAGCTTCGGAAGGATTACTGGGACCGATCTACAAGCTCGCCGAGTCTCTGAATTTTTCGTCGTTCCACTGGCTGGCGTTTGCGCTCATGGCTGCGGGAGTCGTCAGCTTTGCTCTGCAACTGGTGCTGGGGAAGTTAGTCGTGCTGTTCAAGGGCAGCATCAATCTGCGAGAAATTATTTCTGATGCGATCGGTTTCGTGATCAGCACCGTTGGTCTGGTCCTGACAACTCAGGCGGCCGCCGAGAATTCAACATTCACTCACAGTCCGGCGGCTGTTCTTTCTTCGGCTGCATGTGGAGTTATTCTCGGGTTTATGCTCTATCGCTGGGGCCAGATGCAGGAAGTGAACGCGGTGATTGGTCAGCGAGCTGTGCAGCCAATAAAGAGCCAGAGCAAGGGTTGATAGCTGAGGTTACGGAGTATCCGGTCGTTCGAAATGTTTCGATTGC
>CAMAXD010000268.1 GCA_945861975.1 Candidatus Kuenenia stuttgartensis | reverse complement strand
TTACGTGACAGAAACGCCGCCGGCGGATTCTCAGGAAGCGATGTTTATCGCTGCGGCTCGCGAATCCCTGAAGCATCCGACGCGATCAGAATTGCATCACGGAAAGGTGTTTGTGGTGCTCCCGTCGTCGCCATCGGTGAAAGGTAACGGACCGATTGTTGCGTCCAACCCACAGGTTGCTGCGACCGGTAATGCGAGTGCGACGAGCCCCGGGCCTGCCGAAAACTCAGCCGTCGTCGCGAAAGGATCAGCCGTAAAGTCAGCCAGGATCTCCGCAAAGGCGGTTCCGGCCGTGACGCTTGTGGTGTTTGAGTTCTCCGATGCGGAAAAATCCGGGCCCAACAATTCTCGACAGCAGATCTGAGCCATTGCGAGAATCTTGTCCGCATGAGACAATCGGGAACGAGATTGTTCTGCAGTGAGTGATCACACAGCGTCTCAGTTTTCTTCCCTCAGTTTTCTTTCCTCAGTTGCGTTCGAATCCACATCAGAGAACTCTTCTGATCTCGCATCGATGATCTTCGCGGGGCCTGTATGAACCACCACGAATCCTTCCCCAGTTTCACGCGTCGACAGGTTTTGGCTGCTGGCTGTGCGACGACACTAGCGGCATCGTTGAGTCATCCGGGGATTGCCTCCGAGATTCTCCGTGGCAAAGCCGAACATGTGATTTCGATTTGGCTTGGCGGTGGTATGGGAGCTGGTGACACATTCGATCCGAAGGCCAAAGGTGATCCTGCAAAGAAAAAAGCGGGCTCGTATTACGACAGCGTTGAAACCACAGTGGCAGGTGTGCGAGTCTGTGAACACCTGCAGCAGGTTGCGGGCCTGATGGATCGCGTGACGGCCGTCCGAACCATTAATCACAATGTGATCGATGAGCATGCCGCTGCGACGAATCGCATGCATACTGGCCGAGCCGTCAGTGGGACCGTCGTTTACCCTTCGCTCGGCTCTTTAGTGGCTCATGAACGCGGTGCGGCCACTGACGGAGCGCCGCCCTATGTTGTGATCGGATATCCCAATATTACGCGAGGGCCAGGCTTCCTGGGAACTCGTGACAGTTATCTGTATCTGACGGATACCAGCCGAGGTCCGGCGGGCTTATCGAGGCCTGATGGAATCTCCGTTTCGCGCCAATCACGTCGCCAGGGATTTCTGGAGGAGCTGCGGAAGAGTCAGGTCGAAGTCAGTGATCAACAACTGCAGGACTATGATGCGGCGATTGAACAGAGTCTTCGCCTGAGCGGTCCGGACTTTATGCAAAGCTTTCAGCTCGACAACGAGCCAGCCGACCTTCGCGCGTCTTATGGAGGTGAGTTTGGCCAGCGATGTTTGTTGGCGCGCCGCTTGATTGAACGTGGTGTGAGGTTTATCGAAGTCTCACACAACCTCAACTTTCTCAACGGTGCAGGCTGGGACGTACACAACGAAGGAATCGTGCGTCAACATGCGTTGATTCAGGAACTCGACACTGCCATCGCGGGTCTGATTAAAGATCTTGAATCCAAACAAATGCTCGAGAAAACTCTGATCGTGGTCACCACAGAGTTTGGACGCCCGCCGGAATTTGACAGCGGCGGTGGTCGAGGTCATCAGGGAACGGCATTCACGTGCGTGCTGGCTGGCGGTGGTCTCAAGCATTGCGGAGCGTACGGCGAGACGGACGAGTTGGGGAAGAAGATTGTAACGAACCCTGTGGGAGTGCCGGACTTCTTCGCCACAATTCATGCGGCCCTTGGAATCGATTACTCGAAGAACCTCTATGACGGAGATCGCCCTGTTCCCATCACCGATATGGGGCAACCGATTGCCGCGTTGTTTGGTTAGCTCATGTCCGCAAATGTGCCAGCTACTTTGAACGCATCGCGGCGGCGTATCATGACGGAAACAAAAACCAATGCGATCATCCTGGGCATTGGAATTCGGTTTCAGTCGATGTAACAAGCAACATATTTCCGGCAAATGCATTCACTGGAGAGGCCCGGACGATCATTCGGGAGAACTGCGCTTTCTTCAACACTCGCTGTGCCGCTAATTCGGCCACAGCATCCCGAACACAGCTCCTGTGATGAGACCGCACAAGGTGCCATCCACGACGTCCAACACAGCCGATCGAAAATCCATGCCCAACCAAATTGCGTTGGGAATGCCGCCAAACGCGTAGGCAAGAATTCCGGCGGTTCCGATGACCTGAAACACTCTGGAAAAGTCATCACCAGGACTCAGAGCCAGTGTTCCGAGATAGGCCACGAAAACGCTGGTCACCAGACAG
This sequence comes from Candidatus Kuenenia stuttgartensis, assembly GCA_945861975.1. Lineage (GTDB taxonomy): Bacteria > Planctomycetota > Planctomycetia > Planctomycetales > Planctomycetaceae > SXXK01. The sequence continues at coordinate 5,937 of CAMAXD010000268.1, read as the reverse complement.
AAGGTCAATGACTGAACAAGAGCTCTCCCGATGCTCGGCTGTCTGGCCCGAACATTCACGGAGCCCCATGGTCCGGATTCCATGCGATGGACATATGATTCCTCGGACCCGTTTGAGGCTCTGCTGTACCTCCGAGGGAAAACATAGAAGCCGGGCGCTGTCCCGGACTTCTGCAGGTGCTCGACAGTTGCATCTTCTTCTGGCAGTGTCTTCCAGTTTCGCAGACGTTGCGCGAGAAAAACATGGACCACGCAACTGGCCCCCAGGACGGCGAGCGCCGAAACAACGATGGGAATCCAGAGTCCGGCAAGTTCATTCATGCTCACACTTCCAGGCATTGCTGGTGATGAAGTTCGGAACCACGAGCTATCTCGAGCGATGTGCGCTGGAACCGCTCCCGATTTCCTGCCCGCAAAGGTTTCGTCGCAGAGGATTGCGAAAGCAAGTCGCGGCGGGCGCTCAATTGTATCCGATTTGGCAGCAACAGATGAGCCACGAGACGACACTCTGGTAGCAAATGCTGGTCACACAACCGATGCAATTCCTCAGTTGGTTCAGACCGGACGACCAGTCTGGCCCGAATCTGCAGAAAATCCCGAATAAAACGTTGGCCGACACGAACACAACGTAGATTTTTTGATCCATGTGGGGCGTTACGCCGTTTCGACAAGAAACAGCATAAGTTTCACATTGATGCAGGCAAGTTCCCCTGCCTTCTTGTGGTCTGATATCTCGGAGTTCCCCTCTATGTCTTCTGGCAATTTGTCCTATTCCGGTCGTCGACAGGTTCGACTTTCAGGGCCATCGCTGGCGGCGGTGCTGCTGCTGGCAATTTTTGGGTTGTCGGTGATCTGGACTGTGTATACCAGCTTTCGAATTGATGTCAGCAGTGGCGAAATGGCCGTTCTGATTCGCAAGACGGGGCTCGACATCGCGAATGGTGATGAGATCGCTCCAACACCGGCACACAAAGGCATCCAGCGAGAAGTACTGGCCGAAGGTCGACACTTTTATAATCCCTACACCTGGTCATGGCAGGTCGACAAGCAGATTGAAATCGCTCCCGGGGATATGGGAATCAAGATCAGCCTGACTGGCGATGACCTGGGCTATGGCGACTTCCTCGCCAAGGCCAATGAAAAGGGCGAAGCAATAACGAAGGGAATCATGCCTGGAGTTCTCAATCCGGGACGTTACCCGATCAATCCTTACCTCTATGCGGTTGAGATTCAAAAGCCAGTCACAATCCCCGCTGGCTTCAAGGGTGTCGTCACCAATCTGGCTGCCCCACTGGCTGAAGACCCGAACCAGTTACTGGTGAAGCCGGGTGAGCGAGGCGTTCAGGAGGCGACTTTGGAAGCCGGAACTCATTATCTGAATCCGTATGTGACTCGCGTTGATCAGGTTGACTGTCGCAGTCAGCGTTTCAACCTTGGCGAGGAAGGCGACATGGGGTTTCCTACCAAAGACGGTTTTTGGGTGAGTCTCGATGGCGTGATTGAATTCCGAGTCGTCCCGGAGAAGGCGGCGGAAGTCTATGTGCTGTTTAACCGCAGTGATAACGGCCCGGAGATCGACGCGGAGATCGTGGAAACGATCGTCATGCCCAATGCTCGCAGTTTCTGTCGTCTGCAGGGATCCAATTCGTCCGGACGTGAATTTATCCAGGGGACGACTCGCACAGCCTTTCAGGAGTCGTTCGAGAAATCCATGAAGGAAGCGTGTCAGCCGTTGGGGATTGAAATCATCCAGGCTCTTGTGACCAAGATTCGTCCTCCGCAGCAGATCGCAGATCCCGTTCGTCAGCGAGAAATCGCGAAGCAAAAGGAATTGCAGTATCAGCAGCAGGCGCTGCAACAGGAGTCTGAGCAGAAACTGGCGGTGGAGAAGGCTTTGGTTGAGCAAAAGCAGGCGTTGGTAAAGGCTGACCAGGACATCATCAAGATCACGACACAAGCCAAACAGGATCAGGAAGTTGCGATCACCAAGGCCAATGAAAAGGCCGCCGTCGCGCAATTGAAATTAGACGCGACCATTGACGAAGCCGCTGCGATCGAAGCGAAAGGCATTGCTGCGGCCGACGTGATTCGCTTCAACAACGAAGCAGAAGCGGCCGGATGGAAGAAGGCCGTGGAAGCCTTCGAGGGCGATGGTCAGGCTTATGCTCAGTATGTGATGTATCAGAAGTTGTCGGCTTCTTATCGCAGGATTATGGTGAACACGGCGGACAGTCCGATCATGAAGATCTTCGAATCGTTCGCGGAATCCGCAGACGCTGCGAAAGCAGCGAATGTCAAGCCGTCATCGACTCCCACACCAGCCACACCAGCCACACCAGCCACACCAGCCACACCAGTGAGCAGTGAGCAGTGAGCAGTGAGAAAGCATCAAGAGGGGCGTGGATTTGCAACACCCGCGAGTCCCGGGCAACCTATCGAATGCTCCTTCTGAGATGGCGTTTTCAGCACTTCCAACGACTAACAACATTCCGCAGCAGTCCCCATTGGGCTGTCGCGATGACCAGCTCAATCAATTATCAAAGGTCATACTGACATGAGTGAAAATACTTCAGGAAGTAAAGCCCTTTCTCGAGCAGCACTGGCAGTGCCGGCGTTTCTGCTGCTCGTGCTGGGGTACGAAATGTTTGAATGGACATTTAATCGAATCTACGTGCCGGAAGGCTACAGCCTTGTCATGCGTTACAAAGGACCGCCATTGCCGTTCCTGCCTGGTAATCGTCCGCCAGCTTCACCGGGACAGTTTGCTCAGGTGGACGAGAATGGTCGGCCTTTGGAGATCGGAATTCTTAAGGACATGCTTGGGCCCGGGCGTCATTTCCGCTGGATTGGCTGGTGGGAAACCCGTCTCATCACTGACGTCGTTGTGAAACCAGGTGAAGTCGCGGTCGTGACCTGCAAAATGGGGAATGATCTGACGGACGGAAAGTTCCTTGTCGAAGGTCACGTGAACGAAACCAAAGAGAAGGGCATTCTCCGGCAGGTGCTCGCCCCCGGCACTTACCGAATCAATGATTATGCCTACGCTGTCGAAGTGATTACCGAGCAGGCCATTCCGAATGGCACTCAGATCAAGCATTCAGGCTGGGTCTCAATCCCCACGGGCTATGTGGGCGTCGTTACAAATCTGAGCAAAGGCGAATCTGATGTTGCCCGGTCCGTGATTCAGGACAAAGTTTTGCAGCCCGGACTGTATCCGGTCAATCCCCGCGAGCAGGAAATTGACATCATCGGCGTGGGTTACACCGAAAAATCCATCAAGTCAAATCTCTTCAGCCGAGACGGCATCCCGGTGCTTGACGAAAGCGGCGAACCTTCCGTGGCCGATGACGAGAGCGGCATCGCATTCCCATCCAACGACGGGTTCAAGATCCATATGGACTTCACTGCAGTCTGGGGCATCATGCCTGATCAGGCCGCCAACGTGATCGCAACTTGTGGAAATTTGGAAGCCGTAGAGACGCAGGTCGTCGTCCCCCAGATCGAAAGTATCGGCCGCAACAAAGGTTCTTCCGTGGGAGCCGTGGATTTGCTGGTCGGAGAGACTCGTCAGAAGTTTCAGGAAGAAGTCTCTACCGCGTTCCACAAGATTCTGGAGGACAAGGATCTGACGCTGTTGCACGGCTTCGTGCGGAACATTCATATTCCTCAGGAAGTTCGCAAACCGATTCAGGAGAAGTTTATCGCCGATGAACTGAAGCTGACTGTAGAACAGGAACTGCTCACGGCTCGCACCGAGGCGACGCTTCGAGAAGCCGAAAAGAAAGTGGACCTGGAGAAAGAACGTGTGACCGCCGAGACCATGAAAATGGTGGCCCAGGCGACCGCAGAAGGAAATAAGGAAGCCGAAGAGACCAAAGCAGAAACTCTGAAAAAGGTGGCCGCGGTCGATCGTGAGACGGCCGTACTGGATGCTCAGGCCAGCGTTGCCCTCGGGAAGGCCACCGCGTCCAGCAAACAGCTTGAAGCCGAAGCCCAGTCAGAACTCTTCGGCCTTGCAGTCGGAGCCTTCGGCAGCGGCAGTGCTTACAATCAGTGGGTCTTTGCTTCCGGGTTGCCAGAAGATGTCGAACTCAATCTGTTCTACGCGGGTGAAGGGACTCTGTGGACAGACCTGAAAGGTTTCTCCGACGTCATGTTGGGCAAAGAGGCCAAAGAGGCCAAAGAGTCCGTCAAGCCGACGCCGGTACAGAAGTTGAAACCTTAACTTTTGTTCTCGGCTGGAGATAAGACAGGGGAAAGAGTCCGTCAGGCTCTTTTCCCGTTTCTGTTTCAGCGATTGATGATGGGCACCGATTGACGTCACACGCTAAACTTCGCTCGGTGCAGAGTGAGATGTTTCTGTGTAGCCGGATTCGTGACAATTCGGTGCGATTCCGTGGAAGGCATCCGAATTCTCACGAATCCGGCTACTCTCAACACACACCACTCTCAGTATAAGCCACAGTCCCGAAAAGAAATCCCGGCTGAATCATGTGGAGACTCGAGTGGAGACTCGATCGGTGTGCCTGCGTCCGCTGAGGCTCACTTGTCACATACCCTACAGAAAAACGCCGGCGTTGTAGGGCGTGACACGTTCGTCCAGCGAACGCAGCCACACCATGCACGGATACTCTTTCGAACCAAACCTAAGCTTCGCCCCATCGCTGCATCAATTTATGAGGCACGTGCAGATGATCGCAGATTCTCGCCACAACAAAGTCGACCAGATCGGCCACTGATTGAGGCTGATGATAAAAGCCCGGCATCGATGGCAACACGGTCGCTCCGGCCTGGCTCACGCGTGTCATATTTTCCAACTGGATGACACTCAGTGGAGTCTCCCGCGGCACCAACACAAGCGGTCGTCGTTCTTTCAGATGAACATCGGCGGCTCGATGGATCAGATTCGTCGAACCACCGGTCGCAATTGCGGACAGTGTTCCCATTGAGCAAGGGCAGATCACCATTCCGGCGGTTAAAAATGAGCCGCTGGCGATGCCGGCGGAGTAATCGCCGATGCCATGCACTTTCAATATTCCTGCATGGGGATCAAACGGGGTTGAAGCCTGTTTTGTGTCAAAGCCCCATTTGAGTGCAATCGGGCTCTGCTGAATCTTTTGCAATGCAGCTCGCCACGCAGATTCTCCCGCACTGACGGCCGGAAAATCACACTCCAGCTCACGTCGCATCACCTGCCCGGCCGCACCGCTGGTGACGAGATGAACTGTCCTGTTCGCCGCCAACAACACCGAAATCAGTCGGACGGCATAGATCGATCCGCTGGCCCCGGTCACGGCAACGACGACGTTTTGAGAAGTCATGAAATAATGTCCCACGCTCAAAGATCAAGGTCGTCTGCAAAACTCGCGTCTTCCATGATGATCCGATATCGCTCACTGGCGTCCTTGCCGAGCAGTTGATGAAAGGTTGCGTCAGCTTCCAACTGACTTTCAATATTGACTCGCAGCAGCACCCGCGCTCGTGGATCCAGGGTCGTGTCACGCAACTGTGCCGCGTTCATTTCTCCGAGACCTTTGAAGCGAAGCACTGTCGCAGAACGATTCGCTGGTAGTGACGCCAACAATTCTTCCTTCTCCGCGTCATGCCGAGCGTAGTGGACTTCTTTGCCCACTTCGATGCGGTACAACGGCGGCTGAGCGATAAACAGTTTTCCCTGACGAATCAGCTCAGGCATGTGACGAAAGAAGAACGTCAACAGCAGCGTGGAAATGTGATATCCGTCGCTGTCGGCATCCATGAGCAGGATAATCCGGGCATACCGCAACTGATTAACATCAAAACCGTTGCCAACTCCGGCTCCCAGAGTTTCCACGATGTCCCGAATTTCATTGCTTTCCATGATTTTGGACATCGACAACGCTTCGGTGTTCAGAATCTTTCCTCGCAGAGGCAACACAGCCTGCGTCGCCGCCTTGCG
>CAMAXD010000267.1 GCA_945861975.1 Candidatus Kuenenia stuttgartensis | reverse complement strand
CGTATAGTTGGCGAGGCCGGCTTCACCGAGTTCTCGACCGATGCCGCTCATCTTGAAGCCACCAAACGGAGCCGCGGCGTCAAAGACGTCGTAGCAGTTGACCCACACCGTGCCGGCTCGCAAATTATGAGCCATCTGGTGCGCCTTCTGAACATCGCGAGTCCACACCGCCGCGGCCAGTCCGTAACAGGTATTGTTTGCTCGACGAGTGACCTCAGCGATGTCCTTGAACTTCAGGATACTAAGGACAGGTCCAAAGATCTCTTCGCGAGCAATATCCATCTGGTCATGCACGTCGGTAAAGACTGTCGGTTGAATGAAGTAACCACGATTGCCGTAGCGAGCACCACCGGTCTGGCAGTTCGCTCCTTGCGCTTGACCGCGGTCGATGTAGCTCATGATCTTGTCGAACTGAGCCTGGTCGATCTGTGGCCCCTGTTGAGTTTCGGTGTCAAACGGATTCCCAAGCACTCGCTGGCTCGCGCGTTTGACGAGCTTTGCGACGAACTCATCATGCACAGATTCTTCCACAAACAGCCGGCTGCCCGCACAACAACACTGGCCCTGATTAAAGAACAAACCAAACTCCGCGCCGGCGACAGCGGCATCAAGATCTGCGTCGGCGAAGACAATGTTGGGGCTCTTGCCCCCAAGTTCAAACGTCAGCCGCTTCAGAGTCTCCGCGGCGTCTCGCATGATGATCTTTGCCGTCGTGCCTTCGCCCGTGAAGGCAATTTTGTCGACCTGCGGATGCTTGACTATCGAGGCTCCAGCGGTTGGGCCGTAACCTGGAACGACGTTGATGACTCCCGGAGGGAAGCCGGCTTCCAGAGCCAGTTCAGCCAGACGCAGACAGCTCAGTGGAGTCTGCTCGGCGGGCTTCATCACGATGGTGTTTCCCGTTGCCAGAGCAGGGCCCCATTTCCACGCGAGCATCAGGAGTGGAAAGTTCCAGGGGATGATCTGCCCGCAAACACCGATCGGTTCGCGACGGGTATAGCAAAAATAATCGCCGCGGATTGGAACTGTGTCGCCCTTGATCTTGTCGGCCCAGCCGGCGTAGTAGCGGAGACAGTCGATCGCTAGCGGCAGGTCGGCAGCCCGCGCATCGTTGATGGGTTTACCATTATCGAGCGATTCAAGTCCCGCGAGTTCATCGAGATGTCGTTCTGCAAGGTCCGCCAGTTTGTTCATCAGGCGACCTCGATCGCGAGCATCCATTCGCGACCATGGCCCCGTCTCGAACGCAGCTCGCGCGGCATGCACTGCGAGATCGACGTCGGCCGCATCGCCCTCGGCAACTTCGCAGATCACTTCCTCCGTGGCAGGATTGACGGTTGCGAATGTCTTTCCGCTGACGGACGGACGAAACTTATCTCCGATAAGAATCCCGGTCTGCCGAATTTTCGGGATCGCAAACTGACGTGGTTCAGTGACTGCGGACATGCGGAGGTTCCTTCAACGATGATGGGAAAATGGTTCGCTGGTCAGGTGCGTGGTTCACAGCGAGAAATTCTGAGCGGGCGACATTCCTGGGCGATTGCATCGTCGCCGGATTTCTCTGAAGGCGATTATGCCTTCGTGCTTTGAGAAATGCGAATGAACCAAAGGAAGTGGTGCAGAAGCCGGTGAGCCACCGGGGTAAACCCCCAATGGCGTGGACTTAGCGTAGCGGAACTCGCCAAGAGTTCCGGCTTTCCTGCCAAATCACCGGAAGTCTACGCGACTTCAGCTACAAATTTCCCTTAAGTCCACGCCATTGTGGGTAAACCCGGTGGCGTCTTGATTGAAGGCTAATCGACGTAAGCGAACTCATTCGAGTTGAAGAGCACGACACTCAATGATGCGATGGCCAGTTGTTCGGGAGTCATCGATGGAGCAACAGGTTCACTCAAGGAAGGCAACTGATAACGCTCAATGAGGTGGTCCTGAATTAATTTGCGCTTGTTAGGGGACATTTGTTCATTAAATATCAACAGATAGGCGATGTCGCCATTCCAGTATTCTCCGTTGATGTTGCCCTGTTGGCCGATCACCCACGACGTGTCCAGTCGTCGCGTGGGGACAGGATTCGGCTGCTCTACAACGATGCGCGTTTGTTGATAGACGGCGGCACCGCGACTGCCGTTAGTGGCGGTGATCAGAAATGGATTCTGGCGATCGTGAATCTCACCGACTCCGGAGAACGCGTCGCTCAGGCGAATGGAATTCTTATTCGTCATGCCGACAAAGAACGAGGTCGCCGAGTTGCCGTCGCGACCACTCCAGTTGGAAATGATTTCTCGATGACCATCCGGAGCGTGATCGGTAACGACCGCGAACACCGTGATTTCATCATCATGAAGGAGTTGTCCCGTGACGTTCAGAAAGCTGGACGCTCCATCGAATCGAAGTGCGGGATGGCCGTTGATCGCGTTTTTCACGAGCGACGGTTGATGTGCGGCGATCTCCTGAGCAGCATGATGCATCGCCGCATTTCCATCGAGCCATCGTTCGACTCTTCCGTTCTGGCTTACCTGAACGCCGGAGGACGCATCAAGGTGCAGCGTGGCCGTCCGGAGCAGCTCGAGAATACTCTCGCTGTTCGCTGGTGAAACTGATCCCGCCAAAGTCGCATTTGGTTCGCGAAAACGATGCAACTGATTTTCTACATGAGCCATGGACAACGTGAGTTCTTCATCCGTTGGCTGACGACCCAGGATCATTTCCCAGACCTGCCGAATCTGATGATCCGCTATCGTCTCAGTATTCTTCCCGCAGGCCAACGCGATCGCGGTTGCACGCTTGTGGACGAATTCGTTGTTCATCAATGTCAAAGCCTGAGGAGCCACGATCGTGACATCACGTTGCCCGCAGGACATCGTGGAATCACACATATCAAACGTCGTCATCATGGGCGGCAGCAGACTGCGTTGAGTAAAGATGTAGAGACTTCGGCGATGCTGGTCGGCTTCTGGTGATGCCGTCCACGCCGATGTCTTTCGCGACAGTCCTTCCAACGCGTCGGCGCTGATCGTGGGATAGAAACTGGGCCCACCGAGAGATAGCTGCAGCTCCTGAGTCGCCGCCAGGAACGCGTCTCGCAGGGATTCCGCATCCTTGCGCCGGCGATTGGCACGCCACAGAAAACGGTTGGCTGAATCCTTCTGAGAATATTCATCCTGTTGCGGATGCAGCGAAGCCTGTTGCCACGTTTGGGATGTCAGAATCAAGCGGTGGATGTGCTTCAGACTCCAGCGATTCCGGATTAACTCGGACGCCAGCCAATCCAGAAGCTCAGGATGAGTCGGTTTGTCGCCGGTGTATCCAAAGTTGTTTGACGATCGAACGAGTCCCTGGCCAAAGTGATGCTGCCAAATACGGTTCACGATCACTCGAGCCGTCAGCGGATTTTTCTCGCTGGCAATCCATTCCGCCAACTGCAGACGCAGGCTGGTCGTAGGAACAGATTCTACCGCGAACGTGAAGTCGCGATACTGATCTGGAGCAAAGGTAAGAGCCCCGGCGCTGACGGCTTCGAGAGGCTGATTGCGTTCGCCGTTTTTTAGTTTGTGCAACGAAGCCGGACTCTTTGAAATGTCGGTCCATCCGAGCACTTCCTGGTAACCAAGTTCATCGGCGGAAACTCCTCCGAGCAAATCTCTTCCACGAGGCTGAATCGGGCCGGGCCAAAAAGCCGCGGCCATTCGATAGTAGTCCGTCTGCGGAATCGGATCGAACTTGTGATCATGGCAACGAGCACACTTGGTGGTCATTCCGAGGAACGCTGAAGATGTCGTATGAACCAGATCCTCGAGCCGTTCGTACTTGTAGTCTTCGGCATCGTTGGGTTCATCGTTCCACGTGCCCAGGCAGAGGAACCCAGTTGCGATAACGGACTGCTCAGTCCGATCGGGAAGCTCATCCCCCGCTAGTTGTTCGCGAATAAACTGATCATACGGCATGTCATTGTTGAAAGCATTGACCACCCAATCGCGATACTTCCACGCAAACGGTTTCACCTGATCCCGCTCGTAACCACATGTCTCCGCAAAGCGAGCAACATCCAGCCAATGGCGAGCCCAGCGTTCGCCGAATTGCGGACTGGCCAGAAGCCGATCAATCAATGCTGAGTTTGTTTCTGAGTTCTGCGGCGCGGCCAGGAATTTCTGAATCTCATTGGCCGATGGAGGCAGGCCGGTCACGTCCCAATACAGCCGCTGAATCAGAGTTCGAGCATCAGCCTTCGGTGCGGGGGTAAGTCCTTGTTTCTGAAGTTCGAGGGCGACAAACTTGTCGATCGGGTGAGCGTCCGACGAAAGCCCTTCGACGGCTGGCGGCGTGACTTCTGTCAGGGGCTGAAACGACCACCAGTCGCGCCCACCTCGAACATCCGTGGTCTGTTCGTAGAGATCGAGATGGCGGTCGGCTGGGAATGTCGCTCCATCAGCAATCCAACGCTGCAGGATCTCAATTTCTGAGTCCGGCAGTTTCTGGCTTTCGCCATGTTTCAGCGGGGGCATTTCTCCAGCCAGGGCTCGCTCAATCAGCCGGCTTTCTTTCACCGACTTTGCCACGACCACGACTCCGGAATCACCGCCTTTGGCCAAGTCCGCAGCTGACTGCAAACTGAGTCCGCCTGAAGGATTCGCCGACTGATGACATTCGAGACATCGTCGGATCAGAAGTGGAGCGACGTCCTTTTCAAATGCCGGAGCGTCACCCGCCGCAACAGCATCAGCCGGGTCATTTGCAGCAAGGATAGTGATCCAAAGGATCGTGAGCACCTTTCGGTAATGCACGAGTCTCTCCGCAGGAATGGCCAATGAATTCTGCCAGTATATGCGGGGCATGTTCGCGGATTCGGGGCGTCGGGACAACTCAGCGGAGGCAATGCTTGAACGCTCTCCGGACTGCCGGTGCAAATAGACACAAAATGTCCGTGTTACATCAACTGGGTTTCCGCAATATGAATGGCCTTCAGCATGGCTCGCGCTTTGTTCTGAGTTTCCTTGTATTCCATCTCGGGAACACTGTCGGCGACAATGCCTGCTCCGGCCTGGATGTAGATTATGCCGTCCTTCATCACCAGTGTTCGCAGGGCAATGCAGGTGTCCATGTTGCCGGTGAAATCGATATAGCCCACTGCTCCGCCGTAGGGACCTCGTTTCTGAGGTTCGACTGCGTCGATGATCTCCATCGCTCGCACTTTTGGCGCGCCGGAAACTGTGCCGGCAGGAAGGCCTGCTCGCAAGGCTTCGATGGCCGAGAGACCTTTGCGAAGCTGGCCCGAGACGTTCGACGTAATATGCATCACATGGCTGTAACGTTCCACAACCATCGCGTCGGTTAGTTTGACCGATCCATATTCGGCGACGCGTCCCACATCATTTCGAGCGAGGTCAATCAGCATGACATGCTCGGCCCGTTCTTTGGGATCCGCCAGCAGTTCTTCGGCGAGATCGCGATCTTCCTGAGGTGTCTTGCCGCGTGGGCGAGTTCCTGCGAGAGGTCGAATTGTGGTTTCTCCGTCCTCAACCCGCACCATGATTTCCGGCGAACTGCCAACCAAATCGACTTCCGGCGTTCGCAGCAGAAACATAAATGGGCTTGGGTTCACCATCCGCAGCGAACGGTAAACATCCAGAGGCTGAGCTTTGCTGGGATACTCAAATCGTTGACTGATCACGACCTGAAAAATATCGCCGGCCTTGATGAACTCCTTGCACTTAGCGATCGCTTCATGAAACTGAGGCTGAGTAAAGTTGGAGCGAACCTCCGGAGTGGGTTCTACAGTCAGGTCGATATCAGTCAGTTGAACATCGCCAGCACCTACTGAAAGTTGGCGACAGATGACATCGAGTCGCCCTTCGGCGCTCGCGCGGGACTCATCGAGCTTTCCGATGGATGTGTCTGCAAGCACGACGACCAGAACGACTTTCCGGATATGGTCAAACACAACCATTGAGCTGTAGAACGCGAACGTCATGTCCGGAAAATGGCGATCGTCGGTAGGAACGTTCGGCAGATTCTCTGTATAACGGATGACGTCATAACCTGCGAAGCCGACGGCTCCTCCACAGAAACGAGGGAGATCCGGCAGCGTGGCCGCATGATACTTGGCGACTTCGGCGTCGAGCACTTTCAGGGGATCGTCACAGGAGAACTCGCGTTTCTCCACGCCGATGTGATCGATCGTAATCTTCTTGCCGGTTGCAGAAAGAATCAGAAACGGATCACTCCCCGCAAAACTATAGCGACCGACTCGCTCACCACCGACGACGCTCTCAAACAGAAACGACCAGGGCCCGGTTGCGATTCGCTGGTAGGCTGTCACGGGGGTCAACGTGTCGGCCGTCAGTTGTCGGTAAACCGGAACAAACCTCGCGTGGCTGGCAAGCTTCTGGAATTCGGCAGATGTCGGCAGTGAGGTCGGTGACTTCATGAAAATGCAATGTCCTGGAGATACGATCCGGAAGAGTTCCGGTACAGTGATTCTGTGCGCAGCCTCAATTTTTCCGCTCGAAGATTAGCCGTGCAGAGACAGTATTCTGACAGATTGCGAGATCTGTTCAAACACCGAGCGAACATCAGTCAGTTCATGGTCCGTTCCCTGCCACCAGGCCAGCAGACTCATGTCGGACGCTCGTACACTGCTCAACGTGACGCAGTTCAGTAGTTCGAAGCAGTAAAACTGGAGTTCTCGGCAGACCGCCGGCATTGTTGCCAGAGTGCCCTTGGTGATCTGAACTTCCGTGTCCTCGTACTCTTCCTGAAACGCTTCAACGCAGGAGGTCACGACTTCTTCGGCTCGCGGACATTCACGCAGGATTCGGAGTGCCCAGAAGCATGCTCCGTCTGCGGATACGGTGAGCAGGACGTCGTCGCCGTCGACTTCTTCAGTCAGTTCCCAGAAACCCGGGTAGTCAAACAGAACACCGTGTCCTTCATATCGCGTCAGACATTCTGACGATTCAATCGCCATTGGTTACTCCAGCCACTTTGCGGATTATCACCGCGATCCCGTGAGGCCCTCAGTCAAGAGGGCGTATTTCCAAAGGGGAATCATAACCAGCGGGGGAGGTCGCATCAAATTGCCTTTAGAAAACCTGGAATTGAGCAAGTTCCAACTATTGTTGATGCAGTTCACGATGCGGGCGGCCCAGTTTGGCGAGATGCGAATTCTCAAACAGCAGTGGAAAAATACAGGAGTGAAACAAGAGGAAGGCAAGGGATTCGAACCCTTATCTCTGGGAAGAGGCACGCATTAGCAATGCGGACCGGCCAGCCGTATCCGGCTGCCTTTCGAGTTTTCAGAGATCGGGCATTCATCGCTGATATTACGACGATCTTCGCTTTGTAAACACTGGTGGAAAACTGGTGTCAGTGCGTTGGGCAGGAATTGAACCATCACCGCCACCTTATCAGAGCGACATGCTGCCGATGCACCACCGAGCTGTGATGAGATACGAGTGACGCGTGTGGGATTCGAACCCAACCTGACCAGAGTGAAAGTCCGGTAACCTCACCAGAAGTCGAACGCGCCGATGAGAACTGAGTTGCACGAGCCGATTTGCAGTGGGGCAGATGGTGCTCGAATCCATCTCCTCTGGTCTTCAGCCAGATGCTTTGCCGTCTAAGCTACTGCCCCGCGTTTAGCTTCAGTGACGCACTCCGGGCACAAAAAAAGCCCAGTGTTTGTGACACCGGGCTTCGAAAGGGATTCCGAACACGACCGAGAGTCACAGGCGCAAGTGCTGATTGGAAAAAGAATAGACGGCAGCGGCGCTATTCTGTTCCTGTTCAGCAACTTGTCCTTTCAAACTCGATCGTGAAATCAACATGAAAGCACCAGGCTCCCTTTGAGAATGTTCCTGCAGCGACAGGAGCAAATGTGTAACGCGGGTAAGACGCTGGACGCCGCGAAATGGTTCGCAGGTTTTCGAAAGAACTTTCTCGTGTGGTCTTATTCGTGGAGCGAACTTCAGTCTGCTTTGCGGTTCGGCTGTTGCCAATGAGCTTGCTGGCTGAAGCCAACACTAAAACGATTTAACAGAAGAGAGAATCACACTTTCGCCTGCGGCTTGCCGTTAAACGCAATACCGTTCAATTATTCATAACCACAGTCTGGGCAAAGGTTTTCGTTAACGGTTTGAGTTTTCTGTGTTCTGGACGGCATTTCTTCCAGCGGGACATTTTTCGCTTAATCACTCGGGGGTTTATTCGGTTGCGTCGGGC
>CAMAXD010000266.1 GCA_945861975.1 Candidatus Kuenenia stuttgartensis | reverse complement strand
ATGCGAGTGCCGCGCCCGATGATCTGCTTGAACTTGGTCATCGACTGAACGGTTTTATCCAGAACGATCAGCTTGCAGGTCTGAGCGTCGACCCCGGTTGTCATCAGTTCGGATGTGGTGACGATGACCGGATATCTCTCTTCCGGATGAATGAACTGATCCAGTTCGGCCTTACCCAAGGCATTGTCGCCGGTGATTTGCATCACGTACTTGTCGTTTTCCGCGACCAGATCTGAGTTCGCGTTCGCCAGCGCAGTACGCATTCGACTTGCGTGGTCGATGTCGTCGCAGAAGACGATGGTCTTGTCAAAACGGTTCGTGGCTTTCAGGAACTCGGTAATTTTCCTGGCCACCAGGTTGGTCCGTTCTTCCATAACCAGTCGCCGATCCATGTCTTTCTGATTGTAGATTCGATCTTCAATCGGGTTGCCGTGCTTGTCGAGCTGTCCGGCCTGTGGTCTCCAGCCCTGAATGTCTCGATCGAAGTCGATGCGAATGACTTTGTACGGTGCAAGGAATCCGTCTTCGATTCCCTGCTTCAGCGAGTACGTGTAGACCGGTTCGCCAAAGTAGTCGGTGTTGGAAACGTCCTCTGTTTCCTTCGGCGTGGCGGTGAGGCCGACTTGTGTGGCGGAACTGAAGTAGTTCAGGATTTCACGCCAAGAGCTGTTTTCTGCGGCACTGCCCCGGTGGCATTCGTCGATGATGATGAGATCAAAAAAATCTGGAGAGAACTGCTTGTACACGTTCCGAATGTCTTCGGTCCCGGAAACTGCCTGATACAACGACAGATAGATTTCGAAAGACTTGTTGACGGTACGCTTTTTATCCATCGCCAAATCGAGTACCTCCGTGGTGCCATCGGAGAGCTCTATGGTTTTGTTCTTTGCGCTGAGTTTCGCCATCGCACCTTTGAATGGGCGGAAGTCATTCACCATTGTCTGATCAATCAGGATGTTACGATCCGCAAGGAACAGAATGCGTTTCGCCTGGCCGGATTTCCAGAGTCTCCAGATGATCTGAAAGGCGGTAAACGTTTTTCCAGTACCTGTCGCCATCACCAGCATTGCTCGTTTTTTGCCGTTGCTAATCGCTTCAACGACTCGATTGATGGCGATCGTTTGATAGTAACGCGGCGTCCGGCCACTGCCGTCGGAGTAGTAGTCCTGCGAGACAACCGGCAGAGCTGCCTGATTGAATTGTTTGGCCTTGCAGTATCGATCCCAAAGGTCTGCGGGGGACGGGAACTGGTCCAGCTTCAGTTCCTGTTCGATGTTGCCAGACGTGTTCAGGCGGTCGTGAAACAGAAATCCGTCGCCATTGGTGCTGAAAACAAACGGCACGTCCAGCGTTCTTGCGTAGTCGAGCCCCTGCTGCATTCCGCTGCCGATGCTGTGATTGTTGTCTTTCGCTTCGATGAGTGCCAGCGGCATATTTGTTTTGAAGGACAGCAGGAAGTCGACGAACTTCCGCTTTCCCCGCTTCACAGTCTTGCCCTTTACCAAGACTTGACCCGCGGTGAAGAAATGCTCTTCTCGAACCTGTTGCTGAATGTCCCAACCAGCTAATTGCAGCGCAGGCACGACAAACTTTGTGCAGATGTCGCGTTCGCTGAGTTGTTTTTTGTCCATCAGACTGGATTTTCTGGCACGGTATTGGAATGTAGGCGACCCGGAGTGTTGCACCAGTGGAGTAGATAGTCAAACGCCGCCATGTACTTCGCTGTCTGCTGAAATGCTCTCCGGGCCGACACGCTTTTCCGGGGTGCGACTGCGTTTTTCGGAATTTCAAAAACCTGAAAAAATCCAGACGTACTACCAAAGACCCAAAGGACCGTGACCGGGTCCAGATACCCCCCATCTGTTCCAGACGCTAACTTCCCTGGCATGACGTCGACCGCGCAGAGCTGATCTGATGGCGGTTCGATTCTCTAAGGGAATCGCACTCGATGCCGATTCAGCGGGAAAATGCTGCTCTTCGGTGATGCATGGTGAGCTGCCGACGCAAGATCCGACGTAATCCCCGGCGATTGTCGACGCTGCCGGGCTGTTGTGGTGCCTGATGCATCCGGCCAAACGCCAAAAGCCCTGGCAAGTCTTGCAACCTGCCAGGGCTTCGTTCGAGCTATACGCGTTGGCCATCAGGACAAGGCCGTGACCTTCTGCCGGATCTCCGGAAAGGCATCAATCAGGGCAATCCATCGGCTCCAGGTCTTCAGGGTTCTGATCTCGGACATCTTCCGGCCATCGTCGCCGATCAGGGAAGCTTCAATCATGGTCTCTTCATTCGTCGACGTGGTGCCTTTCCGGTTGTCCCGGAAGACACGCGTTCCGACCGCATGAACAATGAGGCCAGATGCCTTTGAGGCTGCCGCCGATACCTTCCGAGCTGGCTGCAAGGTTGGCCTGGCTTCTGAATCCTTCGGGAGGTTTTTCAGGATCTCCTCAAAGCGTTCCGGCTCGGCCTTGGCGATTGCCTCAGCGGTTGCTGCACCAGTGCGGATAATCTCACAGAGAAACTCTGCCGCCTTCAGTGCAAACAACTTCCGATTCAGGACCGCTTCACGGTCACGGGTAAACAGCGACGTTTCAAAAGCTTCAATGGCTCTCTGCTGCTTTGCGGTCGTGCTCTTCGCTGGCTCGGCAACGCGTAACGAGCTGCGTGACTGCATGGCGTAGTTTTTTGACATAGGCGACGTTCTCCAGTGAAACAGGGAAAGAAAGAAACTGACACGCGGTATCGATCAGAACAGCGGTTGACGATTGACACGAACAGAGACCACGCACTGCGATTCAATCGCCTTCTGCTGCCGGTGTTCGGCTCGGCGAAAAGCTTTGATGGCATCCAGGGTTCTGCATCGCGCCCGCTTCACAAGGTCATCAAGTGTCAGTTCCTGATTGCGATCCTGTTCCGCCAGCAATGAGAGAGAGACGGACTGCAAAATGTCTTCGATCGTGTCGGGATCTCTGAAGCCTTTGCGACGCGCTTCAGCGCAGGCTATGCGCTGAATCTCAAGCCATTGTTTAATCATTGTAAGGTGTCCTTTCGGTGTGCGTCGTACCGTGTTGCGGTGTCGGCGTTTCTGAGCTGAACCGCTGTCGGTCAAACGGTTTGACCTGGCAAGGCTTCGCAGCGGTTTCACTGCTTCAATAAACGACGGGAGACGCTGAAAGTGACTGCCATTTTTCGAAGATTCGAGCCCTCCCGGAATCTTTCCGCGATGCGGTTTTTCCCGCGTTTTCCCGCAAATAATGGTGAGTAAGAAGGCGGAAACGGTGTGTGATGTTGACCGTTCTAATCGCGTTGCGATGAGGCCGTTTTTGATGGAGGTCAGATCAATGGTTCCTCTCTCAGAAGGGTCGTCTATGAATCGCTCGTTGCTGAACTGCTCACCCGTTGAACTCATTGCTAAAGCCACTGGTCGACGTGGGGCTATAGCCTACGCTGATGCTCACAAGCTGATCGAGAAAATGGGCCTGAAGAAGCTTGCTGATGCTGGGACTGCGGAGATCCTTGAAATCTGCAGCGGCATGAAGGCGGAAGCTGTTGAACGCCTGCTCGCTGGAGTTGAGATCGGTCTTCGTATCGCTGAACTTCGAAGTGAGTACGAATCATCCACACGCATCACAAGCCCCGCCACAGCGATGCAATTCTGCCTGAAGCAGTTTGGCCGGATGGCACGAGAGAGCCAACAGGAGGAATTCTGGATCGTTACGCTGAACACGAAGAACGTTCCCATCGATTGCCATCAGATCACCGTCGGCACGTTGAGAAACAGCCTGGTCCATCCGAGAGAAGTCTTTCGCCCTGCGATCCGGGATGCGGCAAACTGCATCATCGCCGTCCACAATCATCCCAGCGGCGATCCTACGCCGAGCGATCAGGACATCAGTGTGACCGAGCGTCTGGAGCAGACGGCTGAAGTTGTCGGCATTCCGCTGATCGATCACGTAGTAGTGGGGCTCGATAAGGCGATCAGCATTCAGGAGTGGCGAAGCGGGAATCGCTGGTAAAAGTGGAAGGTCGATGGAGTTCAGCAGGTTGGGCTGGGCTCCTTCAGGCGGTTCACGAGCGGGCTGAATATGGGTGGTGTCGGGGGGCTAGATTGACTTCACGGAGGAACGGTCGGTATTCTAACACTACATGACGCGTTGATATTGGAATAATCCTGCACAAGCCCTGTGTTTTCTGGCCCTCCCGGCCAATATCACACGGCGCGTGTAATTCAGAGTTCGCATTTAATCTGGTGCTTTACTGGGTGTAGTACATGACCGACAAACTTCGAATCACTTGTCCACACTGCGGCAAGACGCTCGCCGTTCCAGTGTCTTCGTTAGGTCGTACTGCCAAATGCCCAGCCTGCCAAAATCCGGTCACCCTCGAAGCACCTCGGCGCGTAACAACGGCTGCGCCACCACAGCCTGAGCCTGCAAAGCCGAAGGCTTCGCCGAAAGTTCGTCCGCAACGCCCATCTGCACCCATACAACCAGAACTCGCACAACAGCCAGCCCATCGAGACGAGTTTTCCCGCGATAGTCGCCGAATGCTTGCGGCAGTCTCAGCTGCGCCGGACAAATTTGCGTTGGTTGAACCGTACTTGATGCAGTATGAACAACCCGTAGCAATCGCCGTTCAGCGGCAGTTCCCTTTTTCAATCTTCGCTGACATCGTCTTGCTGTCTACGCATCGCGTGATGGTCTTCAAACGTTTCTTTACCAAGATTGATATGTTCGATATCAATTACGTTGATTTCAAAGATGTCCGAATAAGCCAAGGGTTCTTCACCAGCTCTCTCACAATTGTCAGTGACAACCGTAAATCATGCACGGTCGTCCGGCTGATTACCGAACAAGCCCTCAATCTTTACCGACTCTGCCAAGACATTGAAACCAAAGCGAGAATTGCACGACGCCAATTTCAGCTTGAAGAAAATCGGTCACGTACGACTACCATGCAAGTCAACAATTTGGTGGCTCCGCCTGATTCGTATTCTCAGTCCCAACGACAACCACCACTGTTGCAGAATCGCGATGTCTCCGGCGTAGGTGATGAAGAGCGAGACCCGTTCCAGCTTGGCGAGTAAAATGCGAAATCGAGTAAGGACCGCCGTCACTGACGGTCCTTACCACACCACCTGACATGCGGGTCCGCATCAGGCGGTTCCTCGAAGCGGAGCGAGGTCGCACCAGAGTTGTTTGAGCGAAACAAGTCCGAGTTGCTCCAGCTTTACCGCCACAGCCAGTCGTACGCTCCAGCCTCCCTTACCCGCACCCCCGCCATACCGCGTTGCATAGACACCGTTTTCCAGAGCAGTCCGGCAGAGTCACCTTCGACTTTGCTAATTCACTTCCCCTGGTAATCGGAGTCAGCCGCAATGTATGACATGGACCGCATCAATGCCCTGTTGGGATTGCCCCCAGAAAATCTGGACGATGATACCGCTGTCGAGTTCATCGAAGACGACTACCCAGAAGAACTCGTGAACATCGCCGCAGAGATGCCGAAGACGACCACGGCCTACGGCCACACCTTGAGTCAACTCGGTGCTGATTCAGACATCGACCGCAGCGAAGTGGAACGCTACTTGAACTGGTGTGTGGATCGTGTTCCGCTCACCCTGCACACCGGTGAGCCAGTCAAGACTCATGTGGCCAATGTCCGCAGCGACAGCCGTCAGGTCATTGGTGTGGTTACAGCAGCGTTTCAGACCATCCAGAATCGAGAGCTGATCGACCTGGCAGACGCTGTGCGAAACGATCAGCAACTCCGGTTCTGCAATGCTGGCGTCGTTGCTGGTGGAGCCAGAGTGTTCTTCCAGTGTCGAGGCGACAGCTTTGACATTGGTGACGGCGATGAAGTGTCGCCGTTCATGCTGTTCTGCAACGGTCACGATGGAAGCCTGAGTTGCCGGATGACGCCCATGACCAAACGCATTTGGTGTCAAAATCAACTGGGTAACATCGTGAAGACTCATTCAGCCTTTGCTGCCATCCGCCACACTGGGAACACTCGTCAGAAATTGGACGAAGCCAAACGACTGGGGCGGCAGTACTTCACGACGATCCAGGCCAACAGAACGGCCATGCTGGCGATGCGGGACACAGGAGTGAAGACCGAAGACCTCCAGCGGTTCTTCCATGACTGCTACTCGAAGCATTTCGGTAACGTTGAGTTCAACGCTAAGACTGAGGCTGAGGAACGAGCCGCTGAGCGGGCCAAAGAGGGCTACTCTAATTTTGTGAAACGGTTCGAGAATGAGAAGCGAATTGCCGGGTCAACCGCGTGGAACATGGCTAATGCCTACACGGGTTGGCTGCAACATGACAAAGGTGTGGGCAAGATCCCACAGCGTACTGCTCAGCGGCGTTACGAGAGTGCCCTGTTCGGCGTGACCGCCAGCCGGAGTGTTGAAGCGTTCCGAATCGCCCTGTCTCTGGCTAGTTGATATCAGACCCGAGGGACCAGCAGTGTCGGCTGGTCCCTTACTTCTCTTACGTGTGCGTACGATATCGCGTTGCGTAGAGGCCGTTTATTGGATTGTCCGGCAGACTGACTCTGTCGTTTTGAGTATCCAATGCCTCTACGAGGACAGCCCACAATGGACCCAACCGCCTGCTATCGCGAAATGCTGGCGTCATTGCAAGACAATGACGTTGAAGCGGCCCGGGAACATGCCCGGAACCTGAGACGCTGGCTCGACCGAGGTGGCTTCTGTCCGCAGGGGCAGAGTTTAGAGGACGTAACTGCTCGACTGTTTGAAGTGCTGCGAAGCACCGCTCCTGTGGCTCAACTGGATTCATGACTCTGTTTCCTTAACTCCTGGAGTTTGCACCTATGGGAAAAGCCTTGTTTCAGGTTCACCGCCCGTCGTGCTGGGAAGACCTTGTCGGTCATACCCGGCATAAGCGGGCAATCGAAAGCATGAAACGCCGGGGATCACTTGGCGGTCGGGCGTTCTGGATCTCCGGTCCGTCGGGCATCGGCAAGACGTCCATGGCCTATCTGATTGCTGGCGATGTCTGCGATCCTGAAAACTTCATTGAAGCAGATGCCGGAGAACTCACACCGAAAGGACTGGATGACATCGAGCGGCTCGTTCGATGCCGAGCCATCGGTGAAAAGAGCGGACGGGCTGTGCTGGTGAATGAAGCTCACGGCCTCCGTAAGGATTCAGTGAGAAAACTGCTGGTCGTACTGGAACGTATTCCGGCCCATGTGACCTGGGTCTTCACAACGACGGCACTCGGACAGCAAGCGTTGTTCGACGACATTGACAGTCACCCTCTGACGAGTCGTTGCGTGAAGTTTGAGCTGACAGTAGAAGACTGTGCGACAGAAATTGTGGAAAGAGCCCGGGAGATTGCTCAACTGGAAGGACTGGGTGGTGCTACAACAAGAGAGTTCCAGAAGTTGGCGAAGGAATGCCGCTTCAACTTCCGCGATATGCTGACGCACATTGAGGCTGGAAAGATGGTAAGAGACATCATCGAACCAGCCAGTACAGCATACGATATGGCTGCAATCCAACGTCTGATGACGCACTTAATATTCTGGAGAAACGCATATGCCTGAAAAGAAGCTCACGCCGGAGGAACTCCGGAAACTGCTGACGCAGCCGATCGATGTTGAAGCGTTACTTGACCACCAGTTTGAATACTACGTCTGGTTCCGTGGCCATTCACATCGGTTGGATTACCAGCGTCACGAGAACATTGATGATGTGATCGGCAGGTTCATCCTCGAATCGGGAGCCGGTGAAGCGGGCGACCAGGACAAGGTCTACGTCTTTCGCGAGTTCGAGCTGTGGCTCACGATGCAGGTTGCAAAATGGGATGACGCCGGTCTGCGGGAGTTCAAGGTGCGGAACCACTGGCTGGATGCTGACGAGACGATGTGTTTCCAGTTTGGCGACGATGACGAGTCGGGTTCTCCTGATGCCTGATTGATCTTAACCCTTGCTCACAGAAAGGACTGTCTTGATGGCGAGTGTATCTACTCAAAAGAACACCGGGTTGCGGCGAGTCATCTTCCATGGACTGGATGGCCGTCGATCGGCAATTCATGTCGGCAAGATCTCTCTGGCAACTGCCCGAGAGATCGCGGGGCATATTGATCATTTGGTGGTATGCCGACAATCCAGTACCGACTGCCGGAGATCAACCCGCGATTGGATTCAACGCATCCGGAGCGACTGGCCAAAGCTGGCCAGCCGTCTGGCGGACATGGG